>NZ_CP024200.1:47500-347500 GCF_002844375.1 Thalassospira marina | reverse complement strand
TATGCCAATGCCTGCGGGGCCTTTGCCGTTTCGCGCCATGGCTGCACCCCGGCCTATCCAAGCTGGGAAGAATTACAGTTTTTCTTTAAGCGCGGCATGAAAACCCCGGCGCTCCGCCATGATGCGGAGCTTGAACAGGTGCATTGGGCCACCAACCGCACCGGTGACTGGCCGGAAATGCGCGTTTTCGCCTTTGACCACCGCATGCAGCTGGAAGACCTGGCCGATGAAGTTGGCGTACCGCATGACAAAATCGGCCCGTTTAAAAAGCTGTGCCTGAATGCGGTTGAACAGGTTGCCGATGGCAGGCCGGGTTATGGCCTGTTATGTGACGGGCGTTTGGGCCGGGATGCGCTTTATGCCGCCGCGGGCCAGGGCCTTTGGATTGGCCGGCCGGTGGAACTGCCGGGTTCGCGCCCGCTTCAACTGGAAATCGGCCCGGATCTGGGCAGCAAACTGGCCGAATGGCCGGTTGAAAACGTGATCAAGGTTCTGTGTTTTTATCATCCCGATGATGACGCCGCGATGAAGGCCCAGCAGGAAGAAACCATCCTGCGGTTATTTGATGCCGGGCGGGCCAATCGCCTTGAATTTTTGCTCGAAATCATTCCATCAAAAGTTGCACCATGCGATGATGAAACGACGGCAAAGATCATTCAGCGGTTTTACGACATTGGCGTTTATCCCGACTGGTGGAAACTCGAACCAATGAAAAGCGATGCCGCATGGCGCCATGCCTGCGACACGATTGCAAAGAATGATCCCCATTGCCGGGGCGTGGTGGTTCTGGGCCTTGAAGCGCCAAGCGAAGAACTTGCCGCCAGCTTTGAGGCCGCAGCACGCCATGAACTGGTTCGTGGCTTTGCCGTGGGGCGCACCATTTTTGCCGGTACAGCCCGTGAATGGCTGACCGGGGATATCGACGATCAAACCGCCATCACACAAATGGCGGACAAATACCGTGCCCTTTGCCTTTCGTGGGACCAGGCACGTAAAAATATCGGAGGAACGGCGTGAACACCATTCGTTTGACTGCCGCCCAGGCAATGGTGCGGTATTTAAGTGTGCAATATAACGCCGATAACGTGCCGTTTTTCGGCGGGTGCTGGGCCATTTTTGGCCATGGCAATGTCGCAGGGCTGGGCGAAGCCCTGCACGGTATTGGCGATGCATTGCCCACATGGCGCGGCCACAATGAACAGGGCATGGCGCATGCCGCCATTGCCTATGCCAAGGCATCAAACCGCAAACGTGCCATGGCTGTGACCACATCGATCGGCCCGGGTGCGACAAACATGGTAACGGCTGCCGCCCTTGCCCATGTCAACCGCCTGCCTTTGCTGCTGATCCCCGGTGATGTTTTTGCCAACCGCGCACCAGACCCGGTTTTGCAGCAGATCGAAGATTTTGGCGATGCCACCATCAGCGCCAATGACTGCTTTAAGCCCGTCAGCCGTTATTTCGACCGTATTGCTCGGCCCGAACATTTGTTAACCGCCCTGCCGCGCGCCATGGCAACCCTGACCGACCCGGCCGATTGCGGCCCCGTCACCCTGGCCTTTTGCCAGGATGTACAGGCCGAAGCCTATGACTGGCCGGAAAGCTTTTTTGCCCCCAAAACATGGAAGCCGCGCCGCCCGCGCCCCGATCAGGACGAACTGGCCGCTGCGGTTGAAGCCATCAAACAGGCGAAAAACCCGGTCATTATCGCCGGGGGTGGCGTGCATTATGCCGATGCCTGCGCAACACTGCGCGATTTTGCCCATAAACACGGCATTGGGGTTGGCGAAACCCAGGCAGGCAAATCGGCCCTGCCGTGGGATGATGCGTTAAACCTGGGTTCCATCGGTGTCACCGGCGCCAGCAGTGCCAATGCCGTTGCCGAAAATGCCGATTTGATCATTGCGATTGGCACCCGCCTGCAGGATTTCACCACCGGTAGCTGGGCACTGTTTAAACACCCCGACCGGCGCATTCTGGGCATCAACATTGCCGCCTTTGATGGCAACAAACACAATGCCCTGCCGCTTATTGGCGATGCCAAAGTCATTTTGAACGACCTTTCCGATGCATTGGGCGATCATTGCTTTGAACAGCCCGATAGCGCACTGAAACGTGACTGGATTGCCGCACTTGATGCCGTTACCGCCACCCCCACCGGCAATGCCCTGCCCACCGATGCCCAGGTGATTGGCGCGGTACAGCGCAGCCTGGATGAAAACGGCATTGTGGTGTGTGCCGCAGGCGGCCTGCCCGGCGAGCTTCACAAGCTTTGGAAAACGGCAAAACCCAATGGCTACCATGTTGAATATGGCTATAGCTGCATGGGCTATGAAATTGCCGGTGGTTTGGGTGTTAAAATGGCCCGGCCCGACCAGGACGTTGTCGTGATGGTTGGCGACGGGTCCTATATGATGATGAATTCCGAACTGGCGACCAGCGTAATGCTGGGCCACAAGATTATCACCGTTATTCTGGATAATCGCGGTTTTGGCTGCATCAACCGGCTGCAAATGGCAACCGGCGGCGAAAGCTTCAATAACCTGCTTGATACCGCCCGCCATGTTGAACCATCCGCGATTGATTTTACCGCGCACGCCGCATCAATGGGCGCAATTGCCGAAAAGGTATCGTCGATTGGCGAACTGGAAGAGGCCATTACCCGCGCGCGTGCAGCAACCAGATCCTATGCCATCGTGATTGATACAGACCCCCTGCCCTCGACCGAGGCAGGCGGGCACTGGTGGGACGTTGCCGTACCCGAAGTTTCCGTTCGCCCCAGTGTGAATGAAGCCCGCAGCAATTATCAAAACGCGCTGAAAAACCAGCGCCCCGGAGATTAAGCCACCATGATTCTTTACGGCACCAACCCCATTGCCTGGTCCAACGATGATGACCAGACCCTTGGCGCGGATATTTCCCTTGAAACCTGCCTGGCACAGGCAGGCGAGATCGGCTTTGACGGCATTGAAAAAGGCCACAAAATGCCGACCGAACCCGCTGCCCTGAAGGCTGCCCTTGAACCAAACGGCCTTAAATTTGTTTCGGGCTGGCATTCGTTAAACCTGCTGGCCCATTCGGTCGCGGACGAAAAGAAAGCCATTCAGCCGCATCTTGACCTGTTAAAGGCCATGGGCTGCAAGGTGTGCATTGTATGCGAAACATCCAATGCCATTCATGGCAATGACAATGTGGCACTGGCCGAAAGCCCGGTTTTACCGGCTGATCTTTGGGCGAAATTTGGTGCCGATGTTGAAGCCATCGCCCAATATTGCGCCGATCAGGGCATTACGCTGGTGTACCATCACCATATGGGTACCATTGTTGAAAGTGCCGATGAAATTGATGCCCTGATGGCACATACCGGCCCGGCAACACATTTGCTGCTTGATACCGGCCACGCCCTGTTTGGCGGTGCCAACCCCGAAGAAGTCGCACGCAAATATATGGACCGGGTTGGCCATATTCACTGCAAAAACGTGCGCCCTGCCGTTCGCGCACAGGTCGAAGGCGAAAAGCTTAGCTTCCTTGAAGGGGTGCGGCGCGGCGTATTTACCGTTCCGGGTGATGCCGAAGGCGAAGTTTCCTTTGAACCGGTTTTGAAAATTGCCGCCGAACATGGTTATAGCGGCTGGCTGGTAATTGAGGCCGAACAGGACCCCGCCGTTCGCAACCCGCTTGAATATCAAACCCTTGGCCTGAAATCGCTTCGTGCGATGGCCAAAACCACCGGACTGGACAAAGGAGACGCCTGATGGCCGACCTTCTACGCAAACCCAACGGAACGCATGGCAAAGTCCATGACATTACCGCCCAATCGGCCAATTGGGGCTATGTCGGTTTCGGGCTTTATCACCTGGAACCGGGTGAAACAGCATCCGAAGCCACGGACGATCGCGAAGTCATTCTGGTGCTGGTCGAAGGCAAAGCCGACATTTCGGTTGATGAGCAGAAATTCGGTGTATTGGGCGAGCGCATGAATGTGTTTGAACGCACGTCCCCCCATTGCGTTTACGCGCCAAATGACAGCACCTGGACCGCACAGGCCACCACCAAATGCACCCTTGCGGTATGCACTGCACCGGGCAAGGGCAACTATCCTGCCCGCGTTATCAAGGACGTGCAAATGGTGGAACGTGGCAAAGGTGCCAATACCCGTTACATCCACCCGATTGCGATGGAAGAAAGCGATGTTGCCGACAGCCTGCTGGTAACCGAGGTTTTCACCCCGCAGGGTAACTGGTCGTCCTATCCGCCGCACCGCCATGACGAGGATAATTACCCCGAGATGACCTATCTTGAGGAAACCTATTATCATCGTTTGAACCCGGAACAGGGGTTTGGTTTCCAGCGCGTCTTTACCGAAGACGGCGAACTGGATGAAACCATGGCCGTGCAAAGCGGCGATGTGGTGCTGGTGCCCAAAGGCCACCATCCCTGTGGATCACCCTATGGCTACGAGATGTATTACCTCAATGTCATGGCGGGGCCGATGCGCAAATGGCGTTTCCAGAACCACCCGGACCATGACTGGATTTTTCAGCGCGACAGCAAATGAACAGGAAACTGGCGCGCGAAGCCCAAAACCAAAGGATTTTACCCATGACCGAGATTGCCCATTACATCAATGGCGCACATGTTGCCGGCACCTCGGGCCGGTCGCAGGATGTTTTTAACCCGGCAACGGGCGAAGCTGAAAAAACCGTCGCCCTGGCATCAACCGCCGAAATTGACAAAGCCGTTGCCGTTGCCAAGGAAGCCTGGCAGGAATGGTCCAAAACGCCGCCGCTGCGTCGTGCGCGTATTTTGGACCGTTTTAAAATGATCCTGTGGGATCGTGCCGACCAGATGGCCGAAGCCATCAGCGCCGAACATGGCAAAACCCATGACGATGCCCTGGGCGAAGTAACCCGTGGCCTTGAAGTGGTGGAATTTGCCACGGGTGCACCGCACCTTTTGAAGGGCGAATTTACCGAAAATGTCGGCACTGGCGTAGACAGCCATTCCGTTCGCCAGCCTTTGGGTGTGGTCGCCGGTATTACGCCGTTCAACTTCCCGGCAATGGTGCCGATGTGGATGTTCCCCGTCGCCCTGGCATGCGGCAATACCTTTGTTCTTAAACCATCCGAACGCGACCCGTCCGCGTCGCTTCTGATGGCGGAATGGTTGACCGAGGCTGGCCTGCCTGCCGGTGTTTTCAACGTGGTGCAGGGGGACAAGGAAGCCGTTGACGCGCTTTTGAACAACCCCGATGTCAAAGCCATCAGCTTTGTCGGCTCCACCCCGATTGCGAAATATATTTACACAACCGGCACGGCAAACGGCAAACGGGTCCAGGCCCTGGGCGGGGCGAAAAACCACATGGTTATCATGCCCGATGCCGACCTGGATATGGCCGTTAACGCCCTGATGGGCGCGGCATTTGGCTCGGCGGGTGAACGCTGCATGGCCATTTCGGTTGCCGTCCCCGTAACCGACGCGGTTGCCGATGCACTGGTTGAAAAGCTGGTGCCGAAAATTGAAGCCCTGAAAATTGGCCCGGCATCCGACAAGGCATCGGATATGGGGCCGCTTGTCACCAAGCAGCACCTTGAAAAGGTGCGCGGCTATATTGATAGCGGCGAAGCCGAAGGTGCAAAAGTTGTGGTGGATGGTCGCACCTTCCGCCAGGACAAGCAGGGTTATGAAAACGGCTATTATATTGGTGGCACCCTGTTTGACCATGTCACGCCCGATATGAAAATTTACCGCGAGGAAATTTTTGGTCCGGCACTTTCGATGGTGCGCCGCCCCGATTACCAGTCGGCAATAGACCTTATTCACAGCCACGAATATGCCAATGGCACGGCGGTTTTCACCCGTGATGGCGATGTTGCCCGTGCCTTTAGCCAGGATATCGAGGTGGGCATGGTTGGCATTAACGTGCCGATCCCCGTGCCCATGGCATTCCATTCCTTTGGCGGGTGGAAGGCGTCCATTTTTGGCGATCACCACATGCATGGCATGGAAGGTGTTCGTTTCTTTACCCGGCTTAAAACCACCACCACCCGTTGGCCCAGCGGCCAGCGCACCGACCCTGAATTCACCATGCCGACCCTTGGTTAAGGACCATAGCCATGCTTAATATCGGACTGCTGGGTGCCGGACGTATCGGCATCACCCATGCCAAAGCTGTTCTGGGTGTTCCCAACGCAAAAATCGCCGCGGTTTACGACCCGGTGGATGCCGCGGCACAAAATGCCATCGCCCTGACCGGCGCCAAACGTGCCACGGTCGAGGAAATTATGGCCGATGCCGCCATTGATGCGGTTATCATTGCCACCCCGACTGACCTTCATGCCGACCAGATCGAACTGGCAGCAAAGGCGGGCAAGGCGATTTTCTGTGAAAAGCCGGTTGATCTGTCGGCCGAACGAGTACGCGCCTGCCTTAAAGTCGTCGAGGAAACCGGGGCGAAATTGATGGTTGGTTTCAACCGCCGTTTTGACCCCAGCTTTGCCCGTGTCCATGCCGAAATTCGCGCAGGCAATGTGGGCGATGTGGAACTGGTGCAAATCACATCACGCGACCCGGGCGCGCCGCCGGTTGATTATATCAAACGTTCCGGCGGGCTGTTTCGCGACATGATGATCCATGATTTCGACATGGCACGTTTCCTTCTGGGTGAAGAAGTCACCGAGGTTTTTGCCACCGGTGCCGTTCTGACCGACCCGGCGATCAACGAAACCGGCGATGTGGACACCGCCACGGCAACGCTGCGCACCGCCAGCGGTAAAATGGCTGTCATTACCAATTCGCGCCGGGCGACCTATGGTTATGACCAGCGGGTCGAGGTACATGGTTCCAAGGGCATGGTTCAGGCCGAAAACCACAGGGCAACATCGGTGACCATTGCCAATGGCGATGGCTATACCACCGAACCGCTGCTGGATTTCTTCATGCAGCGTTATGCCGATGCCTACCGCTTTGAACTGACAACGTTCTGCAACATGCTGGCCGGCGAAAATGTTGCCTTCCCCAGCGGGCAAGACGGGTTAAAGGCACTTGAACTGGCCGATGCCGCCGTTCAATCACTGCAAACCGGCGCGGCCGTAAAACCCGGCGCATAACCGCGCCAAACGCATCGGTTACCTCTCAAACAAAAGCCCGGCAGGATGTTCTGCCGGGCTTTTCTATTGGCTGACAGGGGCAAAACTGCCCGAAATCGCTGGTCAGAAATTCAACCGCATGCTCATCAAAAAGCTGGGTTTGCGGGCTTCGTCATTATTGGTGTTGTAATCCAGGTCCTGGAAATAGGCGGCATCAAGCGAAGCAATGCCCACAAAGTTATTCACCCGCACACCAATACCGGTGCCATTGGTGAAGTCCTCGCGGCGGTAACGGTCATTTTGCGACCCGTCACGATACCGGAATGCCCCGGCATGATCGAAAAACACATAAATGCTGGCCTGGGTGTTTTGCGGCTGGTCTTTCCAGAAGGCGGTCGGGAAATTGAAATTGTAATGCAGTTCGGTATTGATGAAATAGCCATCATCGCCCGAAAACGCACCGGGTTCATAGGCGCGCATGGTGCCGACCCCACCAACTGAAAACTGCTCTGCCGGGGGAAGGACGCGGTCCTTTGTCATTTGGCCACCGGCAGTAACCTGCGCGGTAAAAGGCCCACCCAATTGCTGATAGGCAAAGGCATCGGCGGTATATTTGCTGGTCACACGATATTCGGTTGCGGCCTGGCGAATATGTGAAAACATGCGATGGCCACGCAACCCGAATGAATAGAAACCGGTATCACCCAGATAGTCAAAATCAACGCCGATGGAATGGCGGTTGATCCAGGTTTCCGTCAGCGCCGCACCAAAGGTGGTGTAGGAAATATTGCCGTTATAGCTGTAATCAAGGTTCATCAGCCAGTGGGGTGACAGCACAAAGGGCTGCTTTAACGTTGCTGAAATCAGCTGTGTCTGGCCATACACATCGGGGTCGGCCGGGTCATCGGCGAAGGGACCATCGATGATGTGAATGCGCGTTTGCGTATATCCGACCGACAGGCGTGTATCATAGGCATTTACCGGCAGTTCATAGGATGTAAATACCGACCGCGACCCGCGTGATTCCGTTACACCCACGGTCAACGGGTCATCGATGCCAAAAACGCTGTTGGCGCGGGCGTAACCGCCGCTGCGCCGGTGCCCGGTCGAAAGCGCGCCGTAATTATCCAGAAACAGCGAATAGGCCATCCGGTCCGGTTCTTTGGCGGTCACGACAATATCGGTCTGGCCAAAATTTTCGCCCGGCTCCAGCTTGGCAGTCAGCTTGGTCTGATGCAGGCGGTTAAACCGGCTTAGCGCCTTTTCCAGCACATCCAGGCTTACCAGGTCACCCTGCTCGATATGCAGGCTGCTGGTGATGTAATCTTCGCGCATATAGTCATTCTGCTCGACCCGAACACGGCCAACGCGCCCCTCCACCAGAATAACCCGCACCTCGCCGCCTGCAATTTTCTGCGGCGGGATATAGGCGCGCGCGGTGACAAAACCCTTCTGGTGATAAAGCTCGTTAAACTCTGCCAGCATGTCGTAAAGATCCGCCAGATAAAGCGGACGGCCGACATATTTTTGCAAAACGTCGCGAATGGTCTGGTCTTCAAGGATTTCCGAACGGTTGATGTCAAAGCGCTGCACGGTGAATTTTGCACCGGTTCCGGCCTTGGGCGGGGTGAAATCCGGGCTGCCATCAACGATTTCAGGCAGTTCAAAGCCATTAAATTCGTTGATCTGTTTCTGGCGCTGTTCCTGGCGAATAACATTTTCCAGCGGGTTGCTTTGCTGTTCGCTCTGCACGCTATTTGGGGCCTGCTGGGCCGATGCCACCATCGGCGCACATATCCCCACCCCCATCATGGTGCCCGCCATCAACGCGGCCTTCATGACACGAACCACCGGGCGTACTGCCCCCTTTCCGGTCAAACCGGAAACACCCGGCACGGTACGGCTGTAAATTGCCAAAATGTCTTCCCCCAAACCCAGCGCCCCGGCGCTGTTTATGCACGTATCGTCTTTTATGGAAGTGGCGGAAAACCCGCCACTTCACCCTTTACTGGTCCTGTTCGTCAGACCCGTTACCATTGCCGGTGCCGCTATCGGCGTTTGGATCGGTCTGGCCGGTTGTGGTCCCCGCTCCAATCGCCCCTGCGCCACCCGTTGTACCCGCAGCAGCCCCACCAGCACCATTCGCCCCGTTAGCACCGCTTGTACCAGTCGTGCCGGTTGAACCTGTGGTACCCGTCGTGCCAGCCGGCGTATTACCTGCCGCGCCTGCCACGCCTGCCGTGCCCGGTGTTACCGTGTTTGTCGGTGCTGCCGGTGTGTTCGCCGGTGTATTCGCTACTGGTGTTGTCCCTGATCCGGTTGTTGATGCCGGTGTCGCCGGGGACAGATTACCAACCGAAAGGCTCGGCTGGAAGACTGCATTCTGGAAGCCGCCATTATTGCTCGGCGTGCTGCCCTGCCCGGTAACAATGGCACTGCCACCCCCGCCAGTTGCCGGGCGGCCAAGGCCAACAACGCTACCCGATGCGACGGTGATGTTCCCCGGTACGTTATTGGTGGTTGTTGTCGTGGTGGTTTGTGCCGGGGTTGTCGCTGTATTGGTGGTCGGGCGCGGCGTTTCCGTCGGCGTGGTTGCGGTGATGCGGCCAATGCGGTCTTCCGGGTCGTCAATCACGATTGGCCCGTGGAAGATGCTGTCATCCATGGTGACGATACGGGTATCAACCGGCAGGTTGAAATCGGTATCATCGAACGACAGTTCGTTGAAATAGGTATTATTATCAAACAGTTGCAGCTCGTATCCCAGGCGGATCTTCTGGGTCACGTTATCCATCAGCATTTTTGCAAATGGCAGCGACATGATCATGTCACCGGTAATCTGCCCTGTCACGATACGGGTTTTAACGCTCTGCACATCAAATACCGCCTTGTTGGTCCGCAACAGATCAAACTGGATCTTTTTCGGTGCGCTGATATTGGCATTTACCGTCTGTGCCAGGCTGCCATTCAGCCCCGTCACCTTCATCAGCAACTGTTCGCTATTAACGTAGTTTTCCAGCTTGGTCAGGGAAATATGCTGGGCTTCCATGACCGTGCTTTCACCCAGGCTGCCTTTTTCAATATCCAGGCGGCCATCGTTGCCTTCAACATACAGGTCAGCATTGCGCGATGTCAGGTTCTCGATCTGGATATCCTGGCCACTGGCACGCATGTCGATCTTTTCGGGTGCCGAAATCGTGCCGATATCGCTGCTGCCATTACGAATGGCCAGGGCGATTTCGGCATTATCATTGCTGCCACCCTTTGCCGTTCCGGCAATTACGCGATCCGCGCTCAGATCACCGCTAACCTCGGCCATGTAAATGCCATCGCGGGCCTGCAGGGTGGTGTAACGGCGCTTGGTGGCAAACTGGTCACGGGCGACCACAATTTCGCTGCCATCCTGTGCCGTGGTTTCCACTTCAAAGCGATCGGATGCCGATGTGCCAATGGTGCCACCCTCGGCGATCATTGCCACCGTATCCCCCTTCAGCACGGCGGTTGTCAGCTGTACCGACCCGTTACCGTGATCAACAAAGGCATTTGATTCAACAATCGAATTGCCCGCCACGATATCGATATGGTTGGTCGCGCTGATTTCACCCAGCGAAATGGTCCCCGAAATCGACCGCAGCGAAATACCGATCATGCGGGTCACACCGTCATAGGATGCGCCACTTGTACCGGCACCGGTACGCAATGTTGCAATCCGCATATCCTGTGCCGATGTCAGCGACACACGCCCATCGCCACCGTCAATTTCCGACCCGTCATTCTGCACGATCTTGCCGGTGGTCGCAGTAATATCAATGCTGCCCGACGCTTCCGAAATCACATCGGATTCCGGATTGTTCAGGGTCACATCCTTATGCGCCAGCAGGGTAATCGAACCATCCTTGGTACGAATGAAATCATTCGCCAGAATGGATCCATTATACGCCGTAACGGTGATATTGGCGGTGTTGGTGCGAACCTGATCAAGGGTCACTTCATTTCCGGCTTTCAGGGTGACATTACCCGTACCACCATCAATCGTGCTTTCATCTTCCTGATAAAAATCACCCGCCGTTGCGGTGATCGTCACATCACCCGAACCAGTCGAGGTTACATCCGCTTCACCATTAAACAGCGTCACATTCTGTGCTGCCGTAATGCCAATATTGGCGATGCTGGTGGTGATGAAGTCTTTCGCCGTGACCGAACCGTTCTGCGCCGTGATGACGATATCGGCACCAGCGGTTTTAACCTGATCCAGAGTCTGGCTGTCACCTGCCGTCAGCGTAACCTTGTCGCTACCACCGTCGATGGTTGAACCATCGGCCTGGGTGATATCGCCCTTGGTGGCGATGATGGTAACTGCACCGGTACCGCTCGACGTAACGTCGGACAGGCCATTGGTGAAGGACACATCATTGTCACCGGAAATCTCAATCGCGGCATCGGAGGTTTTAATGAAGTCATTGGCAACAACATCACCGCCCTGTGCCGTGACCTTGATCGCTGCGGTCGTCGTCTGGACCTGATCGAGCGTGACTTTCTTGCCTGCAGTAAGGGTTACTTTGCCCGTACCGCCGTCAATGGTGCTTTCATCTTCCTGATAAAGATCACCCGCCGTGGCGGTGATGGTTACATCACCCGAACCGGTCGAGGTGACATCCGCTTCAGCATTAAACAGCGCCACATTCTGTGCTGCCGTAATGCCGATATTGGCATTGCTGGTGGTGATGAAGTCTTTCGCCGTGACCGAACCGTTCTGCGCCGTGATGACGATATCTGCACCAGCGGTTTTAACCTGATCCAGCGTCTGGCTATCACCTGCTGTCAGTGTGACCTTGTCGCTGCCACCGTCGATGGTCGAGCCATCGGCCTGCGTGATATCACCCTTGGTGGCAATGATCGTTACCGCACCGGTGCCCGACGACGTGACGTCAGACAGGCCATTGGTGAAGGACACATCATTGTCGCCGGTAATCTCAATCGTAGCGTCGGAGGTTTTGAGGAAGTCATTGGCAACAACGTCGCCGCCCTGTGCTGTAACCTTGATCACTGAAGTCGTCGTCTGGACCTGATCAAGCGTAACCTTTTTGCCTGCCGTCAGGGTGACTTTACCCGTGCCACCATCAATGGTGCTGTCGTTCTCTTGATAGAGATCACCCGCCGTGGCAGTGATGGTTACATCACCCGAACCAGTCGAGGTCACATCCGCTTCATCATTAAACAGCGTCACATTCTGTGCTGCCGTAATGCCGATATTGGCATTGCTGGTCGTGATGAAGTCTTTCGCGGTGACAGAGCCGTTCTGCGCCGTGATGACGATATCTGCACCAGCGGTTTTAACCTGATCCAGCGTCTGGCTATCACCCGCCGTCAACGTGACCTTGTCGCTACCACCGTCGATGGTGGAGCCATTGGCCTGCGTGATGTTACCCGCCGTGGCGATGATTTCGACTTCACCACTTCCCGTCGAGACAACATCGGCTTCCTCATTATCAAAACCGACATTTTGGGCCGCAGTGATACCAATTTTGGCCGCACTGGTGGTGATGAAGTCTTTCGCCGTGACCGAACCAGTCTGTGCGGTAATTGCGATATCCGCTCCAGCGGTTTGAACCTGATCGAGTGTCAGGCTATCACCAGCTGTCAGCGTGACCTTATCGCTACCTCCGTCGATGGTTGAACCGTCGGCCTGGGTGATATTGCCCTTGGTGGCAATGATTTCGACTTCACCGCTTCCCGTCGAGACAACATCGGCTTCCTCATTGTCAAAACCAACACTTTGGGCCGCAGTAACACTAATCTTGGCGCCGCTGGTGGTGATAAAGTCTTTCGCTGTGACAGAACCAGTCTGTGCGGTAATCGCAATATCGGCACCAGTGGTTTTGACCTGATCCAGCGTCTGGCTAGCACCCGCCGTCAACATGACCTTGTCGCTACCACCGTCGATGGTCGAACCGTCGGCCTGCGTGATATCACCCTTGGTGGCAATGATCGTTACCGCACCGGTTCCCGACGACGTGACGTCAGAAAGGCCATTGGTGAAGGACACATCATTATCGCCGGTAATCTCAATCGCGGCGTCAGTGGTTTTGATGAAATCATTGGCAACAACGTCGCCACCTTGCGCCGTAATGGCAATGGCTGAAGTCGTCGTCAGAACCTGATCAAGCGTGACTTTGTTGCCTGCTGTCAGGGTAACCTTGCCCGTACCGCCATCAATGGTGCTGTCATTCTCTTGGAAGAGATCACCCGCTGTTGCCGTGATGCTCACATCACCCGAACCAGTCGAGGTCACATCTGCTTCGCCATTAAACAGCGTCACATTCTGTGCGCCCGTAATGTCGATATTGGCATTGCTGGTGGTGATGAAGTCTTTCGCGGTGACCGAGCCAGTTTGTGCGGTAATTGCGATATCCGCACCAGTGGATTGAACTTGATCGAGTGTCAGGCTATCACCCGCCGTCGACGTGACCTTGTCGCTACCACCGTCGATGGTCGAACCGTCGGCCTGGGTGATATTGCCCTTGGTCGCAATGATCGTTACCGCACCGGTGCCCGATGACGTGACGTCAGACAGCAGGTTGGTAAAGGAAACATCATTATCGCCGGTAATCTCAATCGCGGCATCGGAGGTTTTGATGAAATCATTGGCAACAACGTCGCCACCTTGCGCCGTAATGGCAATGGCTGAAGTCGTCGTCTGGACCTGATCAAGCGTAACCTTTTTGCCTGCCGTCAGGGTAACTTTGCCGGTGCCACCATCAATGGTGCTGGCATTCTCCTGATAGAGATCACCCGCCGTGGCGGTGATGCTCACATCACCCGAACCGGTCGATGCGACATCCGCTTCATCATTAAACAGCGTCACATTCTGTGCAGCCGTAATGCCGATATTGGCATTGCTGGTGGTGATGAAGTCTTTCGCGGTGACAGAGCCGTTCTGCGCCGTGATGACGATATCTGCACCAGCTGTTTGAACCTGATCGAGTGTCAGGCTATCTCCTGCCGTCAGTGTGACCTTGTCGCTGCCACCGTCGATGGTTGATCCATCGGCCTGAGTAATATCACCCTTGGTAGCAATAATGGTAACTACACCGGTGCCCGACGACGTAACGTCAGACAGGCCATTGGTAAAGGAAACATCATTGTCGCCGGTAATCTCAATCGCGGCATCCGACGTTTTAATGAAGTCATTGGCGACAACTTCGCTGCCTTGCGCCGTAACCTTGATCGCCGAGGTCGTCGTCTGGACCTGGTCAAGCGTGACCTTGTTGCCTGCCGTCAGGGTGACTTTGCCAGTGCCACCATCAATGGTGCTTTCATCTTCCTGATAAAGATCACCCGCCGTGGCGGTGATCGTTACATCACCCGAACCGGTCGAAGTTACATTCGCTTCACCATTAAACAGCGTCACGTTCTGTGCTGCCGTAATGCCGATATTGGCATTGCTGGTGGTGATGAAGTCTTTCGCCGTAACCGAGCCAGTCTGTGCGGTAATCGCAATATCGGCACCAGTGGTTTTGACCTGATCCAGCGTCTGGCTATCACCCGCCGTCAACGTAACCTTGTCGCTACCACCGTCGATGGTTGAACCATCGGCCTGCGTGATATCGCCCTTGGTCGCAATGATCGTTACCGCACCGGTGCCCGACGACGTAACGTCAGAGAGGCCATTGGTGAAGGACACATCATTGTCGCCGGTAATATCAATCGTGGCATCGGAGGTTTTGATGAAGTCATTGGCAACAACGTCACCGTCCTGTGCCGTAATGGCAATGGCCGAGGTCGTCGTCTGGACCTGATCGAGCGTAACCTTTTTGCCTGCGGTCAGGGTAACTTTGCCAGTGCCACCATCAATCGTGCTTTCATCTTCCTGATATAGATCACCCGCCGTTGCCGTGATGCTCACATCACCCGAACCAGTCGAGGTCACATCCGCTTCATCATTAAACAGCGTCACATTCTGTGCTGCTGTAATGCCGATATTAGCATTGCTGGTGGTGATGAAATCCTTCGCCGTGACAGAACCAGTCTGCGCGGTAATTACGATATCCGCACCAACGGTTTTGACCTGATCCAGCGTCTGGCTAGCACCCGCCGTCAACGTGACCTTGTCGCTACCACCATCGATGGTCGAGCCATCGGCCTGGGTAATATTGCCAGCCGTGGCGATGATTTCAATTTCACCGCTTCCCGTCGAGACAACATCGGCTTCCTCATTATCAAAACCGACATTTTGGGCCGCAGTGATACCAATCTTGGCAGCACTGGTGGTGATGAAATCCTTCGCCGTGACAGAGCCAGTCTGCGCGGTAATTGCGATATCCGCACCAGTGGTTTTGACCTGATCAAGCGTCTGGCTATCACCCGCCGTCAGTGTGACTTTGTCGCTGCCACCGTCGATGGTTGAACCATCGGCCTGGGTGATATTGCCAGCCGTGGCGATGATTTCGACTTCACCGCTGCCTGTCGAGACAACATCGGCTTCCTCATTATCAAAACCAATATTTTGGGCCGCCGTGATACCAATTTTGGCAGCACTGGTGGAGATGAAATCCTTCGCCGTGACCGAGCCAGTCTGTGCAGTGATCGCAATTTCCGCACCAGTGGTTTGAACCTGATCGAGTGTCAGGCTGTCACCCGCCGTCAATATGACATTGTCACTGCCACCGTCGATGGTTGAACCGTCGGCCTGCGTGATATTGCCCTTGGTGGCAATGATTTCGACTTCACCGCTACCCGTCGAGACAACATCGGCTTCCTCATTGTCAAAACCAACATTCTGTTCAGCCGAGATACCAACCCTGGCGTTGCTGGTGGTGATGAAATCCTTCGCGGTGACAGAACCGGTTTGGGCGACAAGCGTGATTGCAGCGCCGCTGGTTTTCACCTGATCAAGGATCAGGCTGGCTTGTGCGGTTAGACCGACCGTCCCCGAACCGCCATCGATGGTGGAACCATTTATCTGCGTGATATTGCCCGCAAGGGCCGAGAGCACCACACCGCCATTACCTGTCGCTGAAATATCAGCAGCGGCAGCAGCAAAATCGATGCTGGTCGCAGATGTGATGGAAATGGCAGCACCGCCGGAAATGGTATTATTGATAACAACTTTGCCATTTTCAGCCTTGGCAGTGATGTTACCTGCCGTACTGCTGAGCTGATCAATGGTCAGGTCCTGCCTGGCGGTAAGGTCCACCTTGCCCGCACCACCATCAACCAGGGTTTGCGACGCCATGAGGATGTCGCCATTCTGGGCGGTCAGCATGACATTACCGGCATTTTGCGAGGTCACACTGGTCAGCGCGCCATCAAGACGCAGATCATTGCTGGCGAGCAGATCGATATTACTGCCATCAGTTGAGATGCTGGCGGCAATTTTGATGTCGTGAGCGTTCTTGGCGTTCAGATAGATCGTGCCCGATGTCGCCGTAATCCCACCCTTGCCACTGGCAAGGGAAATATCGCCGTCATTGATGATGGAAATACCGGAATCTGCCACAAGCGCGGTGTTTTGGGCAATGCGATTAATGGTCAGATTGCCATTATTTTCGAGCTGTAATTTACCATTGCTGATTTTGACGTCATCAAGCGTCCCAACATTGGTATGCAACAGAACATTGCCACCGGCATCAAGATTAAGAGCCGCCGACATGATGCTATCAGCTGCCTGATCGGTAATGGTGCCACCGGTGGTTTTAAGCGTGACAGCGTCAAGACCGGTGATTCTGCCAATAGCAAGCGAATTCGCGGCTGCGACCTCGACCGCACCATTGGCCGCCTGTTGGCTGATGGTGCCAACCTTAAGCGATGCCGCATCCGAAAGCCGGATCGCCCCGGCCGTGGTGTTGGTGGCATCAACCGTATCAATACTGGTTTCAAGCGCATTTGCCGCACCGATACCATTCGCCGCAGACAAGGTAACAATCGCACCGTCAGCATTGGCTTCGATATCGATACCGCTGTCACCGCTATCGGTGATGGCACCATTGGCGCTGGTGATTTTGATCGCATCCGACGTGGCGTTTGTTGTGACAACACGGGCAATACCAATGTCGCCATCTGCCTGCAGGCTGATGGTACCATCAACAGCATCAATCACGGCGCCGTCAGCCTGGCTAATGAAACCGCCATTCTGCCCGGCCTTGGCTGCAAGCAGGGTGATCGCGCCTTCCGGGGCACCCAATGCCAGGCTGCCCGTTCCCGTCATGCTGATATTTTTATCAGCAATAAGCGAGATCAGGGTGCTTTCGCTGGTAACAGCGCCCTGTATCGCAATCGACCCGCCAGATTGTGCGGTAAGCGCGATGGTACCTTTCGAGGTGAAGGCACCTGAAACAGTCAGATCTCCCTGGCTGGTGATTTCGCTTGCCGTCGCACTTTCGATATTCCCGCCCGACAGAACAAGGGTGCCCTTGTCCTCGATCAGGATTTTGCCGCTTTCGCTGTTGGCAAGAGAGAGGCGACGGACATTGGTATCAAGTGCGTTGGCACGGCCAATGCCTTCATCCGAAATCAGGGTGACAAGGCCAGTACCGCTGGTGCTGGTGATATCATCGTCGGTGTCACCGCCATCAATGATATGGCCGTCAGCATCAATCGAAATTGCGTTGTCCGTGGCGTTGCTGGTGATCAATGACGCCAGGGTAACATCGCTGCCCGCCGTGATCGTGATGGTCCCTGCCCCGGCATTGATGGATGCACCATCCGTCTGGGTAAATTTGCTGCCGGTTGCGGTAACGGAAACATTGCCGCCGCCCGACGTAACGGAAGCATCAGCGAGCATGACGATATCGCCAGCCGAGCTGTAGCTTTGATTATTGCCGTTGCTGTTAACGGTGTCACGAAGCGTGATGCCGTTGTCAGCACTGACATCGAACACGCCTTTGACATTGACGATACCAAGCGCGATCGAGCGGCCTGGCCCGGAAATATAGGCCCCGCCATCATTTGTGGTCAGCGTCAAGCTGCCCGAAACGCTGCTGATACCCACATCAAGCGCACCGCCGGTCCCACTGCTGCCAATACCCTTGGAGGCCGAAAGCGTGACTGACTGGGCAACGATATCGGCGATATTGTCGCTGGCACCATCAAGGATGCTGCCATCATCGGCGGTCAGATTGACGTTGTGGCTGGAGAAAATGCCATCGACATAAATATTGCCGCTGCGTTCGTGAATGTAAATGTCATCTGCTGCGCGCGCGGTCAGCAGGCTGGTGCCGGTCTGGTCAATGACGATGGGCGCATCGGCGGTCCCGATATGGCCGTCACTGGCCTCAAAGATCATCCGGTCGCCTTCAAAGTTGGCGGCATCGCCAGCCCGGCCATCGGTGATGGAACCGGCAATTTTGACGCGGATTTCCTTGCCCGAAGCATTAAAGACGTTGATGTCACTTTCCGAGCCAAGGAAGATATCGCCACCGGCTTTGATGGTGGTGGTTCCCTTGGCGTCGATGTCGAAATCTTCGCGCTGAACGATTGTCAGGGTGTGGTTGGTATCATCACGGATGATATCGTCACGTTCAGCCGCGGCCATCGCCACCTTGACGTCATCGGTCAGTTCGTTGGACTTGGTCAGGTCAAGAACGATATCGCCCTTGTGGCTGCCCATGCTGCCCGACACATCAATCGAGACATTTCGCGCCGAAACGTTGGCGGTTTCAACCACGGTGGTGGTGTCCGTCGTTTCCTTGAAGGCAAAGGACGGCAGCAGGTTGGTCAGTTCATTTTGCGTCCATTTGTAACCATCGGTTACGGCTGCAATTTCATCGGACGTTGCGCTATAGGTGAAGCCTGCATCATAGGTGGCATCACCAAATTTCTTGAAAGCCGTCTGGTAACGTTCCGTTTGCCGGTCAGCATAGGCCTGGATTTTTTCATCATCAAGGCCGGCATCAATCAGGCTTGCACGTTCGGTATCGCTAACGGTGTAGGTAAAGTCAGCATTGGCGGCATCAGCAACATAATCGCCGTTACCGTCCTTTTTAAGATTCCGCATCGAGAAGTAATCGTCATAAAGCGATTCCTGCTCGGTCTCATAGGCTTTGACCTGCGCATCCTTTTTGGCGTCGGCATCCGCCCCCATCAGATCAAGGCTGTCAAACAGGTCAAGCAGCTGCTGGGTAGTGTCGGTGTCTTCGGTTTCGTCAATATTGCCGTCAATCAGGCTGCCAGTACTGACCTTGATCGAAACATCGCCGACCGTTTCGATCCGGTTGACGATCAGATCACCTGATGTTTCCTCGACATTGATATCACCACGTGCGGCCTTGGCCGTCAGTTTACCGCCATTGGCGGCATCGGTATCCACCCGAAGAACGCCATCACTGGTGCCGATACGCCCGTTTCGCGCCACGAGTTCGATATCGCGGCCTTTGATAACGCCATTGCCCGAGGTGATAATATCAAAATCTGCACGCAGGCCGATGGAGCCACTGCCCGCATTCAAACCGCTAAGAACAAGGCTGCCGCCCGGGGCATCAAGATAGATGTTTTTACCCGATGATACCGAAACAACGTCACCCTGTTTCTGGATGAGGTTAAGGTAGTTATCCGCCCGGCCGACAGAACCGCTTGTTGCCGACAGCGTCAGATTGCCCGACTGAACAGCACCACCATCGCTGTAAATATCACCCAGTTGCGAGGTCAGGGTTGTCGCACCACCGACATTGCTGAGATTGCCGCCAAGCGCAATGCTGCCCTTGGAGGTGACATCAACCTTGCCCTGGTCATAGCCGATGAAGTTGATGCTGATCGGCTTATCTGCCGCAACCGAGTGGTAATAATAGGTGTTGGTACCGGTTTCGGTAATGGTGGTACGGGTGAATTCATAAGTCCGCGAGAAACACACAAACCAGGCGCAGTCACTGCCCCAGCTGCGTTCAGAATCACCCTGATAGATCTGGC
This sequence comes from Thalassospira marina, assembly GCF_002844375.1. Classification (NCBI taxonomy): domain Bacteria; kingdom Pseudomonadati; phylum Pseudomonadota; class Alphaproteobacteria; order Rhodospirillales; family Thalassospiraceae; genus Thalassospira; species Thalassospira marina. Next base: position 327,509 of record NZ_CP024200.1, on the reverse strand, counting down.
GGTTCGAGGTGGTTTCATCGGCGGAATTAAAGGTGTAGTCCGCAAGACCGGAATGCTGGGCGACATAATCGCCTGACGGCAGTTCTGCTTCGCTAAGCTGCTGTTCCTTTGGATAGCCCGAAACCAGGTTTGAATCCGTAAAGGAGCGTTCGGAAATCGGAATGAAGCCAAACAGGCTTTTCTGCTGCTTTTTATACTGCTTTTCTGTCTGGGTGGTGGTCGATTTACCCGCCATCCAGTAATAGCGCATATCTTCCTGCATGCTATAGGACGTCGAGCGGGAATTATCCGTCGTCGAAACAAGCGTGGTCGCCTGCGAGCTATCGAGGTTGATATTGCTATATTGGGTTATGTCATCGCCAAGGCGTTCATAACGGGTAACAAGTGCCAGGCCCTTGCCGTTATTCTTGCTTTTGTCGATCAGCGTGATCTGGCCTTCGATACCACCGGTATCGACATCATCCAGGCGCACGGTGCTGGTGGAATTATTGACGATGTTGATCTGGCCATAGCCATCAATCACGTTGATTTTGCCGTTCCCGGTTGAAACCAGACGGCCGCTCAGAAGAACCGTTCCGCCTTCAACCTTGGCATCAAGAATACGGATTTCACCCGTTACACGGTCCAGTTCGGCGCGGATACCCCCCACGCCAACGCGGCCCGAACCCATGGTGATGCCAACATTTTTAACCTCGACATAGCGCGCACCAGAATTAGCGCCCGCGATATAAGCGGCATCAACATCCGACTGGTTAATAACGATCTGCTTATCGGCAATGCCTGATTGGATCACACCATTGATATTGATGGTATCGGCATTGATGAAGACATTGTTCGCCGCAATGGTCGAGCTGGAATCATCAACCGCCTGGCTGACATTATTGGCGGAACCACTGGTAGCAGACCCGCTTTCATATTGGCTGACAAGCGACGAAAAACCGGCATCGGGATGGGCACCGATATTGAGCAGGGTATCAGGGGAATCAAAGACGAAATCACCACCCGTTGAGATTTCGACAGTCGCGCCGCGCATGCTGGCGACCGAATAGATCGAACCCTTGCTGCTGCTGACCTTGATCAGGCCGTTAATATTGTTGATCTGACCGGCAAGGATAACATCGGGTGCCGCGATATCGAGCTTGTTCCCCGGGTTATAGACGCCAGATGCCGGATCAAAGTTGTTTTCAATAATGATTTGCGGTTCATCAGAAGAAACGGAACTGACCATTTCCATCGATGCCGTACCAACCGCATCGGTATTGCGGGCATTGATATCCGTCGCCGTCAGCACCGACTGACCGTTAAACAGAATATTGCCACCCAGTTCATCGGGGATGGTCATTTCCGTAATACGGATCGGCATGGGCGAATTGTTGATGATCTTGATTTCGGCATCGCCCGGGCTGTTGATTTTGCCCGAACCAACAACGTAATCCGAAAACAGTTCGACATTGCCGGTTGCGGCTTCGGTCGGGTCAATCTGGATAACGTCGACATAGCTGTCAGATTTACGGCTGGCAATCGCCGCCCGCAGAATGGTCAGGCGGGCATTGATATCGCTTTTGATCTGCTGGCTGTTGGCATCAGACGAGCTGCCATACCGCAGAAGAACGTTTTCCAGGCGCGAAACTTCAGCCTGCAGGCTTTGTCCAAGATTCTGGTCGGCAAGGATGCTAAAGCCCATGCCTTCGCTGATTTCTTCCGGGGTGAAAACCTTGATGATTTTCGGAACCGAAGGGTTATCGGGGTCCTGAACCGCAAGAACCCACTGGTTATTTTCCGTATCGTAGCTGGGATAATAACGGACCATATTGCCGTTGGCATCGGCAACATAGGAACTGAAATCGGTGCCAAAGGTGATGTAGCGTTTATTGCGGATACCGGTCCGCAATTCGCCGTCCACAGTGATGCCGCCAACGCCTTCGTTCTTGCTGGTGCCGCCCACAACTTCAAGCGAACCTTCGGTATCACCACCAAAAACTTCGCCAATGGCTTCCAGTGCCTTTTTGGCAAGGTCGGTTGCCCGGCCCACGCCATTGGCAAACAGGTGGCCTTCGGTTGCCTGAACACGCAGATCCTTCGCCGATGCGACCAGCGCACCCGACGCAATGGTGACATTGCTGTTATGGGTGGCTTTGGCATCCGCCGTGGGCGGGGTGGGAATGGAAATGGCGGTTTTGTTAAACAGGCGCGTATCGGCCTTGCTTTCAATAATGCCAAGGCCGGTTGCATCGGCACCAGCATAAATTTCAACTTCACCAACACCGATCAGGTTGGTAGACGACCCAACAGTCACCGCATCATTGGCGGTAACTGTTGCCTTGGAAACACCCCCGGCAGCACCGGCAAAACCATAGGTAACGGAACGTGCACGCGCGCTCATCGTGGCGTCACTTCGTGCGGCAATAACCAGGTCACCGGCCTGGGTTTCAAAATTGGCATTACTGCCCATTGAAACATTGCTGCCGATATTCGCCGTTTGAATGGTAGTGGCAATTGGCGCGCTGATCAGACCACCGCTGTCAAAACTTGCTTCGTCATCGACGGTAACTTTGGTCAGGGCCTGAACCGAGGCACCGCCCTGATCGGCGGATGTGCCGTAAACGTAAATGTTGGAATTTGCGCCAATGCCAATATTTGTTGCCGCATTCATGGTGCCGCTGGAAACACCAACAGCCATGTTAAACCCGCCACCCTGGCTGGTTTTAAAGTTGGAATCCGATACCAGATCCTTGCTAAGCTGGTTTAGCGCCAGCAACGACAATTGATGGGTTTTAAGCCCAGTTTTCGCGCCAAAGCCCGCCCAGACATTGCTGGTGCCATCGACAATCAGCGCACCGGCAGCAGCCTGTGCCAAGGCCGCACCGGTGGTATCTATTTTGCCGTCATATTTGCCATTGGAGGTGGCGGTGATGGTTGTTGTGCCATCCGCCCGCAGGGTGGTCAGCGATGAGCTGTCAAGGGTGCCTGCCTGAACCGTGCTGTTCAGGTCAACATCGGTCAAACCGGCCTGGGCAACGCCAACGCCACCCGCACCCGAAACCGTATCGCCATAAACATGTTCTTCACCAAGCGAGGTGATCGAAAGGTCTGCCATGGTGGTGGCGGTTGTACCGGCACCAAGCAGGGCTTTGGAGGTAGTATCGGCATCGACAACAGCACTATGCGCGCCAAGGGCAATCGCCCCGGCGGTCACACCAATGGCGCGGCCTTCGGCGGCAGCTGCGTTGTGCGCGTAGACGGAAATGCCGTGGTCGGCAACGGCGGTGGTCACATTGTTTTCATCGGTCTGGGTGCGTTCAATACCCAGAAGCTTTGCATTGCTGCCCGTTGATGCCGAAACATCAACATTCATGGTGGTCACGGCCGAAGAACCCGCCGCACCAACCAGAAGCCCGCCGCTGCCCGCGATGGCCTTGGAATCCACGTTATTACCGGCAGATGCCTTAAGCATCTCCGCCTTCAGCGAAATGCTGTCTGCGGTGATGCTGGCATTGTTATCAACCAGCGTGATGATATTGCGATCCAGCAATGCCTGCGAAAGTGAAACACCCAGGCTGTAACCTGCACTAAGCGCGGCACCAACTGCCTCCGAGCTGACATCGGGCTGGTCAATCGCGGAAACAACAACGTCACCGTCACTATAAATAATCGCGCCAGAACCGACCTTGGCCGTTGTATCGCCATCCAGGTCCACCGTGGCACTGGCACCGGCACCCGTCCCAACAAGGCCAAGGGCCGCACCAACGGAATAGGCATCAAAGCTGCCGCCATTGGTGGCACTTAGGGTAATGTCGCTGGCAGGATCGGCCTTGGTACCAAGTTTGGCATTGGCACCGATTTCAGATTTTACATCATCATCGGATTTTGTAACCGCCACCGAAATACCCGCTGCGGCAAAGCCCGCCGCCCCGGCAATTGCGCGCGTTTGCCCACCCGAAGTATTTTTCGAGGTGATCAAAATCGCATCATCAGCCAGAAGACTGGCACCACTGCCAATCAGGGACTGGGTGGTGGTGGAACGATCCAGAACAGCAATGGTTGCACTGACACCAACAGCCCCGGCCGACGCGCCATAGGCTTCGGCAATCGAACGGTCGGTTTTGTCCTTCAGGTCAGACGAAATCGTAATCGTGTTACCGGCATCAAGATCGGCATTCTGGCCGACCAATGCCTGGGCCGTAGTACCCATGCTGGCAACCGCGACCCAGCCACCAACACCAACGGTGCCAACGGCGGCACCCCCGGCAAAGGCGCGAACGCGGCTGGCATCATTTGCCTTGATGTTAATATCGCCGCCCGCCTTGATGGTGGCATTGTTATCAACAACCGCTGAAACACCATCGTCATAGCTGACATTGTCAGAACTAAGCGGTGCCATGACATTCTGGGTTTTGGATTTGGCCGTGGTGCGGTCGCTATTGGCATCACCCGCCTTGGAATGTGCCAGTGCCCCCGCATCGGAAGTGGAAAGATCCGCACTGCGATCCTTCCCGGCCTCGGCATTTACCTGGCTGCTGATGCTGCCATTATCCGATGTCAGCTGGTCCGTACCGCGGCTGTCTGCATCGCCCCCAAGAACGGCAATGGCAACGGAACCGGCGACACCCGCACTTAGCCCGCCAGCAGCAGCGATGCCGGTTGCGGAAATGTCTTTTTCCGCGCTGGCAGTAACAGAAACATCATCCTTTGCCGTGACCTGCGTGTTTGCACCAATGCGTGCGGTGGTGGCGTTGCGCGCCACGGCAATGTCCATGCCAAAGCCAATACCGGCCACCCCGCCAATGGCACCAGCACCCGCTGCCCCACCGACGGTCAGGCTGTTTGTGGCCGACACATTAACGGCCTGGTCATCAGCACCTGTCACCGTCGTCTGGTTGATTTTTGCGCCATCGCCAATTTCGGCCAGGGTTTGCACCGTTGCGGTACGCACGCTGATTGCACCCTGAATGGCCAACCCGGCCGATGCCCCACCGGCAACGTTATATTGCATCAGGTTTTGAATGGAATTGGCACTGACATCAATAATACCGTCCGAATTGATAACGGCGTTTTTGCCAATACGGGCAGTGATTTCAGAAGACGAAACCGCCACACCAATCGAGCCACCCGCAGCCGTAACACCCGCGACAGACGCCGAACCAATGGTCTGGTTAAAGTCACTGGTTTCCTTGGCGCTGACCGTCAGATCATCGCCATTGGTAACCGTTGTGCCATCGGCAATTTCGGAAAGAACGGTGTTATCAACCACATCAACACCAACCGACAGGTTGGCACCGGCCACAGCACTTGCCGCGCCATTGGCCGTGATGCTGGAAAGGTCCTGATCCGATACCGCCGAAACAACGATATCGTCCTTCGCCGTTACCGTGCCGCCCATACGCGCGGTCAGGGTTTTGGAAATAACGTTGGTGGCTGCCGCCGCACTAACCGCCGGGCCAGAACCGGTAACCGCCGCCGTAACCGGCACGGTTGACAGGTCGGTGCTGTCATAGGCCGCGACCAAAACATCCTGCGCACTGGATGCACCGGTATTAATCGCGTTGATCGTTGCTGCGCCAATTTCAGCCTTGGTTGTACCGGCAATGACGTTAACCGATGCCACGCCCGAAAGCGCACCAGCCGCACTGGCCCCCGCACTGATCGGCAATGCCGTTACATCCTGATCCGAACGGGCCACCACGGCCAGGCCGCTAATGGTGGATGTGTTGCGTGTCAGTGTTGAACGGTCAACATCAACGGCAGAAACCTTAAGGGTGCTGTCGTCTTCGTTGGTCTGGGTGGTTTCGGCAAGGGCAACTTCGTTGGTTTCTGCACGTGTACCGCCGTCGGCCGCAATAGAAATCGCCGTGCCATTGCCCAAAACATTCAATATCGCATCATCGGCAATGGTGGCTTCGGTTGTCGCCGAAATGGTGTTAACCGAAACAACACCACCAAGGGCCGCCCCGCCCACGGCAACGGATGTTGAAATATCGTCCAGTTCAACGTCGTTCAGGGCCTGAACACGCATATTGCCGTTGGCATTGACACTGGCCCCTTCAAGCACGCGCGCCGCCGTGTCCGACACAACGGTATTAACCGCCGCCGTGCCACCGGCACCCACGGCACCGCCCTGCACACTGACCGTTACTGCAACGATATTATCATCCGAATTGGCATCAACCGTCACATTGCGGTTGGCATCAACCTTGGCGTCCTCGCCAATCCAGGCGTGGGTTTCCTTGGCAATGGTGGTGACGTTGGCCGCCGCACCAATACCCACAATCGCCCCGCCTGCAGCCCCGCTAACGGTAATGACATTGCTGTCGCTTTTGGCATCCAGAATAACATCCTGGCTATCGCCCGCCGTAAAGTCATCATCCTGGTTTACCAGGGCATCATCGCCGATATAGGCCGACGCATCGGACAGAAGGGTGGTAATCGCAACCGACCCGTTAATGGCAGTATAAAGCGCACCACCGCCTGCCGCAGCAGCGTTAATGACGTTATCGTGGCTGGCAGCCTTGATTGAAATGGCATTAACGGCATCAACCGCCGCCTGGCTGGCAATATAGGATTGTGCCGAACTATCAACCGTGGTGATGGTAATGCCACCGCCAACCGAAACACCACCACTACCGGCAACAGCGAGGGTTCCGGCAATAACCTTGGAGGTATCGGACGAATTGATATCAATGGTCGAACCGGAATAAACCGTTGCGCCCTGGCCAACAAATGCCTTGGTATCATTACGCGATGCTTCGGCCGTTGCGTCGAAATCATCAGTGATCTGGGTTTTGCTGCGTTGCGCAGCAGCGGCATCGTTTGCTGCCTTGGCTTCGTCGCGATCACCAAGGGCATTGCCGATCAGATTTTTATTGGTCGCATCGTCAGCGGCGGACCAGGTATTGCCTTCATTTTCGCTATCATTGCTGGAAAGGCGGGATTTGGCATCGTCATCAACAATGCCCCCCAGGAATGCAACCGTCAGCGCACCGGCAACACCAACCTGCCCGCCTGCGGCACCAGCGACGCCAAGCTGCAACAACTGTTTTTCCGATGTGGCATTCAGGGAAATGCTGTCATGGGCCGAAACCTGGCTTCCGGCACCGATAAAGGCATTGGCGTTATTACGCAAAATAACCACGTCTGCCGCCGCGCCAATACCGGCAACACCACCACCGCCAAGGCCCCCCGTTACGCTAACCAGTCGCACAAAGCTTTCGGCATCAATGTCGACATTCTGACCGGTAATGGAATAATCACTGTTCTGGTTTACCTTACCTGCTGCATAGGCCTGTGTGGTCGAGGTATGCACACCCACACGCACCGAACCGGCCACACCGGCACTGCCGCCACCGGCACCGGCGACAACGGCGGCATATTCTTCTTCATGGCCGCTGGCGGCAATTTTGGTTTTGCCTTTGGCATTGGTTTGGGCGTGGGTATCGGTATAGGCCTTGGTGGTATTATCCAGCACTGAAACACCCAGCGCGCCGCCGACACCGGCAGATCCACCCGCACTGATTTGCCCGGCAACCTGGATAAAGGTTGTGTCGGTATCGGCATCAATCGACAGATCACCGCCGGTATTTACCAGGCCATTAATATAGGCCAGCGTGGTATTGGATGCGACCAGCACCGAAAGCGATGCCCCCACACCTGCATTGCCGGCCGCGGCAATATTGGCGGCAACCGAAATGGCATGGGTCGCCTGATCGGCAGCAACCAATATATCATCAGCCGAGGTAACGACCGCACCCTGCCCGATATAGGCGCTGGTGGTTTTGCTGAGCGTCAAGCTGTCAATCGCACCGCCAATGGCGTTGCCGCCACCTACGGCAACACCACCCGCCACATCAAGTGACAGGGTATCGCCCTGGGCCTGCAGGGTAACGGTTTGTGCCGCCCCCGCTGTGCCGCTTGCCTGGTTGATTTTCGCACCGTCATCAATATAGGCCTTGGTAGTATCGGAAACGACACCAACAGCAACCGCACCGGCAACGGCATTACCGCCACCGGCGGCACCCGTTGCGGCGAAATTGGCAATATCCTGGTCAGAATAGGCCGTAACCGACAGCCCCTTACGGTTTTCCGTCGTCAGGGTTTTCTTGAAGGCACCGTCTTTAAGATCATCAATCGATGATGAATTCAGCGCCAGGGCACCATCGGACGTTGATTGCAGCTTGCTGCCCGCGCTATCGGTATCCAGATCGGAATAGCCGCCAAACAAAGCACTAGAAAGGGTGACACCACCCGTCATCACATCCAGGCCCGATGCGGAATTACCAAAGGCCGTGACATTGGCGTTACGGCCAATATAGGCGGTCGTTTCACCAATAAAGGTGGTTACGCCAAGCGATGCACCACCGGCGTTGCCACCGCCGCCCGCACCCGAGCCAGTAATAACAAGCGCATCGGTTTCATCGCTGGCATGAATGGCGATATTGCCGGTGCTGGTAACGGTTGCGCGCGAAACGCTATCACCATCATTTTCGTCACGTTCGCCGATAACAGCGGTGGTTGTATTATCAACCAGCGCCAGCGCGCCCGAGCCGGTAATGGCAGTACCACCGGTCAATGCAACACCCAGCGACAGGGCGGTGATATTCTGTTCGCTATTGGCGGTCACGACGATGTTGGTATCGGCCTTTGCCGTACCATTCAGGACCGCACGGGTGGTTTTGGCAATGGCGTTGCTGGCCAGCACACCGCCAACACCGGTGCCCGACCCAAAGGCCCCCGCCCCCATGATATTGCCAATATCGGTTTTATCCCTGGCGGTAACGGAAATGCTGCGCGTGCCTGCTGCATTTGCCGCATTTAGCGATGCATCATTGCCAATGGTGGCCGATGTATCGCTTTTAACCGTATTGGCACCCAGGGTAATGGCAACCGTTGTGCCCCCGGTGGATCCTGCCGCACTGACCGTGGCCGAGGAAATATCCTCGCTGGCATTGGCATCAACTTCAATGGCATTGGCCGCCGAAACATTGGCGGAATCCCCAATCGATGCAGCGGTTTTTGCCAAAATAAGGTTGGTTGCCAGCCCAGCCCCCACGCCCGTCTGGCCGCTAAAGGCAATACCACCAACAAAGGTACTGATGCCCGTAGCACTGGTGGCACCCACGCTGGCACCCTTGGCCGACGAAATGGTCGATTTTGCCGCAACATCGGCAATCGCTTCGGTCTGGATGACATTAATGCCAACCGCACCCCCAACAGCCGTGCCATTTACCCCGCCTGCACCGGCAACCACGATCGACCCAAGGTCCTGTTCGGCCTTGGCACTGATGGCCACATCCCCTGTCGAGGTCAGGCTGGCACCGGTGGTGGCACCCGACGTCCCCAACCGTGCCGTAACCGTATCGGACAGAACCATGGCATTAAGCGTAATGCCAACACCGGTCTGCTTGGAAACGGCAATGGCACCGCCCAGGGTGCGGGCATTCTGGCGGTTTTCGGCGGTCAGGGTAATATCATCGGCGCTGATCGTGGCCGATTTGGCAATTTCAGCCGACGTTTCGTTTTGCGTAACCGTAACCGAGAACGAACCGGAAAGGGCTGTATTACCTGTCGAGGCAGCACCGGCGAGTGCTTCGGTGTAATAGTTCGACGTCTGGAAAACCGAGGTCGGGTTAAGCAGGGAATAATCCCCGTCAAAACCAAAACTGCTTTCGGACTGACGCAGGTTTTTCGCCGAAACCATCACATCGCCGGTGGTGGTGATTTTGGCACCTTCATCAACCAGGGCCTTGTTGGTATTGCCCGCATTGATCAGCGCGAATGTCGCACCAACGGCGGTTCTGGCCTGTGCCCCGACACTGACGCTGGCGGCAAGCGCACGCGACACAATGTGGTTTTTCTCGCTTGACGTCACCTGGACCGCACCGGTTGACGTCACATCAACATTTTTGCCAAGGGTGGCACTGCTGTCATTGTCGGTGTTGATCACGCTAAGCGCGCCGGCAACACCCAATTTCTTGGCACCGGCACCGGCGATGGCCTCGGCCATCAGTTTATTGGCAAAATCATCGGCCTGATTTTGCGTGGATTGCGCGGTAACATTGACCCCGGTCGAGCCGGAAATTGTGGTGTAATCACCCAGCTTGGCCGTGGTTTCGTGGTTGGTTGCAGTTACGGCAACACCCACGGCAATACCGGTATCAGACAGAACGGCTGCACCCGTACCGCGCGTTTGCGCGTTAGCATCATTTTTCGAGGTAACATCAATCGTACTGTCGGAAGACAGGGTCTTTGTGCTGTCGGATGCACCATCATCGATGGTGGCAATGCTTTTGCGGCTATTGACGCCAACACCAACAGCTGCGGCAATGCTTACGGATTTCCCGCTTTTGGAACTATCGGACTTGCCGCTTTCATCGACCGAACTGGTCTTGTTATTGCCGGAATCCTTTTGATCAGCCAGGACCTGCGCGCTGCGGGGCTTTTTATCGCCACCTTCTTCATCGCCAAAGTCACCTGCCAGCAACATTTCATCTGTCGCATCGACGAATTTGTTTTTGTAGCCCTCCAGAATGGTCCCGCGCGCGGTTGCCAGCGCCAGGGTAATATCTTTTGAAAGGGCGGTCGAAGTAACGCTTAGCGCGCCTTTCGCAGTCACCGAACGGCCAAGCGATGCCTTGGTTGTGCTGCTGGTAATACCCAGCGCAAGCGATGCACCAGCAGCGGCTTTTTCACCGGCGGCTTCACCATCGGCCTGAACCAGCACTTCGGACGTGGAATCAGCACTGATGGTTACTTTGCCATCCGACGTCAACGCAACGTCGTCAGTGCCAACACGGCTTTCGGTCATTTCATTGGTAACGGCAATCGCCACCGCAGCATCAAGCGAATAGGCCGACGTTTCGCTTTTTTCTTCCAGATTAAGAAGGTCAGCCGATGGCGCACTCGCGGCCTCGGCATGGGTGGTGTGTTCCAGCCCCGACGTGGCCGAAACCGAAACGTCCCCCGCTGTCGTCGCGCTTAACGTTGCACCATTACTGATGCGCGCACGGGTCGTGGTGTTATCGACCGTGATGGCAAAAGATGCACCAACGCCAAGTTTGCCGCTGCTACCACCCGAACCGCTATCGCCCGAACCGGCATCCCCACTGCCAGAACCACTATCGCCTGACCCACTGCCGCTATCCGCCTTGCTTTCCTCGATCTTGTCGCCAACCGAGGTAAGCTTGCCGTTAATTCGGGCGGTCATACCGCCTAGCGTGGTGTAACGGTCAGCAAATTCATCAAGGGTCGGGGTCTTTTCACCCACCGAACCCGACGACATTGTTTCAATCACGCGGTTGGATTGCGCTGTGATGCTGGCCCCACTCGCCGTCACCGTAATCGTGGCATTTTCGCCGATATTCGCCGTGCTGGTCTGATCAATCAGGGCGATTGCAACTGCACCTGCGATCGACAGGTTGCCAACCCCGGCACCCGCAACTGCGGATGTGACATAGGTATTGGCATCATCGATAACGTCCTCGTCATCGTCGTCCTTGACCGGGTTTCCATCATCATCAAGCACGGTGAAGCTGTTGGTGATAGCAGACAGGGCAACACCCGTGCCCGAAACACTGGCTGAACTGCCAATGCTGGCCGTGTTGATAACATTGGCAATATTCAGGGCAACGGCCGCACCAATGTTGTTATCGGCCTCGGCGGCACTGCCATCGGCAGCAGCCTGGCTATCGGTATTATCCTTCGAGGCAATTGTGATATTGCCACCCGAAACCGTGCGTGATGCGGCAATACCGGCGCTGGTTTCAGTATTTGCAATCGTCAGGCCCAACGCCGCAGCAGCCGAAACCTTGCCGCCTTCATCGGCGTCATCGCCCTTATCGGCTGAAACATTTGCCTTGTTCGCAGTTGCTTCGCCGTCAACCTTATCCTTGCTCGATGAATACAGGTTCCCAAAGGCTGCCGCCTGCTGGATGGTGCCCAGAACATCGCTTTTGGCCTGATCGGCGGGTTCTTCCTCGCCCTCGGTGCCGGTATCGCCCGGGTCGGTATTGGTCCCTGCAGCGGCACCTGTGCGAATGTCGCGGGCCGACGTTGCTGCAATGGTGATGTCGCCTGCAGTATCACCGTCTTTCGTATCGAGGTCACGGTCCAGCAATGCCTTGGCATCGGCATTGACGGTGCTGATCCCCACCGTCAAACCAATGGCAACATTCGATGCATTATCCGCATCGCCACTGGCGGCCTTGCCAACCGACAGCACGGCAAGGTTCTGTTCCGCAGTGATCGAAACGTCACCTGCAAGCTGCAAGCCGCTAACGGCTGATTCAATACCGGATGTAACGTGGTCATTGGCAACCGACAGTGCCAGTACCGGCACAACGGCAACACCACCCGCCCCTGCCGAATTGGCCGATGTACTGACCGAGCCATTGGAAACGGCTGAAACATCAAGGCCGGTCGCATTGGTCAGGGTAACGCCGCCACGAACGGCAGCATCAACATTGCTATTGGAAATATTGATCGCGATGGCCGCACCAATGCCCACTTTGGGCTGTGCATTGGCGTCTTCTTCGGTTTCGGTATAGGTTTCATATGCTTCAAACAGCGCCCCGATAACGGATTCATCCTCGGGCGAGCCATCGGCAACCACACCGGCATCGGCACCACCGGTGGCACTTACGGTAACAGTGCCGGTTTTGGCATCAATCGCGACATTATTGCCAAGTTCGGCCAGCGACGAATTGCTGTTGATAATCAGAAGGCCAAGCGCACCGGCAATGCCAACATCTTCAGCTTCCTGCCCGGCAAAGGCTTCGACATTAAAGCCGTTATTTTCTTCATCGGTGATGTCTTCATCGATGCTTTTGGTTTCGGCGTTAACCGTCAGGTCCTTGGCTTGAATGGTAAGCGTATTTGAACCGGCTGCCGCAATGCTGGCCAGCAGTTTGTTATCGACCGTCTGGATGGAAACACCAGCACCACCGCCAGCTTTGCCACCTGCGGTGATGCCGCTTGCAAGGGTGTTGGTCTGGGCGATGGCTTCGGCATTAACCGTCAACGCGCCGGAAAGTGATATGGTTTTATCGGCATTGGCCGTAATCAGGGCTTCGGTATCAAAATTGCTGGACGCATAGGAAAGTGCCCCTGCAACCTGGACCCCGCCACTATCTTCTTCGCCGTCTTTCGGCTTTTCCTTCAGATTGTCACTGACATTTTTCAAAACCCCGTCAAACAGGGCCGAAAGCTCGCCTTTCGCGGTATCGCCAAGGCCGGTTTTATCCAGTGCATCACCAAACAGTGACGATGCCGTACCCGCACCATCGGCAACACCGGCACGCGAAGCGGTATTTTGCGTGGTTACGTTTTGGGCGCTTACATCAAGGCTGGCGGCGTTGGTTACCAGCGCACCTTCGCCAATTTCGGCAATCGCGGTGGCATCAACATCGGAAATGGCAACACCGATAGAGGCACCCGACCCACCATTATCCACCGTGGCGGCATCAGCAATGGTATCAACCTGGGTTTTGCCGGTGGCACGAACGGTAACCGCATCACCGTTGGAAATTTTGGCCGTGCCGTTGATCCGCGCAATCGCACTATTATCAATCACGGAAACAGCGGTAGTCACCCCCACCGCCGCAGAAACCGATTTGGCAATGGCTGTTGAATCCGTTACCGCATCAGCGGTGACGTCAACATCACCATCAGCCTGAAGATCGGCCGTGCCCGTAACCAGGGTGGTGGCCTTGCTGTCTGTGACTGCAACCGATGCATTGATCGGACTTGCCAGAAGGGCACCAATAACCTCACTGGTAATTTTGCTTGATGACGCAAGCGAGATATCGCCACCAGCAACAATGGAACCATTGGTCATGGTCAGCGATGCGGTCGCACTACGGGCGTCAAACAGACCGAGCGTTATGGTCGGCAGGCCTTGCTCGGCCTTTGCAATAACCGACACATTGCCGGTCGCATTGATCGTGGTGTTGGTCAGCGTAACCGTTGCCGATACGTCAGACAGCGGATTTAGAACAAGGTCGCCATCATTGGCGATAGCTGATGCCGTGATCGAAACATTTGCACCGCTAAGAGTAGCCCCTGTAATCGAAATTGAATGGCTGGTTGAACCTGCGGCTTCAAGGGTAATATCACCCGCGCCCATGTTGTTATCGCCATCCGATGCATCCAGCGAGGAACCGCTTTCAAAAACGATATTTTGACCCTTTAGGGTAATATTCCCGGATTTCTGCGACGCGGATTTGGTTGAGACCTCTACACCCGCTTTCAGCGTGATCGTATCACGCCCCTCAAAGATGTAGCTGGCACCGTCTGTTTGCGTGACATTGGCCGAAATCGTCAGGTCGTTCGGATCAATCAGAACCGTGCCAGCCGCCCCGTCTGTCGCCCCACCGGCAAAGGTACCGCCATTCAGGTAAACGGCATTTACAGCACTGAATTCGGCAAAGCCACCATCACCGGAAATTTCACCGCCGGAAATGTCGATATGCGCGCCTGCGGAAAAGGTGGCGTCCTGATCGGCGAAAATCGTAATTTTACCGCCTTTGGAATTCGCCCCGATACCACGGGCGGAAATACCCGCACCTGCACGCACCGAAATATCGCCCGTTGCACGGACATCAATGGTGCCGGCATTTTTGCCATCGGCACCATCGGCCGAAAGGATACCCGAAATATCAACGCCGGATGGCCCACCCTTGATTTCGATATAGCCATTATCATCAACAACAGCTTCCTGCCCGGCATCCAGGCCATCGACATTCACAACATCGGAAAAGGCAATCTGATTAAGGGCTTGCGCACCCACAACGATATCGCCTGCAACCTGCACACCATTGGCAATCAGCGCAGCCTTGCGGGTGGCGCGAATGGAACCGTCAATGGTGATCAGGCCATCTTTGGAAAGGGGTACATTGCCCGACAGCAATTGTTGCAGGGCACCTGCATTGGCCTGCCCCGGCGCATCGAAAAACGAGCCGGAGAATTCTTCGGTCGGCGCCATGATGGTCAGGCTGCCAACATTAAGCTGCCCCTGCGCGCCAATGGCAACACCGTTGGGGTTAAGCAGATAAACCTGCCCGCCGATCTGCCCGTTTTTGATGGAATTGAGGATACCGTCAATATGCGAGCGCGGCCCGTTGACCATATTGATCAAATGATCAGCCTGGTCTGGCACAAACAGGTTAACGGTGTTGCCCTGGTAAACATCAAACTTGCTAAACGAGTTTAGCGCGCTGTTTCCCTGAATGGTTGATGTCGTAACATCCGTAACATTGCCATGCACATTCAGGTTGGTTGCGGTGTTGCCATCGGTCACGATTTGCGGGTTCGCCATCGCCACGACAGGCACAAGGAATGTTGTCGTACTCAGCGCATAGGCAAATGCACGCCGGATCACACGACCTTTGTTTTCCCCGATAACCGCGACCATCTTTCAACTTCCCCCGTTTGGGCCACAAACATTTTGTGGCGACAAATCCGTAACCATTCATTTCCCGGCAGCAATTACCTATCGCTGCACTGTCTTTCGTCGGCACTTTGCGGGCATAACGCGCCAATGCGCGAAACACCCAACGCCTTGTCAAATGCAGCAAAGCCACCCTTGCGCCTGTGCCCGGCGGTGTGGTGATCCCTGCATTCCAGCTATTTTATTTTCACTGATGGCATCGCCCCAAACGAAGGCCCGGCACATCCAAAAATGTCCGGTTTTCGCAGCAAACGATATCATCCCCCTGTGCCACTGGCCCAAATTGCGTACCTGCGGCAATAAAACTAGCTTACTGTATAGATACCCCAGCATCTAGAGAAAGAAAAACAAATGGGACATCCTGTTAGAAAAATTCACCTTTTCCGCCATTTATCGCGACAAATGGCGCATATTTCGACACGTAAAGTTATTTCCTGACCAACCAGTCAGATCATTTTACGTGAAAATGATTTGCATTCTTCGCCATACGACTATCCACCTGTATATAAACGAATTACCCTTGAGCGTCGGCCCATTACGGCACATCGTAATCACTGTCCGGAATGCGACTTTCCAACGATGTCTCTGATCTCGGGAAAGTCGCCAATCTGGCGCAACCAGCTTTCATATTCCCGCCCGGCTTCGGTCGGTGATTTTTGCTGCCTTTCGTTATAGCGTGCCTGTGTTGCCCGCAATTCACGGGGTGTCAGGCCAAAACGGCGACGAAAGGCACGGCTGAAATCATTGGCGTGGGTGAAACCGTTACGTCTGGCAACCATTGAAATCTGCAGTTCGGGATAAAACAGCAAATCGCGCATGGCCTTGCTCAGGCGCTGTTCGCGCAGGAAATGACGCACGCCACCTTCTTCGCTAAACAGGCGATACAGCGCACTTCGTGAAATGCCACAGCCATCGCAAATCTGGTTTACATCCAGGTCGGCATTGTCCAGGTTTTCCTGGATAAAGGCGCGAATACGAAAATCCATGAAATGATAACCCGTCGATGCGCCGGAAACCCGCCCGATCGGACCGTGACTGTTTAAACAGGCGGCAACCATCGCCGCCACAGCCGGGCCAAATTTGTGCCCCTCGACATTGTCCATCAGAGGCAGGTTCCGGTTTAACGAAACAATATAATCGGCCAGCATGCGCACAACCGGCAAAGAACCCGACAAAACCTGCATATGATGATGATCGGGATAATCCAGCATGGGGCCAAGAAGCGAGCGCGGGATGATCAACGACAGATGCTCGAAATCGGTGGTGTGGGCCTGCATTTCACAGGCAAAATCGAACACGATGATGTCGCCAGGGCGAACAATCTGTTCACCATATCGGCTGTCCCAGTGGGCACTGCCGGACAAAAAAAGCTCGACCATATAATGGTCCAGGCCGTCGCGGGCGATTTCAAGCGGCCGCCGCTGCCAAAGCTGTGCGACCGAACGGGTTTCGGTCAACATCAGATTGCCCACCCGCAGCGCCTTGATCGTCGCATTAAAACGGCGTGGATCACGGTTTTCGCGCGTGGCATCGACATTAAACAGGCAGGATATGCTTTCGCGCCAGACATCATAGCGCATTCGCTCTTCGATACTTCCTGTATCGAAAATCGATTTTTCAATTTCATGTGTGGGCATTGGCCCCTTCCGTCGAAACTGTTTTACCTAAACAGATTGATCAGTCCGTACTGACTGGCCCATCTACCTGAGGGCAACTTTGAAATCAGTTTGATATTCGTATCATTTCGACACAAAAGGTGCCAGCCAAAGGTCCCCAAAAGACTAAAATCCATCCTCACAGGTTAATCCACCTATCCTTTGGGTTGGTTAATTTTCGCAAACGCCGCTATCTGGTCATGAGCAATACGCGCTGTGATGGCAGACGCCTGAACAGACCTGTCACCGCTTCCGCATGCGCAACACTGGTAACAGCAAAACATTGACCAATCCCGGCAATCCAAACGTCGGTAAAACCCGCTGACTGGCAACAGCCAGAATACAATGGAAACGGCACTCCACAAGCATGCCCATTCTTAAGAATGATATTCTTGAAGGTTGAAACAACCCTCAAGAATATCAGGTCAGATTTCGTCAGAATTTCTGACTTTTCATGACTTTCAACAATTTCGTACCCTATTGATCAGGAACGTTTTTTATTCTTTCCTGCAACCAGCCAGCCTGCCCGCGATCATGCATACGGGGTGTGCGTGATCCTTTTCGTGACAGGAAATTCACAAATGGTTTGGTTGCCAAATCTGACCAAACCGGGGGGACTGTTTTCCAATGTTGCGTATTCTGCCGCGTGAGTATCGGCGCCATCAATTGTTGCTCGGCGCATCCCTGCTTGCGCTTTCAACCACACCATTCATCACAACACATGCCGTTGCCCAACCAAATCCTTGCACAGCTATCACATCTGACACATCGCTCAGCAACAGTGATACATGCGTGAACTGGAACGGGGGCAATATCACAGTTGATATTAATACAACTGTTACCGGCTCCTCGACTGCATCAGTTATCAGCATAAGCAGCGGAAATAGCGGAAATACACTGACAAATAATGGTGAAATACTTAACCAGGATAATACGGTAATTTCAAATTCCGGCAATGTCACGAAAATCGATAACACCGGAATTATCAGCGCCAGCAGTAGTAACAATGCTATTTCAAACGCCGGAACAATAACCAACATTACTAATTCCGGAACAATCAAAGCTATCGACAGCGCATATGCAATTTACAATTCCGGGAATATTTCTACACTAACAAACTCTGGCGAGATTAGCTCTGGATCGTCGACGGCAATTTTCAACAACTCGACTATTTCCGCCATTACAAACACAGGTAAAATATCTGGCAATTACGCATTAATTAACAACAACACCGCTAGCATAACCTCCATCGACAATAAAGGAACAATGACAGCGAATGGTGATGCTGTAACAAATGGATCAAACAACAATATTGGCTCCATATTAAACTCAGGAACCATTCATTCCGACACCAAATATGCAATCACGAACAAAAATGGTGCGACTATAGAGAGCATCTCTAACAGCGGAACAATTAGTTCCGACGACAGAGACGCTATCAAAAACAATTTTAACGGTACAATCAATACCATATCGAATTCGGGAAGAATTATTGCTGATGACACCGGCATAAACAATGATGGCTCAATAGATTTTATTGAGAACACAGGAACAGGATATATTAGCGGAAACACTTACGGTATATCAGCTATAAATGGTTCAATTACAACTCTGACAAATTCAGGAACAATTACTGGTGGGAACGCTGCAATATTCGTTCAGGCATCAGGCGGTCAAGGCACAATCACCACCCTTAATAATAGCGGATTGATTTCGAGTAACGGTGATGCAATCCGTACTGAATCGATATCCGTGCAGTCCAGTATTGAAACAATCATCAATAGCGGCACCATCGCAGGCTCAATCAATAACGGATCTACTAATGGTCTCCTTATCAACGGCAGCACCATCCCCAACAGCTTCGGGACGCTAACCGGGTCTTCTGGCAGTATCAGTTCGGGTGCGATCGGCTCGATTACGCACAAACAGGCGGACCTGACATTTGCGGGCGGCAATCTGTTGCTAAACGACAATATCGATGTAACCGGACATAGCGTTAAAAATACTGGCGCGACGCTGAAGCTGGTCAATGCCATTTCCATCATCGGGGATTATACCCAGTCGGCCGGTGGTCTGATTTCGCAAGTGAACGGGTCCATCAACGGGCAGCTTGATGTCACCGGCAATGCGACCATCAACGGAACCACGACCCTGGTTATTTCAGGCAACAACCTTAAAGCGGGTGACAGCTACACCATTGTCGGAGCGAGTGGAACAGGCAGCTACAGCATTGCTTCGGCCTCTGTCACCGGGACCAACGGGCTGAATGCAACAACGTCAACTTCCAACAATGATCTGATCATTACCCTGGCTTCAGGCGGCCCCAAATATACCGCGCCCGCCAATATTGATGGCGGTACCGGCAAAGGATTTGGCAGCGTCCTTGATACCATCAATGGTGAAAGCTCGTCCGAAGCACAGGCCTTCCAGAACGATGTTCTGGCCGCAATTGACAGCCTACCATCCACCGCGCGCGGGTCGGCCATCCGGCAATTGGCCCCGGCCGATGCCGCGACCAACCAGCAGATTTCCAGCCAGTCCAACAATATCGTGTTCGGCGCCATTGAAACACGCCAGCAACTGGCCATGAATGAAGGCACGCCCTATGCCGGTGCCGGTAAAGCAGCCGGTGGTGGCACCCGCGACCAGGCGGTGTGGGGGCAAATCCTGGGCGGCTCCGCACATCGTGCAGGCGACAATGACAGTGATGGCTTCACCAGCAAAAGCTTCGGCCTGACGACTGGTCTTGATCATATGTTCACCCCGAACATGCTGGGCGGCGTTGCCCTGAGCTGGCTGCGATCCTGGACCGATGGCAGCAACAATTCCAGCGGCTCTACAACCCAGCTTGATAGCTATCAGCTGACTTTTTATAGCAGCTATCGCCAGAACCGCCTGAATATTGACGGGCAACTGGGTGCGGCATGGAACCGGTTTGATCAGGAACGGGCCATCAACTTCCTGGGTAATACCGCCAAGGCCGATTATGACGGCCAGCAATATAGCGCGGCAGGCCAGGTAGGATATGACTTTGCCCTGTCACAGGATGCGGTTGTTACGCCTTTTGCCGGTTTGCGCTGGTTGCATGCCAACAATGACAGCTATCAGGAAACCGGTGCCGGTGCGGCCAACAACACTGTCGATAGCCAAAGCAGCGACAGCGTCACCCATGAAATTGGCGCCAAGGCCGCATGGGAATATGACACAGATATGCGCACCCTTTCCCCGCAGGTATCATTGGCCTGGGTACATGATTACACCAGCAGCGCCCTTGAAACCACCGGCCAGATTGGCGGCACCGCATATCGGGTGGAAAGCGAACGCCTGCCTTCCGATGGGGCAAAGCTCTCCCTTGGTCTGGGCCTTACCACCAACGACAGCCTGAATTTCCGCTTGCAATATGATGGCGAATTGCGATCGGGCTATCAGGCGCAAAGCGCAACTTTCCGCGCGATCTGGAATTTCTAAAACCACAATTCAAAAAAAGGGCGATGGACGTTTGAATGTCCATCGCCCTTTTTTATACGCTTTACAGCACAGTGCGCGATGCCCGGTTTCGTGGCTTCGCCAAAACTGCTAGAAACCAAAATCATTATTTCATCGGCACTTGCCTGCCAGCCACCAGCATGGACATGACCGGAATGGCGAAGAAAGACACATCGGGATCCGACGAACAGCTTACCATCCCGCAGGCCATTGAACGGGCCTATGCCCACTGGAATGCCGGTCAGGCGCAGCAGGCCGAAATACTGGCCCGCCGGGTGCTGGACGTGTCACCAGCACAAATTGAATGTTTCCATCTGCTGGCCCTGATCGCCCATGCCTATCAAAAGCCCGACCTGGCGATTGAATATATGCGCAAGGCCTGCCAGCCCGAATATGCACCAGGTGTTTATTTCGCCAATTATGCCGAAATCTGCCGCCAGCAAGGCTTGTTGGCCGAGGCGGAAACCGCCGCACGCACTGCCGTAAAACGCCAGCCCGATTATGTTGGCGGCTGGAATAATCTGGGCATTATCCTGCAGGAAGAAGCCCAGCTTGATGAAGCCATTTCCTGCCTTGAAAAAGTGGTAAAGCTGGAGCCGGAAAACCCCGAAGCACGGAACAATCTGGCAAATACAATGTTGCTGTCTGGCCGCTATGGCGATGCGCAAAGCCAGTATGAAACAGCCCTGCAATTGCACCCCAATTATGCCGAAGCGCACAGCAATCTGGGCCATTTGCAAACCAAACAGGGCCTTTATGCCGAGGCCAGCGAGCATTTGCGCCTGGCAATCGAAATCAACCCGCAACTGATTGATGCCTATACCAATTTCGTCGAACTGGAACTGGCACAGAACAATAATGCCGCGGCAATGCGCCGGCTAGAAAGCCTGCTGCATTTCGCCCCCGAACATCCATCCGCCCTGATCGCCTATGCACGGCTGCTGCGCCGCCGTGGCGATCTGGAGGCTGCATTGAAATCAGTTCGTCGCGCCATCGAAATTGCGCCCCATATTGCCGCCGCCCACAATGTTCTGGGCGAAATCCTGCATGATCAGGACCAGATCGACGACGCCCTTGCATCCTACAGCAAGGCGGCAACCCTGCCCGGGCGCGAACAGGAACAGGCGCAGCTAAACGTTGCCCTGCTGCGCATGCATCGCGGCGAAAAACAAACGGCAATCGCGGTTCTACGCGACATTCTGGCGCGCAACCCCCGCTGCCTGCCCGCCTGGAATGGTCTTGCCGATATCAAACCCTTTGCGAAGGACGACGCGGATTACAAGGCGCTGCTGACGGTTAAAACCGAATATGAAAACGGCGATTTCAGCCTGTCGGTCGATAATGAAATGATCCTGCATTTCCTGCTGGGCAAGGTTTATCTCGATGCCGGGGATTCAGATGCCGCATTTGCGCATCTGGCGCATGGCAACGCCATGAAACGCAAAACATTTGAATTTGACGCCGAAAAAACACGAGGCTGGCTGCGTTCCATAAAGCAAACCCTGTCGCGCGACTGGCTGGCAAAACAGGCCGGTGCAGGCAATGCATCCCGAGTACCGGTTTTTGTAGTTGGCATGCCCCGTTCCGGCACCACCCTGACCGAGCAGATCTTGGGTGCCCACCCCGACATTTACGCCGCAGGCGAATTGCGCAAACTCCAACAGGTGGTTGATAACCTCGGCCCCTACCCTACGCTTGCGCAAAACATCACCCCCGAAACCCTGCAAACAATGGCGGATGATTATCTTTCCGTTATCAGCAGTGATGGTGTACCCCACAGCCGCCATGTTGATAAAATGCCTGCCAATTTCCTGTATGCCGGGTTAATCCACGCCATGTTCCCGAATGCCAAAATCATTCATTGCCGCCGCGACCCGGTTGATACCTGCCTGTCCTGCTACAGCAAGCTGTTTAGTGCCGAACAGCTATTTACCTATGACCTGAAAGAACTGGGTATTTTCCATTTGGGGTATCAGGAATTGATGGCGCATTGGCGCGACGTGCTGCCAGCCGAAAGCTTTATCGAAATCGACTACGAAGACACGGTCAATGACCTTGAAAGCCAGGCCCGCCGCCTGATTGATTTTGTCGGCCTGCCCTGGAATGATGCCTGCCTTGATTTCCACAAGGCCCCACGAAGCGTGCGCACCGCCAGCGTCAACCAGGTCCGTGAACCGGTTTATAAAACTGCCATGGGCCGCAGCAAAGCCCATGCGAAACATTTAACCCCGCTGACCGACATTCTGGCGACAGGAAAATAGGCGCCTATTTGCCGTGCCAATAGGGAATGCGGGAAAATTCCGGCCGTTGAGAAATCTTCTGCCAGTCCTGTGCCCAGCAGCATTGATGATCGTAATGGTCAAAAACCAGCATATTTGCCAGGCTTGATGCCGGTAATGCCTGCGTATAGGCACGCGTAACATCCGGCCCCACGGCATCATCCTGCCCACCAGCCAGGTGAAGCTGCGGCGTATCCCCCAGATCGGGCGCCATCGTTACCGGGTCCGTTGATGCCGAAAGCGGCGTCAACCCATCGCGCTTTGTCCAATAGGCCAGATCAAGATTGCCAACCACCGTGATGATACCTGCAATATCGGCCCTTTGCCCGGCCAGCAACACGGCCAATGCTCCACCCCCGGAATAACCCACCAGCACAATGTGGCGGGCACCGACACGCTGTTTGATCTGGTCAATGGCATTGCTGATGCTGTCGGTAATTTCGGGGGCATACCGCCCGATAGTCCAGTATTTGCGGTTACAGTTTGCCCCGTCATCTGGCAGCGTATATTGGCACGGGCGCGCCAGATACAAAACCGGCTGCGCCGATGCCCCCGTGGCGTGAATATCGTTAATCGCCATGCGCAATGCGACCGGGTCATCGGGCGTTGGGTCCTTGGCCGGGCGATAGGCATTAACATAGGCCAGGCCATCACCTTCCAGATAGACAAACAGGTTTTCACCCCTTTGCACCGGCGACCAGGAAGCCGCAATATCAAACCTACCAGCCTTGAGAATACCTGATTGCCAACCGGCCTTTTCCACCAGATTGGATCGCACATTATGGCGCGCGGCAACTCCCCCACATGCGCTCAGCGCCAGCATTACGGTCAGCGCACATAACGACCGCAGCACCATCATGCGAATTTTTCCAGAAGGGCAGTTCGGATATTGGCAATCACGCTGTGCCAATCGCCCGCCCGGGGCTGACGAAACAGCCGGACAGAAGGATACCAAGGTGTATCCTCACGATCGAGCAGCCAGCGCCAGTCTGGCACAAAGGGCAACATCACCCAAGCCGGGCGGCCAATGGCCCCGGCAAGATGCACCGGCGAACTATCAACTGAAATTAACAGATCAAGGATCTGGAAAATCGCGGCAGTATCCTCGAAATCCTCAATCTCGTCAGAAAGGCTGATCACATTCATGCCTGCGGGTGGTGTTTTGGCATCATCAGCGCGGTCACCCTTTTGCACGGCCACAAATGTTACACCGCTATCGCCCAGCGGGGCCAGTTCTGCAAATGCCAGCGAACGATTGGCATCATTTAAATGCGTTGGTCGCCCGGCCCAAACCAGCCCCACCAGCGGGCGCGGTAAATCCTTCAGGCGTTTTTTCCATTTCTTCAGGCGTTCCGGGCTGGTTTTCAAATAAGGAACTTCGCCGGGCAGATCCTGCATTTTCAGGCCTAACGCCATGGGCAGGGTCATCAAATGGCAATGCATGTCAAATTCAGGCGGCAAAGCACCCTGAATGATGACGTCGTCAATGCCTGTCATTCGCTTGGCAAAGCTTTGCTGTTCTTCGCGAATTTGCAAAATGATCCGGGCCTGGCTGCGTTCCTTGGCTGCACCAATCAGGCGCAGGAACTGAAAGGTATCACCAAAACCCTGTTCATCATGAACCAGCAGGGTCTTCCCGCGCAGAAGCCTGCCATCCCATAGGGGCTTTTGCACCTTGCGATCCATATGCGTAGTGTGGCCCAGGCTGTAGCGATATTTATATTCCCGCCAGCCCCGGCCAAACTCGCCCAGCAGCAATAACACCTCGGCCAGATCAAACCGCACATCCAGATTACCGGGCAATTGCTCCACCAGCATTTCAAGAATGGGCAGGGCTTCCTGTGCTTTGCTCTGCTGGCGTAACGCCAGCACCAGCCAGCGCCAGACATGCAACTGCCCCCCCTGCACCAGCATATCGCGACACAGGGCCTCGGCAACATCGTGCTGCTGCTTTTCCAGCGCAGTACGAATTTTCTGTTCCATTGCAGGAATGTCGGCAGGGGTCGGCGCAGGCGTCATTGCAGTTCCGTATGTCTTCAAGCTGCTGATCAAACAGAACAAACAAACATCACAACCAACCTGCCTTGCAAGCCGAAACTCAATCGATCAACGATATTTAAAATGCCGGATAGATATCAGAAATTGCCACTCTCTTTGACCTTTTCCAGCACTGCCGAAAGATACAATGCCCTGGCGGGCCATTTCTGTTCGGATTGACAGCGCTGAAAGGCGGCAAGATCAAAAAGATCGCACTGTTGCAAATAGGCGATCTGGCACAAATCAAGCAGTTCGTCATCCCGGATTGACGGAAGCATGAGGGCCGCCTCAAAGTTCCTGTCAAAAAACTGTGCGGGAGGAAAATCCTCGAAAGAGGCCGTGGCAATTTCGCCCAGAAAAATCGCCTTCAGTCTGAGTTTCCGGCTCGTCTCCGCTGAATTCTTAAGACTCTGAAGCTCTTGCGAATTTAACAACATAATGTCGTGCCTCAATACAACGTGCACTTGCCTAAAACAGCGACCATCGTATCTTTAACCCAGGTTTCAACAATGCCGGCCTTCAGGGCGGGCTCGTGCATATAGCCATTTTTGTGGCCCATCCGGCGCGACGCAGGCACACCCGAAACAAAACGTCCCGCACTCGCTGGCACAGTCATATCGCCTGCTCCGTCCGCTGGTGCGATCTTGAAATCTGTCCCGGTCAAGCCTCCGGAGATCTCCTTGTCTTCCTCGCTGCCAAAAATCACATCTTCACGGCGATAATCATCTGTACGGTCCGCCGACACGTCCTTCTCGTTCACATTCCGGCCCCATGACCCAAGAAGCTTTTCACTTTCCCAATCAATCCGATCATAGGTTTTAAGTCGCCGGTCATCGCTGTAGCAAAGATACGTCACCTCATGGAAATCGCCAGCGGCAGCAACCTTGTCATGAAATAATTCAGCAAATAAGTTAATTTTCTTAAAGTAATCGAAACCGGATTTATCTGACGGCAAATTCTCCATACCCTCCGGAAATAGCCATTCCGGATTTGCAGCCCGATACATCCGGTCCTCACGGCGGTAGATTTCGCTGTAGGGGTCACTTTTGGGTAATTCGACAAATGGTTTATCATCCGTCATCCATTTAACCGCCCAGTTACGTTCAGGATTCAGAACCTTTAACCATTGCGCCTTGCCATCATTATCCTTGTAACGTTTATTGGGTAACAATTCCTGCCCACCTGGCATATGGCCCAATATAGCCGTTACCAATTGGCCCTGGCGGCCCAACACCACGTATCCGGCACGTTCAAAAGCACCATCAACGGGTGAAAAAATACTAAATTCTGGGTGTTCAAATCCGAAATGAAACCGTTTATAGGCAGCTGCGGCACCATCCGTTGGCATAACCGTATGTAAAACAGCAAAAATATCACTTGCGGCACCATGCATCATCGCTGCAGACCGAGCCACCAACCCACCCATCGAATGGGTTAAAACAACGGCACCAGGACATTGCGCACCTATCTCGTTTGCACGCTGCTTGGCCTTCTCGACCCATTTTTTAATTTTGCCTGCAGCATATTTTCCAGAATCATCATTGGACGCCGACCAGTTGTAACCCAAGGCGAAAACCGGCATTTCCACCAGATTGAATTCAGGGTTAACCTGCTTCACGCCAAGGCTCAGCGTTTGTGGAAATTGCTGCTCCAGCTTTTGCAAGATAGGCCCATACGAACTCCACGAGACGGAGCCCCAATTTCGCTCTACTTGCGACCCCCAAAAACCGGATGAAACATCCGAAATATTCTCATTTTTCGAGTATTCCATTGGCTCAAGGTAATCTTTATTAAATAACGACCCACCAATAAGAAGTTTTTTCCGAGCAGCAGCCGATCTGCGAACACTATTTTTTTCAAAAATATTATCACCCGGCAAAGGAACACCCGCCGAACTTAACGCACCAAACATTGGCGCCATCACCAATGGATTTCGATAGAAACCACCATTCCCCCCATATGCTCCAATCATGAAATATTTGTCATCAGGATCCCATATAGTTTTTTCTTTATTACCTTTGACTTGCAAGCGTGAACCCATAATTCCTGGAATAAAAACAACCGGCACAACTACATCTTTTGGACAAGCAGCCATGTTCAACTCCTTAATTTGGATTTAGACTAGCAAGAATTCCTAAAAACTCTTTCTCACCATGCTTATACTCGGTCGACTGGATATCCCCAATCGTATCGAGGGCAACAACAGGCGTCTTCACATTTTTCTGCGGCCCAAGCAAAAGGGATTTAATTGAGTTCCGACCTTCATATTCTCCAACGCCCCATATATGGGTCATATAACCACGGTAAACATCACTCCGCACCAAACCGGTTTGTTCGGTCTGAAGAACATCCGGAAACATATCCAGTGTCGGACCGGAAGCCAGCGGACGATCATCATCCGGGACGGGCTTTATATCCTGCGTAAGACTAAGGCTATACCCAAAACGTCCACCTACAGATCCACTCAGGAAATCAACTGTAAAATCATATATATTTTCAGGTTGATAGCCGGAAAAAACATAACCATCATAACAAAACCCAGTCGATGTGTTTTGTTCAGCAACTGGCTCGACATCCAACTTTTCATAAAATTTTCTATATTTCGGATCAGAGACATCTGGAACCAAAGAAGTCGACGCATCTCTCTGAAATGAAATAAGGGTGCCATCCACCTTTTTTGCACCAAAA
Source organism: Thalassospira marina (assembly GCF_002844375.1). Classification (NCBI taxonomy): domain Bacteria; kingdom Pseudomonadati; phylum Pseudomonadota; class Alphaproteobacteria; order Rhodospirillales; family Thalassospiraceae; genus Thalassospira; species Thalassospira marina. The sequence continues at coordinate 299,928 of NZ_CP024200.1, read as the reverse complement.
AAGACAAGCGCAAAATCCGCAACAACAGAACCATCAACCCTTTCAGTAGAAACGACAAAATCCCAACCATTTACCCGAGTTGTAAAGACGGCCTCACCAAAACGTTCATTCCCTTTGATATAATCAAGGGCGGAACCCTGAAAATTGCGTTCAATTTGGGGATATTGCCAATCGATATTCGTAGATGGATGAACCGACGGCTTCAGTCCCGGCGGGATTTTGAGCGACTGATAACCAATACAGTAATCAGTCCAATCACTTGTATCGATTTTCACATCATCGATATTGATCGTATCCACATCCGCCTCCTGTTTACAGGCTACGACCAGCGTACAAACTACAAGCATGAGAACGTTGCGGCTGTATAGAAACAGTTTTTCAAACACGTCTGATGATCCTGCCTGCGCTGGGGTTTGCCGTTAGCAATACAAAACTTAAATTTCTTGCAAAAAATTTTTTGCCATTTTCCGGACTGAATATCTCTGGCAATTGGTCGAGAACAGATGGCTCCCAAAACCTGAAATAAAACCATTTACCATTTTCGTCCTGAATACGAACAAATTTACGAAAGTGGCACCATACATCATCGAAACACATGCGTGACCGGATATAAATACCTGGCTCTTTATGCCATAAATGCGCTGTGGTCATGTTATCTGGCAATTTCGGATTATAGGTCAGCAGTCGACGGGTCATCTCCGAAGCTGCATCAATCTCTAGAAGATAGGGGGCAACGTCCCTAAGGTCTTGCGCAGCCTTTCCTTTAAAAAGGCAGCGATATGGCACCCCACACTCTTCAATCTCATCGAAACCGGATTGAAGCTTGGCAGCATCTATAATCGCAAAAGTTCGCATAACGGGCACATCGCCCTCATGACCATAATGCTCATCATCAGGCGTCGCGGGTTGAGGCTGCCCAAATAGCGGATGGATCAGCGCGTCCGGAGTGTTTTTTGCGGGCCATGCACCAAACTGATCATCAAGTGGCACCAGATCAGAAATGTCCTCGTATATCAGGTATTTATGCTCTGGGTCCGGCCCGGTTTCTACAGTTTGAAAATTCGTCTGTGCCAGTTCAACCAGATGCCCCTCGTGAACCGTGCGCGCCAAAATACCAATCTGACGCTGCTGATCGCTATGGCGCTGCAAATATCGAGTTGCGGGCAGCCCTTCCTCAACCCAAAGCAGGCATAGACCTTTCGCCTCAATATGCTCAATCAGGCGGGCATGAAAAACATCATATCCATCGGCCCAAACGGCAACCTGGCAGCGACATTCACGCTGCCCGTCAACCTCTTTTAAATGACAGTCACCAATCCAGGCTTCGTATACATTCATCGTCAAACCAACACCCCATCGAGAACAATCAGGAGCCGTTAAATCGACAAAACACCTTCACTTTTACTGATCCAATTTCCCGATCTATCTCAGGGCTTGACCTTCGCCGTTGGCGAGCCCGAGGTAATGGTACCGCCACAGCTTATCGCGCAGCCAAGATAGGCAATGGGTTTACCATTATCCATCGACTGGCTTGATCCCTGGGTGATGGTGCCGCCGCAACTGCATTTATCGCCAATACGCGCGACAGGTTTGCCATCCACCAGAGACTGACCACCTGATGAAATGGTGCCGCTGCCATGTTTGGAACAATCGACCTTGTCGCCTACCCGTGCAACCGGCTTCATCGTTTATTCCTCCGCGGCCTTTTTGGCGCATTCTTCACAAATCGGCAGGCCTTCATTGGCGGCCATCGACAGGGTGGGCACCTGTGCGGAGCCAGAGCCCCCCATCGAAACCGCCCCTTTCAGGTTGATTTTCGGGGCTTCAAGTGTGATGCCTGATGAATCCAGCACGATCTTGCCTCCCGGCCCCTTGATGACAAATTTCTCAAATGCCATCAGCGTGTGGGTGCCGGTATTCGTCGTGATGGTTTTACCCACATCAAGCTTGTAGGTGCCCGCAACCGAGCCTTCGTAATTGCGACCGGTTTCATAAAGATGGTCGGCATAGATCGATTGTTTGTGAATATTGCCCACTGTATGGACATGATCCTTGCCATATTTTTCCTGCTGGTTGCGGCCAACGGAATAGGTCATGTCGTTACCGATATTCTCGGTATGGTCGTTTTTCACATTGATGGTTTTGTCGTTACCAATGCTTTCGCTCTGGTCATGGGCAACGGTTTTGGCGCGGTCATTGCCAATCTGGTGGGTTTCGTTGTTTTCAATGATGGTGTTGTGGTCTTTTTGCGCATGCATAAAGACCTCTTCCCGCCCGGCTTCGTCTTCAAACCGGAATTCGTTATAACCCTCGCCCTTATGGGTTTGGGATTTGATCGTCATCCGCGTTTTGTTTTCCGGCAGGCCATAAGGCGGGCGGTTGGTAGCATGATAGGTCCGGCCCGTTACGATGGGCTGGTCCGGGTCACCTTCCAGATAATCAACAATCACTTCATGGCCAATACGCGGGATCGCCATATGCCCCCAGGCCCCACCGGCCCAGTTCTGGCTTACGCGGATCCAGCAGGATGAATTTTCGTTCTTTTCACCGTACCGGTCCCACGGGAACCACACCTTGATACGGCCAAATTCATCACAGTAAATTTCTTCGCCTTCCGGGCCGGTCACATGGGCAATTTGCGGACCATCCACCAGCGGCTTTTGCGCCAGTGGCGCACGATAGGGCAAATGGCCGGGCATGGTCGTAAAGCTGGCTTTATAGGTTGTAGCACCTTCGCCGGCATCTTCCTCCAGCGCCGCGGATTGCGTGCCGCTATGCTGAACAGAAAGGATACGATGGCGGCCGTTGGCGCTGGCATCGTCATGGCCGGTCAGCTCAAAATGGTAACCCGGGCAAAGCTGAATATTGCTGGTTTGGCCGTGGCCGGTTGTGGCGTCAACCCGTACACTTTCAATCCGGTGTTTGGTGAAGTCACCACCAACGCGCGGGTCCTTATAACGGCCAGGATAATCATAAAGGGCATAGTCACCCTGCAGGCCGTTATTTTCCTGCGCAGCCTGATTACGGCGCTGGTTGGCCGGCGGGTTTTTAAAGGTGTAGTCGTTCATCTCATAGGTGGAAGAACGCAGTTTTTCACGCTGGGAAAAGGCGCTGATCCAGCTACCTCGATTTTGGCCACCCGGTCGCGAATTATACTGAATCTGGCCCGCATTTGGCAGCATCGGCGTTGCCAGCGGCGCATCCGTCAGGATCAGCTTATGGCTGCTTTCGGAATGCTCGAAATAATAAAAAATACCTTCTTCCGACAGCAGACGCTCCACAAAGCCCCGATGCGTTTCACGGTACTGGGTGCAATATTCCCGCGGGGCGTGCTGCCCGTTCAGGCGCCATTCAACATCGGTGATGCTGTATTCCTTGAACACCTCGGAAACAATCTCGGGCACGGTTTTGGTCTGCCAGATGCGGCTGTCAGATCCGTGGTCAAGGCGGCTCAGGCTCGGGCGCAGCGTAACGGAATAAAAGGTGCGGCGAATACCGCTATCACCCCGTTCGACCTCGGTAACAATGCCGTGCAGGAACCGCACTTCATCATATTTGTTGTAAATGCCAAGGCAGGCGGGTGCATCGATCAGGGAATGAAGGTCTATCGCCGGGTCTGACGATGCCAGATTGATCGAAATTTCAAACGGGGCGTTTATGGTTTCGCGTGCCTCGAACCCGACCACGGAAAAATCCCCGGCAGCACCGGTAAAAGCGAATGCCAGATCCTGGTCCTGCGATAAAAACCGTTTTGCCAGTCCCGAAAGGGTTTCTTCCGAAATGATATGATTCATGGTGCGCCTCTTGCTGCGAACGCGGTAACACTAAAACAACCCGGATGGGCTCCCAAAAACCGGCAAACCGGCTTTACCCTTTGCCTGCAACCGTGACGTGCGGAAGTGGCGAAAACGTGGCCGTATCAGCAAAAAATATGGCCAGCCCCACGCACCCCCGCACAAACACAGGAAGCCGGACCCGATAAACAGGTCCGGCAGGTCTGGTTGGGAGAGACAGACCTTAAGCCTGGACAGGAGCGCGCCAGTCGTCGGAACCCGAGGTACCGGCAACAACGTGTTCCCACATGATTTTACGGTAGGTCATTTTGACATCAACAAGCTGGGTGAAGTCTTTGGTTGCCGGGTCTTTTGCATGCGGCATGGCGCAGTTGATATCAACGATCAGGGCTTCTTCAAACGACGTGGTGAAGAAGTGAACCTGCTCGGACGCCTGGGTGCGGTACCATTTCAGTTCAACCTTCGGCAGCAGCTCGCCGGTGACGAGGGCATTGTACATCAGCGGCACGGCTTTGTTCAGCGTGCAGGTGAAGGTTACCGGCTGATGGATACGGGTGCCGGTCGGGTTGCCCGACTGCGGGTCACGTGGGGTGATCACGGAATGATCAAAAGCCTGGACCATGATTTCGTCTTCATGGCCAGCCTGCCATTCGTTGGTGATGCTGTCAAAAGTGGTTGCGCCCTGGGTGATCAGGCCCTGGGTTTCACCTTCAATGGTCAAATATGCTGGCATCGGCATTGGAAAATCTCCATTAAACAGATTGGAAAAATTGGTTCACCGCTTTCGGTGTGAAAGAACCATGCCCCAACCCATTGAGCAGCGTCCGCCTGAAATTTTGCCTTTTTCACTTTTTTTGAAATTTTTGATAAATCATTGTTTTCAATATATAAACCCTATCCACCGGCCGCCCCCAGCCCAAAACCCCAGGCGACTTTCCGCCCACCCGGGCGAAACCCCACCCACCAGCACAGGTTGTTGCACCATCAAATCATCACCCGGAAAAGTTTTCCTCAAATCTGATTCGCCCACCACCACCCCAAACAAAATCCCGCTTCGCAAAACGAAGCGGGATCAGAAAACCTGCCAACACCCAAAAACGTAATCTTAACTCGCCTTCTCACCATATTTCCGCATCCTGGCAGCCGCTTGGTCATGAATGTCATCCGGCAGCTTTTTTCGTCCCAAAATGGAACGTTCCCACCAGCGATAGGAGGTCGCCGGAGGGATATAGGATGTGTCTTGATCAGTGGTCCGTAAATAAACTTCTAAGGCCTCAGCCAAACGCACGCCATATTTTTCACATGGATATGGATAAGTACCTATTTTGAAATTTTTTCTCTTATGTAACCTTTCTGATGATCGTAATTTCATCTGCATTGGTCCATTACCCCATCTACCTGACAGAAAATTTGCACCTTCTTGATAACGATAGGAAAATTCTGATGCAGGCAATATCCAGAGACGCCCCCTATACCAGGTATATATTGCAGCCAAGTGCCGATTAAATACGATCGGGCATGGCTTCCGCATCAATGGGTAACTGCAAGACATCCAAAACATAAATAAAAATAAAATTAAATCCCTAACATATTCGCCCGTATCATCTTTCAACTGTATCAAAACAAACTGAAAAGGAGTTGTATCTTTTGTGCAGCCCCAATTCTCTTCTGCAACACAACCCTCATGATATGTACGCCCCCAGGTAGAGTGAGATCCCCAAAGATATCCATACCCATATTTTCCAAGAGGATCAGAAATTTTCTCCCACGCGGTTAATTTCGATCCTGAATAGAAGCCAGACCCATCATCGTAGAGTCCGGCATTTAAAAGAAGAAAAAAACCAAGAAACCCAAGAAATACCAAAGCCATAACCATCTTGGCCCCAGACCAAAACCGATCAACAAAAACAGTATCCCGCTCTTTATTCACAACTTTACTCATTTTTGTCGACAAACCCTGCGACACTCTTCAAACAAGGCTTCAAACCAAATTCTTCCAACCCACTATAGAAATAAAACACTCCTTAGTCCGCCCATCCTTACATATGGCTCATGCAATTAGAACAAGACCCAAAAGAATTTGTTTTTTTCACCAGAAAATTCAGATAAAAATCAAGACACACAGAATGAAAATAATATTTACCTCCCATATTTAAAAAATAAATTATTAAAAAACATTTATTGACAGACATCATGCTCCAAACATAGACCAATACCCCGTCCAATGACCGCACTGATGAAATGAACTACGAAACTATTAATTCATCCGCTAAAAATTCTGAAATAACCGTGAGCAATCTCTCTCCGGATCGATCGCCATCATGCCAAAAATACCCAATGTCAAAATATTTAGAATAACGATTAATACCCAAAGGATGTCCGATGCACCACCGGCGATTATAAAGATAATCGTCCGTTCGTTTTCTTTTGCTAACATCAGCAATGAAAGAGATGTTCCCGTTCAGGCCTTTACAAAGCCCTGAAATTTGCCGCGCGCGGCCAGCCAGTCGATGGCTTGGGCATCAATATTTTCAGGAAGGCGCGCCGCGCCAAACAGGGAAGCCTGCCACCATTTAAGCGGCGTATGGCTGGGGGCATTGGCAATAATTTCACCAGTGCCCGAGCGTGCCAGAAAGTTTTTCAAAGCATCTCCCAATATTTGGCCATATGCATCCTGGCCCGTCGGGTAAGCGCCAAGATAGAAAGTGCGTTTCCGCGATGGTGTGTTGGCGTTATAAAGGCTGATCTGCGTGGGGCCGCTGCTAAAAAACCGACCAGAGAGCGGATCCCATTCACCATGATAGGCATAATCAAATTCCGAGGCTGGCAGGATCCAGAATTTGCCATCGTGAACGCCATAAACAGCACCAATATCCCGATTAAAACGCACTGGTGCGGGCTTTCGCATGAAAAACCAGGCAAATGCGCAAATCGCCACAATCCCAAGACCGATGAGAGGAACAATATAGGATTTGGGGTCAGCATGAAATTGAAGGGCGATAAACTCAAACGGGGTCGTATCTGCCGAGCAGCCGTAGTAATTTTTGGCCAAACATTCCCGCATATAGGACTGCGCCCAGGCAGGGTCCTCTCCCCACAAATAACCCCGTCCGAGTTTCCCCAGAAAATGATCAATTGGTGAGGGCTGGCCCGACATAACCGGCAAAAACACCCACAGGAATGTTGCAACCCAACTTCCCAACGCAGCCAGCCCGGCCACCATTTTGCGGTGCCCGAAACGGTATTGAGCAACATCAACCACATCCTTGCGCGGATGGGTAATGCCTTCCAATCGGGATGCGGAAAGGCCGGGCCGCTGCGCCATTACAGATTTCCTTTCCCGCTGAGATGGGCAGAGAAGGTCTGGCCGGTTTCACCGCGGGTATATTCGGCGCTAACATAATCACCCGTATCAACAGGCATATAATAATAGCCCGTCATCGGTGTTAAGCGCTGCTGGCCGCGTTCCTTTGCCGGGTCGATTTTCACAACAATGGTTGATGACCCCGCCATGGCATTAACATGGACCTGCCCGCTATCATCCCCGCTGATCTGCCCGGTCGAAAGATCATAACTAAGGTCCCATGAACGCCCATAAAGCTCGGTAATGCGTAAATCAAGCTTGCCTGGTGTGTCTTCGGTAAAGGCAGGGCTTTCAATTACAAACATGCCATCATCGGCAGTTTTGTTTTCAATCGTCATGGTCCAGAGCAAGTCTTCAAACCAGTGGATTTCTTCTTCGAGATGTTTCTTCCACTGACCCGGAAGATTACGGGTTTCCTCGATCAGCTCAGTCGGGGACGGACGAACCTGCAGATCCCAATAGGGCGATTGACTACCCCAGAAACATTTCCGCACCACATCTTCGGTGTCGGAATAACTCAGGAAGGTAATACCCAGCCCCACCAGCAAAATAACCGCGCCAACCCACGCAGTTGCCGGGAACAGCATCATCACCGTACCAATCAAAAGCGCCGCATTGCCGATGATCTCAGCCGGATCATCCCGTTCAACACCGCGATAAATACCACCTGCCGACATCACAAGCCCCAGGAAGATCGACACACGTGGCAACCACGTCGTCACCACGCGGCCCACACCAGAGGCCGAAGCCAGCTTTGGCGCATAAATCAGCTCGTCAGCCCCCTGCGGAATGGCCTTTTTATACAGAACCTCCAAAGCATCCTGGGTAATCTGCTCGGCTGGGGCGAACATTTTCATCGTTTTCGTACCAAGGCTGAGCGACGCATCAGCAACACCAATTGCCGTTGCCGTCAGGGTAAATTCCTTGCTGGTCAAAAACCCGGTAACAGCCCCCTTTTCAAAAAGCTCGTTCGCCTTTTTATGCGCCGTCGCCGTTTCAACCAGAGCCCAGGCGCCCAGCAGAACCCCAATACCCGCCGTCCCCGTTTCGATGGAACGAATGGTGCGGTCGGCACGAAGGCCGCCCATCAGTTCAAGCTTGCCATTCATTTCAACAGCCGGGATATCAACCGTCGGCATCCGGCTATCAAGGGCAGACATGTGCATTTCACCCGTCGGGCTGATACCGGCAATCAGGTCTTCGACCTGGGCATCATTAAAGGCACCCTGCAGGAATTTGATCGCATCAACATAGGACACAGTGCGTTTGGTCAGCATCAAGGTGCCGGTTGCCGAACGGCGATAGCCATTTGAAATGGCATTGCGCAATTCCGCGCCGTCTATCACCGCCCGTTCCGCAGCAATCTCAAGGGCGATAGCCTCAAGCGTAATATCAAATGAAAACTGCCAACGGCGAATACGGTCAAACACACCGGGGCTAAAGCCGCTCCAGGCTTTCATGAACAGACGCAGCGGCTTGTTAAGCGATGATCCCTTGTTCTGATCAGCATTGGGAATATCAGCAGCACCGCCAAGGCCCTTGCGGATGGCAATATGCCCCTTCGCCGTAGCCCCCAGCCCGGCAAGCGCACGCCCCAAAAGCAGGGATGCATAGCCCACGGCATCCGGATCGTTCTGTTGGCCAAAACCCAGGGCAAGATGTTTGCCAAGATGATGGTCACTTTCATTGCCGATATGAAGATTGATCGCCGTGATCAATTCATCAAGGCTGTTATCAATGCTATCAATAATGGATTTAAGGTTGTCATAGCTGACCTCCCAATCATCTGCGAAGGCAGGATCCTGCATCTGATACCATTCGTCACGCTTTGGCACCTGATCTTTAACAGCTTCGCAGAACCGGCCAATTGTCAGCGGATACACATTGGCATTCGAAAAATTCTGCTTGTGTTCAATTTTCGCTGCATAGCGAAACTGCATTTCCAGAATATCACCAAGCGGATCATGCAGAGCCGCAACAACCGCACATTCATCGGCAATTTGTGGCGGTACGGCTGGTGCAAACTTGGTTTGCGACAGGCTCAAGCGCCCCGCAAGCGTCGAATTGGTTCGCAATGGGGTCGGTTTGAATTCTTCGACAAAATCCTCTGCCTTGCCGATATAGGCCGCCCACTGGTTACTACCCCGCAGATTAACCGGCTGCATGATCTGCTTGCGGAAGCTTTCCTGGTGGCCCTGACGGAAAAATGATGGCGGCCAGCGATATTCGCTATAGGCCAGCCAGACCTTGCTGGCCCATTTCGGCACCCAGATGGTTTTGCTGGCCGGGGTCGAACTGTCATATTTCCAAGTATCGTTACCGTAATTATCCGTCCACTCATATTTGGTGAAGCTGTAATCGGCGCGATGGTAGCTGTCTGTTCCACTGGGAACAAAGTCCCCGTTAATATCCTGCCCCTTGGTATCATAGCGAAACACATACCAGGATCCCGGCCCCTGACGGTCGCTGGCATCATCGGTTTCCTGCGGGTTTTCAACATAAACATATACAAACCCGCGCCGCAACGTGCGGATAATGCGCGATCCGGGGCTGCCAATTGACGAAGGCGGCTGCGCACTTTCCAGATCATAGGGCAATTGCGAAAACCGCACCGGCAGAATGGGAATGCTACTGCGCTGGCAGGGGAAAAATGTTTCTTCTGAATCTGCGTTGGCAGAAAAATCGCCGTATTCCATGTCAGTCGCTCGCCATATTGGTTGCCTGTTCCAGCAGGGCGTCGGCCCGGTGGACATCGCTCATATTGTCAAAATCGGGGATTGCATCGGTATCAAGTGCATCGGCAGATTTACCGGCACGGTGCAGTAAAAACTGGGCTTCCATGGTTTTTAAAACGGCCAGTTCGGAAACCATGGTTAATTGCCGGGCCCGCTGATACTGGCTGATCAGAACATCATTTTCGGGCTTTTCTTCGTATTTCGCGGCGAAAAACGCCGCCACCCGGTCGATGAAGCCATTACGTTTGTTACCGGCAACAAAGGCACTGAAGGTTTCAAAAAACGGTTCGCTGGCAGTGGCATCATGGCCGGTTTTACCAACAATGCGCACGGCCCCTTCTTTATGCGGGGCGATAACCACGTCTATTTCGCGAAAGAAACCATCAGGAAACGGGCCCTTGGGATGTTCATGAAGGTAATGCACAAACATGCGGTCCCAAAAGCGCAGGAAAAACCATTTGTCACCGGCATCGCGAATTTTGGTGAATTTGCGCATATGGCGCCAGATATCGTCAAACCCGGCAGCGCTGCGCACAAACAGGGCGGCCTCGCTATCCCAATGCTGCCAGGGACGATCGCCCTTGGACAGAAGATCACTGCTAAAGCGGTTCTCGCGATCAAGCTTCACCAGATAGGGCGCAACATCACCCAGGTTTTCGCCCGCTTCGCCGGTAAACAGGCAGCGATATTCCAGCCCGGAGGACGCAAGATTTTCGGCCAGATGCCGCATTTTCGAAGCATCAATCACCGCATAGGTGGCAAGGCCGGTTTTGCCGGTTTTATCAATGTCGCCAAAAAGGATATCGGCCAGATCATCGGGCACATTTTTGCGCGGCCAGACACCAAACTGGTCATCAAGTGGCGTGATGTTTTCTTTAAGATCTGCCCAGATGGCATCGGCATGTTCGCCCTGAATACCGCCATCCGCTGTGCTAAGCGGGCCAATTTCAACCGGGCGGTAATCGTGCACCATGCGCGCCAGTTCAACGGCGAATTTATCCTTGGGATAGCGCATCATCCAGCGTGTGGCGGGCATGATATCTTCGCACCACAGCAATTTTAATGGCTGATCACCTAAAAATTTTTCCAGCGCGGCTTCAAAATCTTCGCGGCCCCCGGTCAGAACCGCCACAAGGCCTTTGCAGTGATCATTGGTTTCAGCGGCAAAGGCAAACGGGTCGTCATCCTGTATTGCAGTGTCAGGCGCACCGTTGCTGCCCGCCGGTTTATCCCCATTGCCACCATCCGCGCCTGTTTCAGGGACGCGCACAAAATGGCACTGGGCCAGCCAGGGTTCGGTCGTTGCGACGGCATCACTAATCAGATCAACTGACATGAAGTTTCAGGTTCCGCTTTCTGTTCACGCAAGGGTCCGGCACAGCCAGGACCATTTCAAAAACAACTGACGTCGCACATCGGTGCAGCGTCACCATGCCCAAAAACACCGGGCAGAATCTGCAAAAATTCCAACAAGCAACCAAAGCTGCCACTGTGACCCAACCTATTGTCAGATAACAGTTTTCCAATTTTACACCCGCCCCGAACAGCCCCATTTCAGGCGGTTTTCCGCCCATCCGGGCGACAATTCGCCAAACGGGCAAACAACAACGCCTTTACAATCAGGCAGTGTTTATTGGCCGCCGTCGCATTGGGGCCTAGCCAACGCGGCTTCGTTCCTGCTGCACCTCGCGCAGCAGGGCCTTGTCCCATTCGCCCAGTTTGGCGACACCAAATTCGTGCAGAATTTCATCAAAAATCAGGCGGGCATGGCTTTTAAGGCCATGGGTCGCCATTTCCTTTGCCAGCGCAAATTTCGCCAGAACGGTTTCCCGTCCCGATGCGCTTTTGGCTACCGCATCATCGGCCACGCGCAGGGCATCTTCCAGGCTGGGCTTTTTACTGCCGGCATCATCCATGTCATCGTCATCGGGGATATCATCAACAGCCCCTTTACCCGCACCGCCAGCCTTCCCTTTACCCTTCGCCAGTGCAGAGCCAACATTTGCCAGCCATTGCGCAATTTCGGGCGAAACATAGGGTTTGTTATTGGCATATTGCAGCTTATCAAGCCCCGGCAGGGACAAAACCCGTTCCGCTGATCGCTGGGCAATGGCATTGGCCACCGCCTCATGGCCAAGCTTGCGGGCCATGCGTTCAGCAATTTTCTGGCCTTCAAACCAGTCGGGGCTCATATAAAGGCGGTCTTCCAGCTTGGCGAGTTTTGCCGCATCCGGGTCGCTGGCGGCGGCCTTGTGTTCATCAAGGATAAAGGCCGGCATGGCCTGCTGTTGGGTCACGCCATCGGTGTTTTCAGGCAGGGATTTATGTTCAAGCCAGGCGGCATAACCGCGCATCAGATAGGCGACAGGCGCATCCGGGTCAAACTGGGTAATCCGATCCGCAACCGATCGAATATCCTTGCGCAAAACGGCACGGTCGCGGGCATTAAGCTCGCGCGAGACAAATTCGCCCCCACCCCCGCCAGACTGTTTTTCGCTCTGTGGTGGCGGCGGTGTTTTGGCAGCCTGCAAAGCATCGCTTAGCGCGCTGACATCAATGCCATGCGGCGATGCCAGTTCGACCAGTGCCAGGGCCTTGGCGCGGCTTTCATCGGGCAGGGTGCGTTCGGCCTTGCAGACATATTCGACCCCCGATGCCAGATTGCCGATAATATCGCCAATCCAGACATCGCGCAGGCGCCCGGCCCGCTTGGATTTGGGGTGCATTTCCTGCCAGGCTTGGGCAAACAGATAGGTCGAAAGCGCAAAGGCCTTTGCCAGGTCGGCCGATGCCGGCTGGTTTGTCAGTGCCAGAACCGCCGCATGAAACCCCTTCAGATGGGCACAGCGGGCAAGGACCGCCGCGGCCTGTTCGGCAACGGCATCCCAGTCCAGGCTTTCGGCATTCAGAGTGCCGCGCTTCATCAGTTCATTATCGATCTGATCAAGCGCTTCCTGAATGTCGTCATCAATTTCGCCAAATTCCCGGTCCGGGCCGGGAATACTGGCAAGGATTTGTTCAACCGGAAACTTCATGTCAGTCAAACATGAAAGTTTGTGCCGGCTGGTCCGCCATCACGCGCCAGCGGGCAAGCTGCCCATCGGCCTGTGCAACAACGGCACGCGTGCCATCGGGGCTGATTTCAACACCCACCAGCGGCGTATCGGTGTGGAAAGCTGTGCGAATATAACGGCCGGTTTCCAGGTCCCAATATTCAACATTGCCTTCGGTCGTTGCCACTGCAATCAGACCCAGGGCATCGGACACATCATAGCCGACAATACCGCCACCCTGCTCCGGGGCAATTTTGGCAACCAGACTGTTGCGTTCCGTGCTCCAGATACGGATCACATCATTATCTTCGCGTGCCAGAAGCAGGCTGCCATTTTTGGCAAAGCGACCCTGCGTCACATGCGCGCCCGAACCTACATAAAGACGGCGGGATTCCATGGCATCAAAGTCGATATAATAGGGCGATCCGAATGTCTGGAAAATCGCGGCATAGCGGTTGTCAGGCGATACTTCGATGTTATAAACAACGGTATCAAATTCCAGGGTATGGACGATTTCGCCTTTCTTGCGATCATAGATCGTAACCGTGCCATCCTTGGCCGATGATACGATCAGATCACGCCCGCCAACACTGGCGATATCAAGAACAGGACCCGCATGGGCATAAAGACGGGTGGTATCGACCGATGGTTTCCATTCTTCGATCTCGCCGCGATTGGTGCCATAAATGACATCATCATAGGCGCTGCCATCCATCACCTGGCGGGGCTGGGAAACCTTGTTTTCGGTGAATTCAACCATCTCACCTGCCGCAAGATCCCACAATTCAACCCGGCCACCTTCAACCGCCATCGCCAGATAGGGTGAATCCGCAATGGCCCCCACATCATAAACATTGGTCAGGCCAAAGGTGCTGTTTTGCGGGCGTAAAACCACCTGCTGGGACAGATCGGCGGTGTTCCACGACATCATGGTGCCGCGCGGGCTTTCGCCAACAATGCGTTCCATATCCTTGCCCGCCAGCATCACCCCGTTCAGGCGCGGCGCAACCTGTTCAAGTTCGGTATCTGTACCTTCGGGGGTAAAGGTAACGGCCTTGCCATTGCGATAAACCGCATAGGGCATATTTTCCGCCCCGACAAACCCGAAACCGGCAAACGGGCTTTCAACCGGCTGGCCCAGTTTCTGGAAATCAAACGTGGCGGCAAGGCGGTCCCGGTCAATCTGTTTGAGCTTGTCGCGTTCGGCATCCGACATGCCATAGCCCTTGGCGCGCAATTTGGCCTCGGCCTCGGCGCTAAGCGGGCCGGTATAGGTTTTACCCGCCTGGGGGATGGATGATCCCGGGCTGGCGCAGCCCGAAAGCATCATTACCGTTGCAACAGCCGTTAAAGTACAAATACCGGTTCTGGTCATGAAGATAGTCCCCCATGGAGATTTCTGGGCAATGAGAAGCCGCTGAGCGGACTGTTGAAAAACGCATTCACACGGGCTTCCGGGCGAACACGGAATGTCGCAGTCTGGCCGTTGGCATTGGCAAAGGTGATGTCAACTGAATTATTACCGAGGTTCGATTTTTTGGCCGCGTCATAAAGATGCAGGAACGACCAGGGCCCATCGAACTGTTTGGCCATTGACCGCCCCGAACCCGAAAGTGCTGACATATCAACACGGGACGATGCCGGACCATCGATAATGTTGGGCCAGAAAACCGTGATCGGCCGGCTGGGGCCGTGGCTGCTGACAACAAGCTGGCCCTCGAAATTCAGAACCGCACGGCTGATATTGGCATTCATGCCAGCCGGGGCGACGCTGAATTCAACCGACAGATCACCTGTCTGGTTAAAGAAGCTTTTGGTGATGTTCATTGCGGCACGCAACTGGGTCGTAAAGTTGCGATCGACCGTAATGGACTGACCATCAATCACTTTTGGTTTTCCGCTGTTTTCATCTACAAAGGTAAGCAATTCCTGTTTGTAGAACGCATCAAGGATGCCACCGGGACGGAAAAATTCTTCAAAATCTTTCAGGGGCAAATCATTGCCGGATTTACGGTTAAACGGATACTTGCCCGCGATAAGCCGCTGATAGGCCCCATAAACCTGATCGTGCCATTTGCGACCCAGCGCAACCGACGCCCCACGCATGATCACACCCCAGGACTGATTGGCAACCGACTGCAAATGTTCGCCAAAGGGCGCAGGTGTCCGTTCCGCCACCCGTTCAAGGACAAAGATGGGGTCATCACCGGCAAGCTTGGCCCGTTCAATGGCCAGTTCAAGCGATCTTGTATTGGGGTCGGATGCATCGCGTACGGCCTTCATATACTGGTAGACAGACCCCAGCGCGTCTTCGATTTCATCCATGTTGGACGGGCCGCCATCGGGGCGATCGGCCAGCATTTCGCGGATATCGGCGAACTCGCGTTTGATATCGCGTGCGGCAACCCGGTTAGGATCTTCGGGCGTATCAAAATCAACCTGATCGGCAAGGTTTTCGCCATCTTCACCGCTGGCGGCTTCTTTGGGTTCATACAGAACCGAATTATCACGCACCAGTTCGGCAACCCGGCGGATCGGGTTATTGCCATCGGCCAGCGTATGAAGGATTTCGGTGGCCTGTTTGATATCGACAAACGGGCGAACCTGCATCGAATTCAGGCCGTGTTTCCATGAACCGATATAATCATTCACATAGCTTTCGCGGACACGGTTGCGAATGTCATCGTAATCGGCCTCGGTGATGGTGCTGGTTTCAAGCTTGCCCAGAACCCACAAATCATCACCGGCAACCTTTGCCACCTGTTCAAGCTGCGGCACGAACATGGCGTGATACTGCTTTTTGGTGAAAAACCGCGGAATTTCAAACGGTCCCTGATCCGGGTCGCTGACACTTTGTACGCTGCAATCGCGTGCTGCGGCCAGGCCATTGCCTTCGGTTTCAACGGCCGCTTGGTCCTGTTCAAGGTCAACCGGCTGATAAACAACGTTAAAAGGTGCCCCGGCCGCAATCGGCAGTTCCAGCGGTTTGGAAAGCTGTTGTGTCGTGCGCGATCGTATCGTGCGATAAACACGGCGGAACGGTGTTTGTTGGCTAAGGTCACGCTGCGCCTGGGCGACCAGGTTGGCATCAACCTCGTAAGCCTGGGGATTGCGGTCCAGCATGTAATCCAGGTGGGCGGCCAGCTGTTCGCGGATTTGCGGTTCGCGTTTCAGGCGCGTATCCCAAAGCTGGTTGAAATAGCCATCGACAATGGCGTTATCACGCCCGTCCATCTCGGCCATCATGCGATAGACCCGCAGATAATCGAGTTCCTTGTCCCCACCCTTGGGGCAGACAGAACGAAGGTTACGGGCCAGCCCGGCCACCAGAGCCGGTGCAAATTCGCGGTGCAGTTCGTAATTATAGGCGCGGTCAATGATCGGGCCAATATCGCGGCCCTGATACAGGGTCAATTGTGCCTGCACCGGCCCGACATCGCGGTAATCACCAAATTCGTCAATGGCGGCGCGCAGTTCATTTAACGGCTGCAAATATTGCTTGCCGGTCGGATCAAGGCTGGCGCGGGCAGCAGCCTTGCTGAATGCTTCAGTCTTTGCCAACACATCCTGCGCGCGTTCCATATTGATCTGGTAGCGGTCATTCCAATAAAACGCGCCAACAATGCAGGCTGCCGCGCCAATACCAAACGACATAAGAATACGTTTGCGATAGCGTTCCTCTACACGGAAATTGTTACCGGCAAGGCCTGCTTCGGGGAAGACCACCTTTTTAAGGAACGACGTCACAAAATAAGGATAGGACGTGTTCTGGCTGGTGCCATAAAGCGGGGCTGGCAGGGCGTAACGCTGGCCAACGGCTTCGAGGAACACGTTGCGCGGTGCATTTTCCTGACGGTTACTGAAGAAATACAATCCCCGCACCAGCGGCGGCGTTGTAAATTTATCGGGCGATAATGCCCCCTCAAGGAAGGACCGCAAAGGTGCTTCCAGACCCAGGAAGGTTCGATAGAACGAAAAGGCTTCCTGACGGCTATTGGCGGATTTAAGTTCCAGCACCCGTTTTTTCAGGCGCAGATGCAAACGATCCAGATATTCGCTGTATTGTTTGTCGAACTGATCCAGCCATTCCGGGGTATGGCGGCCTTCATAAAGGAAATGGAAGCCATACAGCATTTCGCGATCAGCAGCGCTAAGCGTTGCGAAATAATCGGCAAAGCCTGCAACCTGGTCGAGCTTGGTGAAAGCAAGATGAATGGTCATGCGGGTGCCAAGGCGGTCCACAGCATCATTGATGATACGACGGATTTCCAAGGCATAGTTTTCGCGCTGGTTAAAGGACATGCCCATAAATTCGGACAAATCAATTGCCAGCACGATACCATTGATCGGGCGGCGCGGACGCACCCGTTGCAAGTTGCTTAAAAACGCATCCCACAGGGCATTTTCAACCGATGAGCGGCGCTGTTGCGGGCGGAAATAATCGCCATTCAAATCCAGCAGCACAGCCTCGTTACCGGCAACGCGCCAGGAAAAGAAATGGTTGGCCTGACGCGGCGGCAATTCGCGCAAATCAAGTTCGATTTCATGGTCAATCGGAAAGCGCAAATCGCCATTTTCGATCAGGCTGGTTTTGCCGCTGCCTGACTGGCCCAGCACCAGATACCAGGGCAGGCTGTAAACCCCACGCCCCTCGCCTGACCAGCGATTGCGGATCACCGTCATCGCCCGGTCAAAGACCGCCGCCATGGCGGTTTTTTCCATTTCTTCCTCGGACGGCTGGCGCGAGCTGGCATTGCGACGTGCCAGCCACCAGCGCACAACCGCACGAATGGCCATAAAAAGAAACAGGCAAATGGACAGAATAAGCAACCCGGCCGATACCACAAACCGGATGCCTTCATCCTTGAAGGGATAAACGCCATGGGTGCCGATACGCTCGCCGAAGAAATAAATGACCGGCGCCATAATCAGGCTGAACACTGCAACCAGTACCAGCGGACGCAGCAGTTTTTTGAGAATATTGAATAATCGCCTAACCATTTTCCTGCCCTGCCTACCTGCTATCCATTTTCCATGCGCAATGGCGGCCCATCATCGGAAGCGCGCTGCGCAATGCATCAGCATCGAAAAACAGCGAACGCTGTTCGTTTCCGGCATCAACCGACACCTGAATTCTGCTGCCATCGGTAATCGTCTTTAAAAGGCGGATGCTTTCCAGCCCGCGCGGGGTTTCGAGGATGTGCCCCTGGCCGTTCACCCGCAAAAGCGTGCCGGTGGCGTTTTCCTGCGAAATGCTACCGCCATAAAGAAAGCGGGCATTCACGGTGCGGCCGGAAAAACCATCCATCCACATCAGGCGCATCCGCGTGATGTTGTTTTCACAACTGACCAGCATTGCACCCTTTTCCCCGGCATCGGCCAAAGCTGGTAATGCAAGGTAAAGGTCGGCCTGACGGCGAAGCTGGTCAAAATCGGCCATATCGCGGGGCGGGTTGATACGGTCCAGCAAATCACCATTCGGCCCGGTAATTTTGGCCCCGCTTTTATGGTCCAGAAGCGTCACAGCCACACCTTCCGGCGTGACATTGGCCGACCGCAAAAAGCCGTTCACATAGCTTACGGCCAGTGGCGTTTTTTCATCATCGGTTTCAACGGGTTGCGCGATGGCAACACCTTCGTCACCCATGCCCGGCCGACCCAGCAGGCTGTCATAACAGCCCAGCCGGTCCAGGCGGTTGGCCGTTGTGAAGCAGGCCGCCAGGGCATCATCATCAATCACAGTTTGGGCATTGGCATTTATGCTGGCGCCACACACCACCATCATGGCCATAACACCTACAGTCCGTATTTTTTGCATTTATCAGCCAGTGTTCTTTTGGGGACACCCAGCATCTGCGCCGCCGTGGTACGGTTGCCATCGGTTTGCGCCAATGCACGTGTAATCAGGTCCTGTTCAAACATCGCCATTGCCTCGGGCAGGGGTAAAACCCCCGGCGATGATGCGTTTTCGGGCATTGCTGCCGCGTCCACCGCCTGGAAATGCGCCACGGTCAGCATGGTGCCGTCTTCGGCATCGCTGGCAGCAAGGCGGGTCAAGCCTTCCAGTTCGCGGCGATCCCCGGCAAAGGGGCGCTGCGAAAGAAAGGCAAAGGCGGTGGGGTGAAGTTTCAAATGGCGTTTTTCTTCACGTTCGATCCCGGCAAGAACGGCATGGACGATATCGCCGATATCCTCGCGGCATTCGCCAAGGGAAGGTACGGTAACGGTGGTTTCACGCAGGCGGTAATAAAGGCCGGGTAAAAACGCGCCTTCCTGCGCGCGTACCGAAAGATCGGACCGTGCCGAAACAATGATACGGGCAGACAGTTCCATATCGCGTTCGCTGCCCAGCGGGCGATATTGCCGTGTTTCCAGCAAACGCAGCAGCATTTCCTGGCTGGGACCACACAGGCGGTCGATGCCATCAAGATAAAGCACACCATTGCCCGCCTTGCGCAAAAGGCCCTTGCGCGCACTGGCAACACCCTTGATCGCGCCGCGTTTATGCCCGAACAGTTCGGGGGCGAAAATATCGGCCGACAGGCTGGCGCAGTTTACATAAACAAACGGTGCCGAAGACTGGATCGAATGTTCGTGCATGGCGCGGGCGACTTTTTCCTTACCCACACCATCGTCACCCAAAATCATGACCGGCCCGGTTTTACCGGCCAGATGGGCAACTTTTTCACGCAAAATCTGCATCGGGCGCGACCGGCCGATCAGGCGTTTGGAAAGCCGCCCTGTGACCCGCCGCCGCAGGGACATGCGGTCCCCTTCGGCGCGGGCCAGTGATTTTTCCAGCATCGCCTTTTCGTTTTCCTGCCCGGCAACGACCTGGCGGGTTTCGATGGATGACGACACTGCACGCAGGATTTGGCGGGTCACACTGCGGTCCAGCCAGGGGGCAATCGCCCCGTCGGCCAGAACCACAGCAACCCCAAGAAAATCGGCATTGGCACGTGCAAGTGGCAAAACCGCCATATGGGTCGGCAGGCTTAACCCGTCGATCGCTTTGGTCACGGGGGAAATGTCATAGCCTGCCATGCCGTTATCGAGGCACAGGGTTTTGCCGGTAAAGGCAACCTGGGTTAACGGGCATACGGGCGAACCACCGCCGCCCTGCAAGGGATGCACAAGCGAGCCCGGTGCCCAGGTTGAAAACCCGTGGGCATAACCACCTGAAAGCACCAGGTTGCGCCCGGTTGCATCAAGCAGATAGATCAGCGCAATGCGACCGCCGGTCATATTGGCGATCAATTCGCCACTTTGGACCAGCACGCCATCCAGCCGTGTCTGGTTCACCAGATTGCACAGCGAGACAAAATGATCGCGCATATTGAACTGATCGATCATGTTCATCCTGCCCGGGCCTCTTTCTCGGCGAAGTCCGCATCATCGGTTTGCGAACCATCGGCATTTTCGGCGTCACCGGCCCCTTCCCCATCATCGACCGCCGTTTCATTTGCCGTTTCCGGCAGGAAGGTCATGACAAAGCCACCATCGGCGGCATCAAGTTCCAGCGCATCAAGGCTGGCATGATCGGAAATGCGTTGCAGGGCTTCTTCGGCGATGCTGGGCAAAATCCAGCGGTCAATCACCTGCTCAACCATGCGGGCGCCATTATCGGCATGGGCACACAAATCTTCGATCAGGGCCAAAACCGCATCATTCCAGCGCAGGTCCATGCCACGTACCTTTTTAAGGCGGGCAGCAAGGCCATTAAGTTTCAGATCAATGATCTGCTGGATGCTTTCGCTGGAAAGCGGTTTGAAACACAGGATGCGCATACGGGCCAGAAGGGCCGGTTTGAAATGTTCCTGCAGATGCGGGCGAAGGGCCTTTTCCAAGGCCTCCATCGATGCATTTTCAACCGTCTCACGGTTTTGCATCAGGGCATCCGACCCCAGGTTCGAGGTCATGAAAAACACCACATTGCGGCAATCAATTTCACGGCCTTCGCCGTCATTGATCACGCCTTTATCGAACCCCTGATAGAAAATATTCATCACATCAGGATGGGCCTTTTCGACCTCGTCAAGCAGCACGACCGAATAGGGCATCTTGCGGATGGCCTCGGTCAGGATGCCGCCTTCGCCATAACCGACATAGCCAGGGGGTGACCCAATCAGGCGCGAAACAGTGTGTTTTTCCTGATATTCGGACATGTTGATCACACTGAGGAACTGGCGACCGCCAAACAGGTTAAGGGCCACCTGTTCTGCCGTTTCGGTTTTACCAACCCCGGACGGCCCCACCAGCAAGAACACCCCGCGCGGTGCACTGTCACGCACCAGGTCAAGGCGGGCAGCCTTCATGCGGTCGTGGATAACCTCAATCGCCAGGTCCTGGCCTTTGATCACGCTGCGCAATGCATCGCCAAGGCCAAGGATACGATCCGCATCATCATCGGACATGGCAGCGGCGGGAACGCCGGTCCAATCTGAAATGACATCGGCAATAACGCCTTCGCCCACTTCAAATTCAACCAGTGCCGTTTCATTACGCCGTGCGTCGCGCAGTTCAGCCAGCAGGGCAACAATTTCGGCACGCAGTGCTTCGGGGTCGTACTGTTCGGATGCACTGGTTGCGTCCGCTTCATTTTCGGCGGTCGTTGCCAGCGCGGTATCTGCATCGTCATCAATATTGGCAGCATGGCCGGTTTCGTCATTGGCTGCATCGTGGCCCTTGGCAATCAGGGTGCGCAGTTCAATAACGCGGTTGACCTTCTGTTTTTCGACCTGCCAGCGATGCTGCAATTTTTCGGCCTGGGCATGAAGGCGGGCTATCGTTTCTTCGATATGGTCGCCCGTGCTGCCTGCCCCGATGGCGGCCATGCGGCTGTCGCGGTCGCGGTCTTTGCGTTCGCGTTCAAGCATGGCAATGCGTTTGTTCAGCCAGTCCAGTTCGCGCGGCTGGGCCGACTGGCCCGCAGCAACACGGACAGCTGCGGTATCGAGCACGTCAAACGCCTTGTCGGGTAGCTGACGGCCCGTCAGATAGCGCACTGAAAGGGCGGCTGCAGCATGCAGGGCAGCATCGGAAATATATACGTTATGCTGGCTTTCATATTGCGGGCGCAGGCCCCGCAGGATGGTAACGCACTGGTCAATCGTCGGTTCAGCCAGTTTGATCAACTGGAAACGACGGGTCAGGGCGGCATCTTTTTCGAAGTATTTTTTGTATTCCGACCAGGTAGTGGCCGCAATTGCGCGGATCTGTCCGCGTGCCAGTGCCGGTTTCAACAAATTGGCCGCATCCGACCCGCCAGCCGCGGCACCACCGCCAATCAGGGTGTGGGCTTCGTCAATAAACAGCACGATCTTTTCCGGCGCGCTGATCACTTCATCCAGCACGGCCTTAAGACGGCGTTCAAATTCACCCTTTACTGATGCACCAGCCTGCAGCGCACCCAAATCCAGTTCCCAAAGGGCCGCACCCTGCAGGGCGGCGGGTACATCGCCTTCAACAATTTTAAGGGCCAGCCCCTCGGCCAGGGCGGTTTTACCCACGCCCGGATCACCCACCAGAATGGGGTTGTTTTTGCGACGGCGTGACAGGATATCGGTCATTTGCGCGATTTCGGTATCACGGCAAAATACCGGGTCAATCTCGCCGTTTTTGGCCTGTTCGGTCATGTTACGGCCAAATTTGTGCAGGGCACTTTCGCTTTGGATCGGGGCATCACCCGCACCATTGGCGCCACCATCGCGGGCCGGATTATTGGGGTCGCCATTGCCTTCCATGCTGCCTTTAACCAGGTCGTAAAAACCGGTCAGGATGGCGCGGCTATCAAGGGCTTCAAATTCGGAAAAAACATAAAAATGGCAATAACGATCCGGGTTTTGCGCAACCGCGGCAAAAATCGTTCCGGTGCGGATATTGTCTTCTTCCAGCTCGCCACTGCCCAGCATCAGGGCATCCTGCAACAGCTCCAACAGCAGGGTAGCAAATTCCGGCAGGTCCTGTGCGCCGCGGCGCGCATGATCCAGCGATTTGCGCAGTTTGGCTTCCAGGCGTTCGGGCTGAATACGCAGTACGGATAACAGCTTGCCGGTATCCCCGCCGGGCTGTTCCATCATCGCCAGTAACAGGTGGCTGACGGTCACTTCAAACTGGCTTTGTTCAATCGCCATTTCGCTGGCCCGTTTCAGGGCTTCTCGGCTATAGGTATTGAGTTTCGATAAAATACGTTCTTTGGAAACCTTTAACATCAGGGCCTCCCTGCCATGTTGTTTCCACCAAGAGAGGCCTCGATCTGTGCCTCGATCCCGTCGATCTGACTGCTCAGGTTTTCGTTAAAGGCAATATTGATGCCCGCCAGAATAACCAGACACACAAGCACCACCCCCCATACCGGGAAGCGCCATCCCATGCGTTCCTTGGCGTCATAGATATTCGGTTCCGGGTTCACGAGCTTGTCAGGTGCTTCGCCCCGGTGTTTTTCAAGAATGCCGTGCACATTGACCAGAAGCTGTTCCAGCTTGGCCTGGCCGTTATGCATGACGTGGTATTTGCCCTCGAAGCCAAGGGCGATGCAGTAATAAAGAAGTTCCAGAAGGTCGAGGAAGCGGTGCGCTTCATCCATCACCCGATCCAGAATGGCGAAAACCTTTTCACCGCCCCAGGTTTCGTTATGGAAAATCGAGAGCATCGGCCGTTCGGGCCACAGGCTTTCAGCACCCCAAACCTGCGACAGCACCGCCTCATCCAGGGTCGCACACAGAATGTAACGGGCAGCCAGAACAGTGGCCTCGTCATATTCCATTTTTTCCAGATCCTGCTGGAAAACCGGGATTTCATTGACCAGGCGGCTATGCAGGGCTTCGATATCGTTGAAATCGTGCAGATTGCGAATACGCACGCTTAAACCCAGCAATGGCACGGCGGCTTCCAGCAGGCGGTTTTTGCCCTTTGCCGAAAGCTGAAAATCCATGGTTTCACGCGATGACATCAGCGATTCAATCATGTCATCGGGTTTGCTGCCGATCTGGCGGGTTGCCTGCCCGCCATGGCCATTGGCCGCAAGCGCGGCCGACCGCCTGGAATCATATGGTGATACGGCAATATCGGTCATTTGCATTATCCCATGATTGCCCAGAATTGCAGTTCAAGTTCCGGGAACTCCCCGGCGATGTGAAATGCAAATCCGTCGGAATTTTCCAGATGTCCCCAGCGCGGCGAAGAACGTTCCAGCGCGAAATAGGAATATCCGGCGTGATAGGGCAGCTGACGCGGGGCAACCGGCATCAGACGCAGCGGAATGCCCGGAAGCTGCTTGTGAACAAGTTCGCGAATTTTCTCGATCGAGCTGATTTTCGACTGCGCGACAAATTCGCGGTGCAGGCGTTCCTGCGGCACATTGGCCTTGACCGCCAAAACAAATTCCGCCGTGCGGATCAGTTCGCGTTCATGGACCGGGGCCACCACATAACCATGCAATTTATGTTCATGCGGGATCGGAATGGCATTTGCCACCAGGGTCGCCGTGACAAGCTGGCGCAGATGCTGGGTGACTGTGGGCCAGCATTGATGCGGCAGGGCATGGTCATAAACCGGCAGATCAGGGCAGATTTTGCTTTCATTCAAAAAGGTCGAAAGCTCGCCAATGATTTGCAGCAGCAATTCATAAACCGGGCGCGGATGCACCATTGACATGCGCACATAGTGGCGCAGCAGCGGTGACATTGAATTCAACCCGCGCAAAAGCAGGAAGTCGGCGACTTCGGCAACACCGTTCTGGTCGGGTTTGCCAATACGCCCGGCGATGGTTGCGGCACGCTGTTCAACACCATCGGCCAGTTCACCAAGGAACCGGCGCAGCGACGGGGCGGCCGAGATCGACAACATGGTCGGATAAAAACCCTTGTCGATCACAATTGCCCCTTCGCCGGTTTTATCAACGATGCGTGCAACCGCCAGCTTCGAATAGGCAGACAGGTCCTGGGAACCGGGCAGCAGCACCGGGCAGGCACGGGCAACATCGATGGCAGCCAGTTCACCTGCCTGCACGGTGTTGTCGCGAACGGCGATTTCGTCGGTGACGTAACGCGCCGCTACCCCGGTTGCCGCATTGCGGTTCCGGTCAATCTCGATGCCACCATCAATCATCAGCGGCACACACAGATAGATAATTTCGTTGGCGGTCAGGCCTTCGGAAATGTCCAGAACCGGCGGTGACACGTCCGTTCCGGGAATGTCAAACACCGTGCCATCGGGCATGATGCCACTGGCACTGACAACAGCAACCTTGCCCAGCGACAGCAGTTCCTCGTTCAGGATCAACTGGTGAAAGCCAAAATTGTGTGCCTCACTTCCTGACGCATAACGCTGTGCCAGATTTTCCAGATAGCGGGTCTGCTGCTGGAAGTGATGGGGTTTGACAAACAGGCCGTCCGACCATGCCACTTTGTTATTCGAAGCCATAAGCGGGTTTATCCTTCCTGCTTGACCAGACGTACTTCTTCATCGAGCAACAACAGCAAGAACTGGTCGTTATCGCCGATATCACGAACATTGACAGAGGTGCGCCAGACCGACTTTTCGAGATCCAGATATTCGGCAATCACCGCAATTTTCTTGGTGCCTTCGGGCATTTCATAGGGGCCAAGCACCTGGTAGCTGTCCGGCTTGATCATGGTTTCGCCAAGGTCGCCCTTAAGGGTCGAGCCAAGGGTTTTTTCCATTGAATCGGTCAGCGAGAAATAGTCATAGCTGAACACGCGGTGATCGCTGCTTAGGGCCAGAACCCGCACAACGATGGGCGAGGGTTCACCCTGGAAATTCTTGTTCACATCGGCTGCAGCATAGGCCTGCAGCGAAACCGTGGTCGGTTGCACTTCATCAGCGCCAACCTGAATGTCGGGATCGGAAATAACGTCGTAAATCTTTTCTGACGTTTCACACGCCGCCAAAGACAAACCCATAACGGCCACCAGAAAAAAGCCCGCCAAACGCTTCATTGTTCAATATCCCTTTCGTTTTCTTCACCCAGATCGCGCTGCATCTGTTCGTGGCGGCGCGTCGCGCGGTATTCGTTTCCAAAAACTTCCCAAAACAACATCTGCAGGCCCTGCTGGCGCTGGGACCGCAATTCGGAGAAATAGGCCCGGTACATTCGCCAGCACCAGGCGTCGTAGGCTTCCTGGCTTTCGGGGACACCTGCCGCGTCATAGGCCTTGAAGCGGCGTTCAAGGGCACGGGGCAACAGGGCAGCCAGCACGGCATCAAGGGCACGGTCGATGGATTTTTCCGTTGCCGCCTGATGCGAATTCAAATGATCGAGGGATTCCTGCATTGCCGCAGGTGCCGAAAGATGCACCGGCCCACGCTTGGAGAAAAAGGCGTGCAGGGCTTCGTCGGTATCGCTGCTAAAGCGGATCGGGTTATCTTCCAGCGCATGAAGATGCATGGTTGCGAGCGGAAAATTGGCCGAACGTTCCGACGTGCTTTTGTAAATCTGGTTTAGCCCCTCAAGTGCGGCCCGAAGTGACGCGCCAATGTCGCTTAGAACGCGTGCGGCCTGTTCGGTGCTCATTTCACCGAGATGGATGCCCAGGCTCTTGGCCAGCGGGCGCAGCGCGACATGGTCCACCGCGTGGGGTAAATCCACCGAAACCGCGTCAATCGCGCTATCGGTATTGCGCGAGGATGCGTGGGCCGATGCCTTTGATGCCGATGCTGCCCCGTTTTCTGACTGAACCGGTTCTTCAAAACCGTAACGGTCCCGGCGGATGCGGGTATTGGGCATCGAGGCAAAGTGCATGTTGGCATCATCCTGCTGGCTGTTGGTGACACGGGGTTCGGCACCGCGGCGCAGATTGACATCATCCTGCAGCAGGATTTCATCGTCGCTCTGGCGGGCGCGCTGTGCTTCGGAAAAGGCGGAAAGGGGGTCGGTCTGCTGGCGGGCGACCCGGCGTTCATCAAGAACCTCCATCGGGTCATCGCGGGTTTCACGCGTGGGGGCCGATGCCTCCACCGGGCGGGCTTCGACATAAACACTGTCGCGCACCAGGCCTTCACGGTTGCCATATTCTGCCCCGACCATCGAATGCACACTGACCGGGCGCGCATCGAGATATTCGCTTTGTCCGGTGCTGACGGTGCATTTCAGGTTTTCGATCTGGACTTCGTCCTTGTCCGACAAAATCACCGGGCGGCCGGTGGGAATGGGGGCCTTGGCACGGTTGACACGGATATTGGCGTTTGACACCCGTTCAATGGTGAAATGCCCGTCTGCCACCATGATGCGTGCAGCGGTTTCGGGGATGGCACCATCGCTATCCTGGATCTGCCAGGTTGAATCCGGTGCCGAGCCAATCAGCCCGCCCCGCTGCGAAAACACAAAACTGACGGGAAATGCGGGTACCGCGTCATGCACATTTTCGATTTGAAACTTTGCTTTCATCGTTTGTCCCGTTCTTACCCTCGTGCCTGCAGCACCACGGGCTTCAGCCCCTCGCGCTGCGTATTTCCGATAAATGTTGTCCAGCCCAGGCTTGCTGTGTCCGGGCAGCCCAGCTTGAATGCCGGGACTTCATTGCGCTGAAGATTAAGTTCGATGTCGTAGGCCAGCTGGTCTTTCAGCAGGAATTCCACCAGTTCTTTCAGGCGGGCATAATCCTTGCCGCTGGGCAGAAAATCGCGGAACCGCTGGAAGGTCAGATTGCGAAGAACCACGGTAAATTTACCGGCGCGGTCTTCGACGAAACGGCCAATGACAAAATCCTGGCCCAGCGACATATTCACACTTCCCATGCGCGCTCGCTGATCCTGCGGGATTTCGACCTTGCGCAGTTCAAGCTGGCGGATCGATACATCAGGCAGGGAAAAGGCATGCGCGATCACACCGCTGACCATTTCCGCCGAACGCACCCGCCCGGCAACCACGCCCAGATAGGTCAAAAGCTTTGCCCAGGGCACATCGGCCTTGCCACGGCTTTCATCGCCGCCAATCCCGATCAGCGAGAACATCCAGTCTGAAAACTGGTCGGTCGCGCCAGCGTTATAGCGCACGTAATAGCGGTATTTCCGCCAGATCAGGTAAAACAGCCACACCAGGCGGTTGGAGAAAAAGTCATTGAATGCCTGCTGCACGCCTTCTTCACCCGCGCTCCAGGCGGCGGTTTCAAGCATGTGCGATGGCAGCGGCGAGGACGGCCCATGCAGCCCCAGAAACGACACCGTCATTTCCAGTTCATCACCGGCTTCTTCATCGACCGGGCGCAGCGACACCACATCGGATGCCGGAAAACCCAGCCCCGGGGCGACACGAAAAATCAGGTCTTCGACCTTCTGGGTCTGAAGCGCACGTTCTTCCACCTGCTGGCCTGACGCCTTAAGCAGAATATCCACCGCGCGGAAAAACGAATAACGCTGCGGGTTTGCCTTCAGATCATCAATCATATGAGGGGCTGATTGCCGATACGGGCCGTCCATCGGTACTCCTCCCCTGCTTCCAGTCCGCGAACGACAAGTTCGTGGAACGAATTGATGGTGGCATACAGCGCGAAGAATTCGGCCAGAACGGTCGAGAACAGATACATCTCGCCCTCGCTGGCAAATTTGCTTTCGCGCATATCAATCGTCGAACGCATGCCGCGTACCGGCAGGCCTTTGAAAAGGCGATCAATCGTATGCGATGAAATACTGGCGATACCTTCCAGGCGCATCACGGCTTCGCGTTCACGCTGGCGGTCCACCTTGGCGTTGAAATCAAACACGTTCAAAATGGTGCGCAGCGCCTCAACACTTTGCAAAGACAGGTAATTCAGCGACAAAGCCGAAATCAGCTGCCATTGCAGGGCACCATCAACAACCGGGTAACGCGGCGGTGTGGGCCGGGTTACGTTGGTCGGGTTGACATAGGACGGGATCATGTGTGTGGGAATGCAGATATCGCCCACCGCCAGATCGCGCGGTGTCGCCCCGTTTGAACAGGTCAGGCGTACCGAAACGGTTTCGCCGTCATTGACCTGGTAAAGTTCGTCTTCGCGGACAAAGGAAATCAGACGGTCCAGCTTTTCACCCGAAAGCGACTGACGCACCTTTTCGCGGAAATAAACCGCCGCCCGGCCATCCACACGTTCAATTTCGTGCATGAAGGATTCAAACCGGCTGAATTCGCGCGAAATGCCACCGGAATGCCCTTCTTCCGACGGGCGCCAGCCGGTCACGGCATCTATCGAAAAGACTTCGATCTCGCCCGCATCACGGCGGGTGGGGCGGATGTGATATTCGGTGCGGCGACCATCAAGCAAGATCGGTTCGGCGTCATGTTCAAACAGATTGATCGCCGGAACACAATGCAGCAAAAAGCTTTGCTTGCCGATGCGCACATCAGGCGGAAGCGGACGTTCAAATTCAAACACCACTTCAAAGCGGGTGGCATCTTCGCCCAGATGGGCCGTCGGAATATTTAAAAGATCAACAAAGTAATATTTCTGCGGAAATGCATAAAATTCCTGCAACAGGCGATAGCCGACAAAGCTGTTATCAGGATAGGGCAGGACTTCTTCGGATTTCTGAAGACCAACCTGTTTGACGCAATCCTTGCCCAGGGCAATTTCATTGCCAGTGGCAATATCGCGAATTTTCACCATTTTCAGGTAACGGTGCAGCCACAGACCCAGGGTAAGCGCCGAATAATCGCTGCCCCCCAGATGAAACCGCAGACGTTTAAGGTTAATACCGCGAATTTCTTCTTCGGCCAGACTTTCGATCTGCATGGTGATGACGGATTTTTCCTTCGACACACCATGATGGACGTCTTCAACGCTGATCGGCAGAACTTCGGTATCATAGGCCGTGCGGAATTTGCACACCGTACCGCCCAGCGGAATGCTTTCGACTTCCAGCCCGGCCGGAAGCATCTGGCATTCATTGATCGCCCCCTCACGCGGGTTCATTTGCATGACCACCATGGATGGCACCGGGCGCAAAAAATTGGGCCATAGCAGCATCAGAAGGGACTGGGTAACTTCGGGTAACTGGTCGTCGATTTTTTCACGCAGCCGGCCGGTCAGCAGGGCAAAGCCCTCCAGAAGCCGCTCGACATCGGGGTCGGTGCTGCGCTCGGACAGGTAATTTGTCAGCTTGGGGAAATGCCGGGCAAAGTCTTGCCCGGAATTCCGCAAATAATCCAGCTCATCCTGAAAATAACGTGCTGTAGACAAAACTACCTACCCATTCTCAAGGAAAACGAACGCCCTTCGGACAGGACCAGATCAATGGTGACCTGTTCGCGGGCCGAACCGATCTGGGTGCGTGCCGATATCTGGAAAAACAGTTCAAGCCCGCTTTCCTGTTCGCGATCGAAACGCACGGCCACGTTACTGACACGCGGCTCGTAGGTTTCGATAACATTGCGGATATCGTTCGCAACGATGCGCAGCATGTCGGCCGAACCGACCGAGGCATCGTTGAAATCGGCCAGCCCGAAACCGGGCGCACTTTGCGACCCGCCGCTGCGGCCATTCAGAACGTTCAAAAGATTGTTCTTGATAGACGCAACGCGGGCGGCAAGCCTGTCTCTAACATGCGAGGTCTGCCCCAGATCGTCGGCGCGGATGCGTTCCATCAAGGAACGCGACCGGACCGCTTCAACATGTTGACGTGCCAGGGGATGATTCATCAGTCTTTATCCAGACGACCAACCAGGGACAGTTCGAAATTCGCGCCCATATATTTGAAGTGCGGACGCACAGCCATGCTGACCCGATACCAGCCCGGATCACCGGCAACATCCGAAACCTCGATTTTGGCGGCACGAAGCGGACGGCGCGAACGGACATCTGCCGGCGGATTTTCCTGGTCGGCAACGTACTGGACAATCCAGGCATTCAGTTCGCGTTCAAGGTCGGAACGTTCTTTCCACGAACCGATCTGTTCACGCTGCAACACCTTGATGTAGTGCGCCAGACGGTTGATGATGAACATGTAGGGAAGCTGGGTACCAAGCTTGTAGTTGGTTTCGGCTTCCTTGCCTTCCTTGGTATTCGGGAAGCGTTTGGGCTTCTGAATCGAATTGGCCGAGAAGAACGCCGCATTATCCGAACCCTTGCGCATGGTCAGCGCAATGAAACCTTCTTCGGCCAGTTCAAATTCGCGACGGTCCGTGATCAGGGTTTCGGTCGGAATTTTCTGTTCAAGCTGACCAAATGATTCATAAACATGAACCGGCAGGTCATTAACAGCACCACCGGATTGCGGACCGATGATATTCGGGCTCCAGCGGAATTTGGCAAAGCTGTCATTGATGCGTTCACCCAGCAGAACGGCCGTGTTACCCCACAGGTAATTTTCGTGGCTGTCTTCAACAGCTTCACGGTACTGGAAGGTCTTGGTCGGATTTTCCAGCGGGTCATAGGGGGTACGCAGCAGGAAGCGCGGTGCGGTCAGGCCGACATAGCGGGAATCTTCGGACTCACGCAGGCCACGCCATTTGGCATATTGCGGCCCTTCAAACAGCGACGACAGTTCCTTGATCTCGCCCAGTTCGGTGAAGGATTCCACACCAAAGAATTTCGGGTTGACCGAGGAAATAAACGGCGCATGCGCCATTGCGCCAACCGATGCGCAATATTGCAGAAGTTTCATATCCGGCGAGGATGCATTGAAGGAATACATGCCGATCATGGCACCAACCGGTTCACCACCGAACTGGCCGTAACCGGCAGAATAGACATGCTTGTAAAGGCCGGACTGCGGAACTTCGGGCGAAAGTTCAAAATCTTCGAGCAATTCATCCTTGCGGATGGAAAGCAGCTCGATCTTGATGTTTTCGCGGAAATCAGTGCGATCGACCAGAAGCTTCAGGCTGCGCCAGGTTGATTCCAGTTCCTGGAATTCCGGGTGATGCAGGATTTCGTCCATCTGGCGCGAAATCTTGCGGTCCAGCTCGGCGATCATGCGATCAACCCGGGCCTTGTTTACCGGCTCTGCCGATGTGTCACCGGCCAGAAGTTCGGCGATAAAGGCTTCAACACCTTTGCGCGCAACATCATAGCCGTCATCTTCGGGGACCAGATTGCTTTTTGCCATGATCTGGTCAAGCAGGGAATCCTGGGCTAGACCTTGACTTTGGGCAACAGGATCAAGTGTTTCGGTATTCATCGTTCTCGTCTTTCCAACACTATGTTCGGCGTTTCAACGCCTGGCATTTTTCAGTTTTGGGATGATCAGCTTTTGTCGCCGGCATCATTGCCAGCGCCCGATGCATCGGCCTGGTCCGAACCATCAAGCTCGGCCAGCAGGGCATCGCGTTTTTCAGGATCATCGACGATTTCGCTCAGCGCGCGGCGGAAAGCCGGCAGGTTCCCCAGCGGTCCCTTAAGGGCCGTCAGTGCTTCGCGCAGATCGGCGAGCTTCTTGAGCTCGGGCACCTGCTCGACGATGGAATCAGGGGAAAAGTCCTGAAGGCTTTCAAATTTCAGCTTCAGGCTGAGCGTGGCATCGGGATCACCGCGAAGGACATCATCCACCTGAAGGGTACGTTCCAGGTTCATTTCGCGAAGAACATTGCCAAAGGAATTTTTGTCGATTTCGACCGCTTTGCGGTTTTCAAGAGGTGTATCGTCGGCCTTGCCGGCGAAGTCCCCCATGACCACCATCTTAAGCGGCAGTTCGACTTCTTCCTTCTGGTCCCCCGTTGCCGGTACGAATTTAACGTTAATGCGCTCTTTAGGCGCTACAGAAGAATCTCTCATGCCGTCTCCAATCTCGAACACAAAACCTCGTGACTGGCGCCTTCATGTTTGCCGGTTGTGGCAACAAATCAAAAACGTCAATCACAATTCCAGCCCTTCCGGGCCAAGGGGTATGGCAACAGCACCAACACCCCCCGCAATCGCGATTGGTAGGTCAGACGGAAAACCGGACACGGCCCTGTGGGCCACCTGCGGTTTACGCACAATTCGGCCTGCATGTTTTTCGGCTTTACGCCCAAAACCATCAAACCCCGCAAACAGGTCACAGGACGCCAACGACCGGCCACGACAGGGCCACAGGCCCCAATCACAGGATCAAATCAGCCGTCGTCCTTTGTCGCAAAGGGTTTGCTCAACCTTTGCGATACCGGAATACGGTTATATGTTTGGCAAACTAGCGGATGAGACACCTTCAGCGTACAAACTTTACGAAAATCGAAACTAACCTTGTAGAGTATTAAAACCCACCCAAATGGCTAGTAAGCAATACTAGTGTAAAGTCTGAAAGTGTAGGTCGTCTTACGTTAAGTATAAATTACGTATTACCATCCAACTTTGTTAGCCCGTCTTTTCCCAACCAAATATTCTACGGAATTTTTTCCGCTATTTTTTAGATGATCCTACCACAAGAACTCGCGATGAATCATTCTGTACATGAACCTACAAGCATTTAACTCGTCTGGACAATACTTTAATGTTTAAACATTATGTCCAAAATGTGATGAAATTTGAATTACTGCGGAAATTAGGGAAAACCCGTAGGTTAATCGCGAAAATTGTAGATGATGAAAGACGAATACTGCCCTATTCTGGAACATCAGTTCTACGTCAAAAAACCGCAGAATTCGCGAGGTTTCGGCTCTACAACCGGCAATTTTGGCGCTAAACCGCCGTGCGCATTGTATAAAATCTGCATAAATGGGCTGGTGAACTGAAAACACACGATAAACGGGAAATTTACGAATTCCTGCACACCAATCCGACCGAATCGGATCGCTATGTTACAGTTTTGCTACCTGAGATAGCATTTCGCGCCGCGACGATTCCCCCTGCATCGCCGAATAAGGCAGATGCGAATACATGGGTAACATCAAACCAGCCCGCGTGATCCGCACCTACCCTGTCCGAAAAATTCGTCAATTCAGGTAAAAAAGTCCCGTTTCCTGCCATTCATCAAACGGCAAAGCAAAATGGGCACATTCTGGCGATTACTATGCCGCCATACCCTTTAGACCAGGCACACAAATACTCGTGCCCGCAAAACAAGACCAAAACCGCGATAGCAAAGCCGCGGTATAACGGGTCCTGCCCCATCCTATTACTTGGTCGCCCGACCCTTCACTTGGATATCCACTGATTAATGATGCCAGTTCACTGACTTCATCAATAAAGGCGCACCCACAACGGGTATTTGCACCCCGGCATCATCTGTTTTTTGTGAATGCCTCTGACCAGACCGTCCATAGAACGGATTTCAATCAGTCTGGATTATATCCGCAAGAGCTGAAGTAATTGGCACATTCGGCGGGTTGGAAGATGCCGACGAGCTTACCGATGAGGCTCCACAGACCCCCAACCGTTCGTTCGCCGATTTTCAGGAGCAAAGCCTTGAGGCGGGAGATGAAGTGATCGGCGTCCGTGTCACGATCGTTGAGCCTGGAGGTTTCCGCGCGGATTTCGCGGGCACGTCGACGACGATCAGGAACGGGCCGCAGAGGTCATTTTTCTTATCCCTCAAATGGACAACCCTCCCCTGCGTTTAGCCCTGGGAACCGACGCAGTTTGCGCCATCGAAGCCGCAAACAATACGCGACGAGACAAGCTGTTGAGATGGAAGAATCTGAGCAGCACGACCGATTTTCCGTCAGGCTAAACCACCCCCGCATTTTGGTAGGCGGCCTGCTTTTGGCATTTTTTCCTCTGGTCAACGCGTGTGACGTCCGTTCGGCATAGACAGATAGTTCGCGTAACCTGAGCCCGTATCTGCCGCGAAAGCCTGACGGGCGGGGCCAAGACGTGTTTCGCTCATCCTTCACCTCAACAGTTGACGCATCAACCCAACAGATCTTATGTTGATACATCAACCAAGAGGACAGTCATGCCCATAGCACCATCCAACTCCACAGCACTCATCACTGGCGGAAGCACCGGCATTGGCCTTGCTTTGGCGTCTCGGTTCTTGAGTGCAGGCAGCACCGTAATCGTCACGGGCCGATCGCAACAACGTCTTGACGAAGCAGCGGCGGCGCACCCCGGACTGCTGACGATCGCGAACGACATGAGCAGGGCTGAAGACCGTTTGACCTTGGCGGCGCGACTGCACCACGAACATCCCTCTCTGAACATAATCATCAACAATGCAGGTATTCAGCGGCGGGTCGCGCTTGCAGAAGACGATGCCCCTTGGACCGAAAGACAGGCGGAAATTGACGTGCTCCTGTCTGGTCCGGTGCACCTCAACCATCTATTGGTGCCGCACCTACTAGCAACCGGGCGCCCTTCGCTAGTCGCCAATGTCACCTCCGGCGGCGCCTATGTTCCGCAGCCCTTTGCTCCCATTTATGCCGCCTGCAAGGCCGCGCTTCACAGCTATACCGTCACCCTGCGCCACGCGCTTCAGGGGACATCGTGTCGCGTGATGGAAATCGCCCCGCCTGCCGTGCGAACCGCGCTCGCCGGTCCCGGGGCCAGCCATGGTGCGCCGCTCAATGATTTCACTGACGCTGTCTTCGCACGTCTCACCGAAACCGAGGATGATTTCATCGGCTATGGGATGACCGACACCGAGGCATTTCACACCGCTGCCGAACCCTATGCCGAGATGTTCAAAGGTTTCGCCGACCGCTTCCCGGTGAAAACCTATGACTGAGCCCTCCGCCAATAGCCTCACGGACGAGGAACGGGCCCTTTGGCACGCAATCAAGATGCTGGGAGATGAGGCCTGCCAGGCGGTCGGGCGGGACATCACCGCACGCACTGCACTTTCCGGTGCGGATTTCGCCATCCTCTCGCGGCTGGACGAGTTGGGTGACGGCCGTCTGGCGCAGCGTGACCTGCTGGCCTCGCTCGGCTGGGATAAGAGCCGCGTCTCGCATCAGTTGCGCCGCATGGATGAGCGCGGGCTGATCACGCGCGGCCAGATCGAGGGCGCGGCATGTGCAGCTCTGACCGAGGCGGGCACCCAAGCGCTCGCATTGACACGGCCCGTGCATGCCGCCGCCATTCGCGAACGGGCCCTGCAGCATGTGCGCCCCGAAGAGCGCGATGCGCTGATCGCCGTGGCCCGGCGCATCGCCGCTGCCGTCAAGAACTAATTTGAAAGACAAGCATATGACCCCGACCTTATACTCGATCCACGTTGCACAAGACGTACTGGATGACATGGTCGCCCGCATTCGCGCCACACGATGGCCGGATGACCCCGGCAATAGCGATTGGTCCTATGGCGTCGAAGAAGGATATCTGAGATCCCTCGCCCGAGACTGGGTCGAAAGCTTCGATTGGCGCGCGGTCGAGGCACGGATCAATGCCTATGACAATTGGCGGGTCGAGATCGACGGTATTCCGATCCACTATCTGCGTATCCCCGGCAAGGGCCCTGCCCCAAAACCGCTGATCCTGACCCACGGTTGGCCTTGGTCGTTTTGGGACATGGAACGCGTAATCGGCCCGCTCACCGACCCTGCGGCCCATGGCGGCGATCCTACCGAGGCGTTTGAGCTGATTATCCCCTCCCTGCCCGGCTACGGCTTTTCCGGCACAGTCCCGCATGCGGGACTGACCTTCTGGCAGATCGCGGACCTATGGCACAGGCTGATGACCGATGTGCTGGGCTTCGAGCGCTATACGGCCAGCGGAGGTGACTGGGGCGCGCTGATCGCCTCGCAACTGGGACACAAATACGCAGAAAGCCTTTACGGCATTCACATCATGCACCCAATGCTGCTGGACCAGTTCGGCACGCAGATGCCGTGGAACGTGGCGGCGCGGGCTTGGGATACGGGGGCCAAAGTCTCGCCCGCAGTCACCAAGTTCGCGGCGCATTTCGCGGTACACGTGCTTGACCCGCAGACCATGGCCTACGGGCTAAATGATTCCCCGGTTGGCCTGCTGGCCTGGCTGCTGGAACGCTGGCGGGCCTGGGGCGACACGCGCGATGGCGATGGCAAGGTGACAGGTGACCCCGAACGGGTCTTTTCCCGCGAACACATGCTGGCCAATGCGACGATCTACTGGGTCACGGGAACGGCAGGGTCTTCGATGCGTGCCTATGCGGACGCGGCACGCTACCCATGGGCGCCCTCGCACGACCGCCAACCCGTTGTGGAGGCACCGGTTGGCATCACCTTCCTGGGTGGAGAAAACCCTCCAGGCGTGAAGACCGAAGACCGCGCCGCGCTTTTTGCTTCTGGTCCCCGTGCTTCGTTCTTCAACACGGTCTACATGAATGCACATCCTCGCGGCGGCCATTTCGGATATTACGAAAATCCGGAAGCAGTTGTACAGGATCTACAGGAAGTGCTTCGGCAATGCGCTGACAACCAGCCATTAGAACGGCTGCAGTTGCGGTCGAATCCACCGTTCTTTCCGTAGGATCCGATTTTCCTCCAAACACTAAATACGGCGAAGGCAGAAAGACATGCCGAGTACAGAAGGCTGGCTATCAAACTTACATTGAGAATGAACCCGAATGGGTGGCTAGTGGCCTCTAGAGCGGATTTCGATCAGTCTGGATCATATCCGCAAGAGCTGAGGTAATCGGCGCATTCGGCGGATTGGAAGATGTCGACGAGCTTGCCGATCAGGCCCTACAGACCGCTAACCGTTCACTCGCCGATTTTCCTGAGCAAGACCTTGAGGCGGGAGATGGCCTTTTCGAACGGATTGAAGTCCGGGCTGTAGGACGGAAGAAAGCGCAGTGTCGCACCTGCTGCCTCAATCCGATCCCGGACAGCCAGACGCTTATGGCTCGATAGATTGTCCATTATGACGACGTCACCGAGCCGCAGTTCAGGCACGAGAACCTGGACCACGTAGGCCTCGAACCATTCGCCGTTGATGGGACCGTCCAGTACCGTCGGTGCTACCATGCCCGTCATGCGCAGAGCTGCGACCAGCGTAGTGGTCTTGCGGTGCCCGTGAGGGAGGCCCATCCGCAGTCGCTTGCCTTTAGCACAGCGGCCATGGCTGCGGGTCATGTTGGTGGCGGTCCAAGTTTTATCGATGAAGACCAGGCGTCCTGGTTCGAGATCGACCTGCCCCTCAAACCATTCATGCCGCTGCCTCACTGCCATCAGCATTTGCATCCCTGGCGCGCATGGGCAACCCCGATTGTCACTTCCTTCTTGCGTCAATCATCCTTATATGAAAAATATATTCACATAAGAATAAATACGGCGCATTTGATTGCGCCAGCACAGGAGGAACCCATGCCACCATCCCCGGATATGCCGCTCAGCGGATTAACCGTTCTTGATATGAGCCAGTTTTTGTCCGGCCCTTATTGTTCGCTGCGCCTGCTTGATCTGGGGGCCCGCGTGATCAAGCTGGAGAAGCCCGAAACCGGCGATCTGGCCCGCCACCTGTATCTGAGCGATACGGAAATGGGTGGCGATTCAACGATTTTTCACGCCATTAACCGTGGCAAGGAAAGCCTGGCGGTTGATCTGAAAAACAGTGAGGACCGCGCATTTGTCCGCCATCTGATCTGCCAGAGTGACGTTGTGATTCAGAATTTCCGTCCCGGCGTTATCGAACGGTTGGGATTTGATTATGAAACCCTGAAACAGGACCATCCGGGCCTGGTTTACTGTTCCATTAGCGGATATGGCGAAGAAGGCCCGTGGGTGGCGCGACCGGGGCAGGATTTGCTGGCACAGGCGCGGTCCGGCCTGATGTGGCTGAATGGTGATGAAGGGCACGGCCCGGTGCCGTTTGGCCTGGCAGTGGCCGATATGCTGGCAGGGGCCAATGCCTGCCAGGGTATTTTGGCGGCCCTTGTTCGCCGTGGCATCAAGGGGGGTGGCATGCATGTGCAAACCAGCCTGCTGGAAGGATTGATCGATTTTCAGTTCGAGGTCATGACGACCTATCTGAACGATGGCAAACGCCTGCCGAAACGGTCGGAATTTCGCAGTGCGCATGCCTATTTGTCGGCCCCTTACGGGGTTTACCCGGCTACGGATGGTTTTTTGGCCATCGCCATGACGCCACTTGGCAAATTGCAGGACCTACTGGAACTGCCCGCCTTAACCCCCTATCGCGATGATCCTTCAAGCTGGTTTTCAGCGCGCGATGACATCAAACGTCTGATTGCCGCACGCATTGAAACCAAATGCATTGCCGAATGGCTTGCCATTCTGGAACCCGCTGATATCTGGTGTTCCAAGGTGATGGACTGGCAGGAATTGCTTGATAGTGAAGGTTTTCAGGTCCTGGACCTGTTGCAGGATGTGCATCGCGGCGATGAATTGAGCCTGCAAACCACCCGCTGCCCCATCCGCCTGAATGGCATACGCCCCGGCAACAACCTGGCAGCCCCGCGCGTTGGCGAACATTCACGCCAGATTCGCGAGGAGTTTGCCCAATGAAACAAGCCAATATCCACCTTAAAGGCATGACATGGTCGCATCCACGCGGATATGACCCGATGGTGGCATGCAGCAAGATCTGGCAGGAAACCGCTGGTGTCAGCATCAGCTGGGATAAAAGATCGCTTCAGGATTTTGAAACCTACCCAGTAGAGGAACTGGCAAAATCCTATGATCTGATTGTGATTGACCACCCGCATGTCGGCCAGATCACCGATGAAGGCTGCCTTGCCCCGCTTGACGAGGCCGAACGCGCCGCCGAGCTGCGCATGCTGATATCGGCCAGCATTGGCGGATCGGTCAAAAGTTATTACTGGCGCGGGCACCAGTGGGCCTTGCCCATTGATGCTGCCGCACAGGTCCAGGCCTACCGCCCGGACCGGCAGGCAGGCCCGCTGCAAAGCTGGCAGGATGTTTTAAAGCTGGCCGAAAAAGGCGAAGTCATTTTACCGCTGCTGCCGCCCCATTCCCTGATGTCGTTTTACACCCTGTGCGCCAATAGCGGCACGCCGTGCAACGTGACGGAAAACACCATTCTGGTGGACCGCGGAACCGGCAAAAAGGCCTATCTTGCCCTGGCGGAACTGGCCGCGCGCATGATCCCCGATGTTTTTGCCATGGACCCGATTGCGGTGCTGGAAGACATGACCCAACCTGATAGCAGGCACAGTGTCAGCCCGCTGATTTACGGCTATGTCAATTACGCCATAACGGGTTTTCGCCCCAACCCCGTGATATTTGACAATATCGCCGGTTTTGGTGGTCAAAGCGTTGCGGGATCGGCCCTTGGCGGCACCGGCATTGCCGTTTCGGCCTTTTGCCAGCATCGCAATGCCGCCATTGATTTTGCCTATTGGGTGGCCGGGAAAACTGCGCAATCGGGCCCTTACTGGCAGGCGGGTGGCCAACCCGCCCATGCACAGGCATGGGAAAACACGCTGCTTAACCGCGAGACTGGCAATTTTTATCGCAATACGGCGGCGACCCTTAAATCAGCCTGGGTCCGCCCGCGCCACAATGGCTATATGGCCTTCCAGACAGCGGCTGCGACCCTGCTGACCAATGCCCTGCGCGATCAGGCCGATGCCGACAAAACGTTAGACCAGCTTGATGTGCTATTTGCCGAAAGCTTTGCCTGACAGACATAAAAACGGGCGGCGTTAAGGCCGCCCGCAACATCCATTTCCCGGCAGTTCCGGCCTATTCCAATACGGGCAAATTCCACAGGCGCACGGCATTTTTCCATAACAGGGCGTTGCGTTCATCGTCGCTGCATCCTGCCAGCAGGGTTCGGGTTTTTGCCACCCACCCTGCAAGATCACCGCCCAGATTACAAACCGGCCAGTCACTGCCCCAAATTGCGCGGTCCCAGCCAAAGGCGGCAATGCTGTGTTCAAACCAGGGGCGTAAAATTTCGGCATCGGGGCCCGTAACCCCGGCATAGGCCTGAATCCCCGAAATTTTCACGACCACATTTGCACGTTTTGCAAGATCGCTGATATGGGCGGCCCAGGGGGTAAAATCATTACCGGCGATATCGGGCACCCCGCAATGATCAAGCACAAATGTGACATCGGGCAATGCATCGACCAGGGCAATTGCCAATGGTAACTGGCGCGCCAGCACGCATAAATCAAAACTAAGCCCCGCCTTGCCCAGAAGGGCCAGATTGGCGCGAAATTTTGCATCCTGCGACACGGCATCAGGCACCACATGCAGGGGCCTGCGCAACCCGTGGATCATGGAATTTTCGCCAATATTTTCCAGCCACGCAGCAAACCTGTCATCCTCTGGCCGGCAGGCGGCGATCATCCCTGTCAGCCTGCCATTCGCCCCGCGCGCCACAGCCTCGACATTGCGTATTTCCGCATCGATCAGGTCGGGTGCGACATCGGCTTCCATATGCAGGGTGGCGGTTATGCCTGCTGCGTCGGCCTGCGAGGCATAATCGGCATATAGATGGTTGTGGTTTAAAGGCGCAACATCGGCCAGCCACGGGTATTTCAGGGTATCAAGATCAAGAATATGCAAATGAGTGTCGATAATCATGGGGCGCTTCCTGATGTCGTTTTTTCGTTAACATCATTCTTCCATATGCAAATTCTTCATTCAAATAAGAATTTCATTCTTCCACCCGCGCCCCTGCCAGTTCGGACAGAGTGGCAACGGTTTCAAGCAGAAGCTGGATGGTTTTTGTCATATCGGGCGCGCCGGGTGTATTGATCAGCGTGATATAGGGAATGGTCAGTGCTGCCAGTGCCCGCCCATCGGCCGACAGGACCGGTGCGGAAAGGTTGATGACCCCGGCTGTTTGCGCACTGGGCATCATTTCATAACCACGATTGCGGATCTGATCGAGCCTTTCAAACAGTTCCGGCGTTACGCTTTCATGGCTGGCACTGCCCAGATTTTCGGCCAGCATCATGGTCCGGTCGCTTTGGTTGCAAAAAGCCAGCAAAACATGCCCGGCCCCGGTATCCAGCAGGCTGACGCGTGACCCCACACGAATGGAAATGCCCCAGTAACCCGGTGCCTCCTGCTGGGCGACAACCACGGGATAGCCGCGATCAAACACCGTCATCTGGTTGGCCTGGAGGGTTTTTTCCGCCAGTTCGCGCATCGGCGGGACCGAAAAGGATGCCAGCCTGCGAATGGGCGCATGCAGCTGCCCCAGACCAAACAGTTTCAATGTCAGGGTGAAACGGTCACCATCGATTCGCGTGACATAGCCACGCTTCACCAGCCGGTCCAGCATCCGGTAAAACTGGTTGGGGCTGCGATCCAGGCGTTTCGAGATCTCGGCCTGGGTTAAACCGCCATCCACGCCAGCCAAAAGTTCCAATATATCCAGCCCCTTATCCAGGGCGGGGGCCCGGTAACGGTCACTGTCCTGATCTGTGCTCACGGCTTCCTCCTGTGAATAGCTGACTTCATATATGCATATGATGGCGGTTTTATCAATTTCAGCTTGACCATGCGGCTTTGAAAGTTTGTATATGAATAGATAAATTATTAGTGAGTCTTTTAAAAAGACCGACGGGAGGAAACATGAAACGTCTGAAGACCGGACTTGCCCTTGGCATGTTTGCGGCAAGCGCACTGGCACCTTTTATGGCACAGGCCGCAACCGACCTTCCGGGATCATTCCCCGGTATCACCATCGATGCAAAACTGATTGGCGGCCAGCAATACGAGGCCCTTTATGCCCGTATCGCCGATTGGGAAAAAGCAACCGGCGCCAAGGTCAATATCGTTTCAAAGAAGAACCACTTTGAACTCGACAAGGAAATCAAATCCGATATCGCAACAGGCACGCTGACATGGTGTGTGGCGTCGAATCATTCGTCCTTTGCCCCGCAATATCCCGGTATTTATACCGATCTGGCGCAATTGCTGCCCAAAGAAGAGATTGATGCCTTTGTCCCGGCCAATATCAAGGCCGCGACCCTGGATGACAAGCTGGTCATGCTGCCGCGCGCGCAGTTTGATGTTTCCGCCCTTTATTACCAGAAACATCTTTATGCCGATGCTGCCAACCAGAAGGCGTTCAAGGAGAAATTCGGTTACGACCTGACACCACCCACCACCTGGGCGCAGGTTTCCGACCAGGCGAAATTCTTTTCCAATCCGCCCGATTTTTACGGCACCCAGTTTGCGGGCAAGGAAGAAGCCATCAATGGCCGTTTCTATGAAATGGTCGTTGCCAATGGCGGGCAGTATCTTGATGGCGAAGGCCGCCCGGCCTTTAATTCGCAGGCTGGCATTGATGCGCTGAACTGGTTTGTTGACCTTTACAAGGCAAAGGCCGTTCCTGTCGGCACCACCAGCTATTTGTGGGATGATCTGGGGCAGGGTTTTGCATCGGGCAGCATTGCCCTTGATCTGGACTGGCCAGGCTGGGCCAGCTTCTTTAACGATCCCAAATCATCAAAGGTTGCTGGCGATGTTGGCGTTGTCCCCGCGCCAACGGGCACGGCGGGTATTCCAACCGGCTGGTCGGGCTTTCACGGTTTTTCCGTGACCGAGGATTGTGCAAACAAGGATGCCGCGGCATCGCTGGTCTGGTTTTTAACCAATGAAGAGTCCCAGAAGCTGGAATCAAAGGCAGGCCCGCTTCCTACCCGCACCGCCGTTTGGGACTGGCTGGTGGAACAGGCAAAATCCGACCCTTACCGCATGGATGTGTTAAAGGCGTTCCAGGCATCGGCCAAACATGCCGTTCCCGTGCCGCGCACGCCGGAATGGATCGAAATTTCAAATGCGGTTTACCCTGAACTGCAGGCTGCCATCCTGGGCGATAAAACCGCCAAAGAAGCCCTTGATGACGCCGCCGCAAAGGCAACCGAAATTCTGGAATATGCTGGCGCGCTGTAACACCAGCAAAGCCTGATCACACCCTGCCCTGCCATATCCTTTCATGTGGCAGGGCAGCATCTTTTGCCTGTAATGCGGAAAACAACCATGAATAGTCCGGCCCAGCGCATGGGAATGGTCATTGGCCTTAAACCCGATCAGATCGAAACCTATAAAAGGCTGCATGCCGATGTCTGGCCGGAAATACTGGCACTGATTAACCAGTGCAATATTCGCAACTATTCGATCTTCCTGAAAGAACCGGAAAATCTTCTGTTTGGATATTGGGAATATACCGGCCATGATTTTACCGCCGACATGGAAAAAATGGCCAGTCACCCCAAAAACCGCGAATGGTGGCAGGTTTGCATGCCCTGCCAGCAGCCCCTTGCCACACGCAAGGACGGCGAATGGTGGGCAATGATGGAGGAAGTCTTTCACCATGACTGAACCCCAACACCCAAAAATGCCTTTTGACCCGGCATCCCTGCAACAGTTTTGGCCAATGCCGGCCAATCCCCGCCCGATCATGACCATTGGTGCCGGATCAATCGTTACCGATGCGCATTTCCCGGCCTATCAAAAGGCGGGCTTTCCCCTTGCCGGTATTTATGACCCGAACCAGGAAAAGTGCCAACAGGTTGCAAAGGACTGGAACATTCCAGCCTTCGCGACCCTGCAGGACGCGGTAAATGCCGCCCAAAAGACCAATGCCGTGTTTGATCTGGCAACGCCGCCTGCCGCGCATTGCGAGGTTCTTTCGGCCCTGCCCGACACTGCTGCTGCCCTGATCCAGAAA
Source organism: Thalassospira marina (assembly GCF_002844375.1). Classification (NCBI taxonomy): domain Bacteria; kingdom Pseudomonadati; phylum Pseudomonadota; class Alphaproteobacteria; order Rhodospirillales; family Thalassospiraceae; genus Thalassospira; species Thalassospira marina. The sequence continues at coordinate 255,534 of NZ_CP024200.1, read as the reverse complement.
CCCATGGGCCGTGACCGGGATGATGCCAGTGCCATTCTTGATATTTGCCAGCGCAAAAACCTGACGGCTGCGGTTAATTTCCAACTGCGCTTTGCCCCGATGATGCTGGCATTGAAAGATTCCATTGCCAAAGGCTGGCTGGGCGATGTCATTGATTTTGATGGCTGGCTAGCACTTGATACACCCTGGCAATTATGGGCGTTTTTAAAGGGGCTGCCGCGCATCGAAATCAGCATGCATTCCATTCATTATCTGGATCTGATCCGCCATATATTGGGTGAACCCAGCGGCATTCACGCCAAAACACTGGGCCATCCCGCCCATGATGTTGCCCAGACCCGCACCAGTGCCATGCTTGATTACGGCACCAATACGCGCTGCAATCTTTCCATCAATCATGACCATCGTTTTGGTCGCCGCCATCAGGCCTGCGAATTTCGTATTTGCGGCACCAGGGGCGCTGCCTATGTGCAGCTTGGCGTTAATCTGAACTATCCCGATGGCGAACCGGATATTCTAGAAATTTACCCCGCTGGCGGTGATGCCTGGGTCAATGTCCCGCTGCGGGGCAGCTGGTTTCCCGATGCCTTTGCCAGCCGCATTGCAAACCTGCAACGCTTTGGCACTGGCGAGGATGAAACCCTGATCAGTTCTGTCAGCGATGCCTGGCACACCATGGCCCTGGTCGAGGCCGCCTATGAAAGTTCCGCCCTGCCTGCCACCCAACCACAAAGGAAGCCGTGACCGTGGAAAAAGCCCGTTATTTTGAAGATTACCAACAGGGTGAACAACGCCTGACCTTTGGCCGCACGATCACGGAAACGGATTTTGTTGTCCATGCCGGCCATACCGGCGATTTTTTCCCCCATCACATGGATGCGGAATTTGCCAAAACCACGCCATTTGAAAAACGCATTGCCCATGGCACCATGATTTTCGCCATTGGCATTGGCCTGACGGCAACCGAAATCAACCCCTGCGCCTTTTCCTATGGCTATGACCGTTTACGGTTTGTGCGCCCGGTTTTTATCGGCGATACCATCAAAACCCGCGTCACCATCAGCGCCAAAAATGACGACCCAAAGCGCCCGCATCTGGGCCGGATCGTTGAAACCACCGAAGTCATCAACCAGAAAAACGAAACCGTCCTGGTTGCCGACCATATCCTGCTGGTGGAACGCAAAGACGCGGCCCAAACCGCCTGAAACCGCCCCGAAAATTCCGGTTTGAACAAATGGCGACAAGCCCGCCCTGATATAAACACGACAAAAAATGTGGTGCCCTGTGCGCCGCATTTTTTTTGTGTACGCCACAAATTTGTAAAAATTCCCGTAAATTCCAGATGCCGCAAACGCAGGTTTAGCGGGCATCAAGGCCTGATTTTCGCCTTTTGGAAAATATTTTCAAACCCCCACGCGCCATGCGGGAACAAACCCGATGGGGGACCGTTATTTGACTTCCGAAAGCGCTTTCGGTAGCGTAGCGCACGTAAAAGGAAAATAGTCCCGGAATGATGCGCGCGCAGATATAGAGCAGCTTGTCAGAAACCGGCAGGAGGTTACTTGTCCAAACCGTCGTCGCGAAACGAACCGATGACCATTGCCCGACTGGCCCAGCATCTGGGACTGGCAGAAGGGACAATTTCGCGTGCCCTGAACAATTACCCCGACATTGCCGAAAAAACCCGCCAGCGGGTGCAAAAGGCCGCGCGCGAACTGGGTTATCGCCCATCATCAAGTGCGCGCAGGCTGGCACGCGGGGTTATTGAAACCATCGGCTTTGTCCTGCCCACCTGCCGCACCCAGCATTCCGACCCGTTCCTGGCGGAAATTTTAAATGGCCTTGCAACTGAATTGTCGCTGCATGACTGGGACCTGCTGGTAACATCCGTACCCGATGGCCATGACGAGGTTGATGTCATTGACCGCCTTGTCGGGTCCAACAAGGTTGATGGATTTGTCATTGCACGAACCCGGCGTGAAGATGCGCGCGTCAATTATTTGCGCCAAAGCGGCGTGCCCTTTGTCGTACAGGGCCGCACCGATCACCCCGATGATTATTCCTGGCTTGATATCGATAACGAACAGGCCTTTGTCGAGGCAGTGACCTATTTGCGCGGGCTGGGGCATGTCAAAATTGGCTGCCTGGGCGGTGATCCGACAATGAATTTCGCCTGGCAACGGCGCAGCGGCTATTTGCGCGCCATGGCCGAACAGAACGGTCATATCGGTGTGGGCTATCTGATTGATGGTATCACCGATGAATTAACGGCTTTTCGCGCCGCCCAGCGCCTGCTTGCCATTACCGAAAATGACCGCCCCACGGCCCTTTTATGCGTAACCGATGCTGTTGCCATTGGCGCGATGCACGCCCTTACCCGGGCCGGGCTGCGCGTGGGCGAAGATATTTCAATTATGGGGTTTGATGGCCTGCCAATTGGCCGGGCTGTTCAACCCGCCCTGACCACCCTGCATCAGGACAGCTATGAAATTGGCCGCGAGGCCGGTCGCATGGTGCTTGATCTGTGTACCAACCCGCCATCTGCCCCGAAGCAGACCCTATGGCAGGCAAAACTGACGCCACGCGCGTCGGTCAATCCGCCGGCACAAAGTCCGGCACAACAAAATAAGGGAGGCTTTTAATGACATTGAAATTTCCCCGCATTCTGGCGGTTGCCGCAATTGGCCTGATGGCCAGCACCAGCATCGCCAGTGCCCAGTTGCGGTTCTGGACCACGGAAGAACAGCCCGACCGCCTGGCAAAACAGCAGGAAATGGCCAAGGAATTTGAAAAGGAAACCGGCACCGCTGTCGAGGTGATCCCCGTTACCGAAACCGACCTTGGCAAACGTGCCACAGCGGCCTTTGCCGCCGGTGACCTGCCCGATGTCATTTATCTGACGCTGCAATATGTGCTGCCCTGGTCGGAAGCTGGCATCCTTGATACCGTCGCCAATGACGAAATTGTCAAGGAACTGGGCAAAGAAACCTTTACCCCCAAAGCCCTTGAAATGGCCGATTTTGACGGCGAAGTTGCCGCTGTTCCGTCCGATGGCTGGACACAGATGGTGTTGTATCGCAAGGACCTGTTTGAAGAAAAAGGCCTGGCCCCGCCTGATAGCTATGCCCATATCGAAGCCGCCATCAAGGCCCTGAACAACCCGCCTGACATGTATGGTTTTGTCGCCGCAACCAAGGTTGACGAAAACTTCATGAGCCAGGTTCTGGAGCATGTGTTTCTTGCCAATGGCGCCACCCCGATCAAGGAAGATGGCACCATCGGTTTTGACAAAAAGAAACTGGTTGAATCCCTGAATTTCTATAAGACGCTGGCAAAGGCATCGCCCCCGGGTGATCTGTACTGGCAGCAATCCCGCCAGGTTTATTTTGCCGGCAAGGCCGCAATGATCATCTGGTCGCCCTTCATCCTCGATGAACTGGCAGGTCTGCGCGACAGCAACCCGCCCACCATCAATGATGATCCGACATCCACCGAACTTGCCGAAAAAACCGGTGTTATCACCCGCCTGGCAGGCCCGTCCAACAAGGAAGGTGCGGCCTGGGGTGATGTGCGCTATTTCGGTGTTACCGCCGATGCCGACACCGACCCGGCAATGGAATTTGTGAAATTCTCGCTTGATAAGGGATATACCCAAACCCTGTCGATTGCGCCTGAAGGCAAATTCCCGGTTCGGCCCGGCACCAAGGATGACCCCGAAAAATTCCGCAAGGCATGGATGACCCTGCCCGCCGGTGTTGACCGTAAAAAGCCGCTTTCCGACATCTATTCCAAAGAAGTCATCGATAACATCATGGAAGGTCTGGACAATGCAGACCGCTGGGGTGTGAAGGAAGGCGAACTGGCCCAGGCATCGCGCATCATCAATTCACAGGTGATCAACCGCCTGACCCGCGAATTTATCGACGGTGAACGCAGCGCCGATGAAACCGCCGACCTGATCAACGAAGAAATCGCAAAAATTCAGTAAGCGATCCTTTTTTCGCGCCAACCGACCGGCCAGGAAGCATTTTCCTGGCCGGGATGACGAGGCAGGCCAATATGACCACGGCAACAACAAACACCCCACCCCAAAGCCCCGCACCAACCCAAAAAAAACGGCGCATCGGCCCAATGGAACGGCGCGAGGCACGGCTGGCTTACAGCCTGCTTTTGCCCACTTTTGTTATTGTGCTGGGCATTGTGCTGTTTCCGCTGATTGCCAATTTCTGGATATCGGCAAAGCCGGTAACGCTGGGTGATCTGCGTCCACCGCGCATCATCGCATCCGAACGCCTGCGCGGGCATTTGGAAAAGGCCGGTGACGAAGCCAAAATTGAATACCGAGTGCGCAATTCATCGCAAACCGAAGAAATCAAAAACGTCACCCTGCGTGATACCCTGCCCGCAGGCCTGAGCCTGAGCAAAACAGATTCCCACTGCCGCGTTGATGATCGTAACATTCTGTGCGAACTGGGCGACTGGGAAGGTGGCACACGCGAACGTTTTGCCATCAGTGTGACGGCGGATCAGGCCTATATCGATAACCCTGTTCGCCCGCGTGATAGCGAACCCGCCATCACGGGTGATGCCGACAATATCCTGACCAATGCCGAATTCACCTTTGACAATTTTATCAATGTGTTCAATTCGCGCGAATTCTGGTCGGTTCTGTGGGTGACGATTGCCTATACGGTTTTTGGCACCGGCGGCGCGCTGATTTTGGGCCTGTTTGCCGCACAATTGCTTAACAAAAAATTCGCCGGGCGTTCCATTCTGCGCGGGCTGTTTTTGTTTCCCTATGTTGCGCCGGTCATTGCCGTTGCCTTTACGTGGCTGATCCTGCTGGACCCGTTTTCAGGCACGTTTAATGCTGTTTTGCAAAAAATGAACATTGCGGGCGAAGGCATCAATTTCTTTGGTGCGCGATCCGTCCCCGTTACATTTTTTGGCGTTACATTTGAATTCCCGCTGGCTCTTGCCACCGTTATCGCGTTCGAGGCATGGCGTTATTTCCCGTTATCTTTCCTGTTCATTCTGGCGCGCATGCAGTCCATTTCGTCAGACATGTATGAAGCCGCCGAGGTTGACGGGGCCACACCGCTTCAACAGTTCTGGCATATCTCGCTGCCGCAGCTGATCGGCATTTTATCCACCCTGTTTTTGCTGCGCTTCATTTGGACGTTTAACAAGTTCGACGACATTTTCCTGTTAACCGGCGGGGCCGCAGGCACCCGGACTTTGACCGTGGATGTCTACGAACAGGGTTTTGCCCTGTCCAATCTTGGTGCCGGGGCCGCGGTGGCAGTTGTCATCTTTTTCATGCTGCTGGTCTTTGCCGTTGTTTATTTCCGTTTCGTCCATCGCGAGGATTCCTGACATGCGTATCGGAACCGGTTTTCTTCTTGCCATTCTGTCCGGGCTGCTCTGGGGAATACTCGCCATTGCCATTGCCGGCATTTCCCTGACGCTGATTTCGGGTTTGCCATCGGCACCCGTTATTTCGGCCGGGGCCGTGGCGGGTGCTGTCAGTGCCGCCATCATTATGTTGCGCAGCCCGAACTTGCGGACAAACGGGCTTTATCTGGCGGCCTTTATTGGCGCAATCATTGCCATGCTGGGCTTTTCCTTTGCCGCCCCCTTTACCGAACCCTTCACCAGTGCGCCAGTTGCCCAGGCGATTGCGATTGCCATTATTGCCGGTGCCATCACGCTGGCAAACCGGGCCTGCCTGGATGGCATCGAAGGCGGCATTCTGACGCGTTATAAAATCGATGTTGTCATCGTGCGGGTCTTGCGCGGTTTTGGTTTTGTCTTTTTCACCGTCATCGTGGTTTTGCCATTTTATGTGATGCTGATGACCAGCCTGAAAAGCCAGCAAAGCCTGTTTCAAAACCCGCTGGATCTGTCGGTTGATTTCTCGCAAGGCAGCGAAAGCCTGTTTAACAGCTATATCGAACTGTTCACCAAGTTCAATTTTGGCCGTTTCCTGCTGATATCCACGATTGTTTCTGTCTGTACCGTTCTGATCACGCTGGCATTTTCCATTCCGGGTGCCTATGCGGTGGCACGGTTGCGTTTTCCGGGGCAAAACATTCTGTCGAAATCGGTATTGCTGATTTATCTGGTCCCCATGATCGTGCTGGTTATTCCGCTTTATTCGGTGTTTAGCCAGGTGGGCCTGCGCAATTCGATTTTGGGCCTGTTGATTGTCTATCCCGCCACAACGGTTCCCGTCGCACTTTACATGTTGCAGGGTTATTTCCGGGGGCTTCCGGTGGAACTGGAAGAAGCCGGGCTGATGGATGGCCTTGGTCGCCTTGGCGTGATCTGGAAAATTACCCTGCCGCTGGCTTTGCCAGCCCTGGCATCGGTATCGCTTTATGTTTTCATGATCGCCTGGAACGAATTCCTGTTTGCTTTCATGTTCCTTGATGACCCCAACATCTTCACCCTGTCACGCGGGGTGGTATCGCTTAATTCATCCGAGGTGCCCCGCCAGCATCTGATGGCGGGTGCTGTTGTTGCCACAATCCCCATTCTGGTGGTGTTTCTGTGGTTTGAACGGTTCCTTGTGCAGGGCCTGACATCTGGCAGCGTGAAAGGATAATAGTGTGATCAATCCCGAAACGACCGCCCGCCTGGACGGCGAAGCACGCCGCATCCTGCGCGAAAATGACAAAGGCGGTTATACCGTTCCCACCAAAGGGCTTTATCCTTTTCAATGGAACTGGGATTCCGCCCTTACCGCCCTTGGCATTGCCACCTATGATAGCGACCGCGCCTGGCAGGAAATTGAAAAGCTGCTATCTGCCCAGTGGGATAACGGCATGGTGCCGCATATCGTGTTCTGGCAGCATGAAGAAGGCTATTTTCCTGGCCCCGGCGAATGGCAAAGCGGCCATACCCCGCCCACATCGGGCATTACCCAGCCCCCTGTTGCGGCGACGGTCGTTCGCCAGCTTGCATCATCGATGCCGGGTGACCATGGCGCGCGGGTCACCCCGATGCTGCACGCACTTGACCGCTGGCACCAATGGTTTGCCGATGCGCGTGACCCCGAAGGCCGGGGCGTGGTTGCCATCATGCACCCATGGGAAAGCGGGCGCGACAACCTGCCAGACTGGGATGAACCATTGTCCCATGTCGATACATCGAATGTTGGCACATTCCTTCGCCGCGACACCCAAATGGTGAACGAGGCCGAACGCCCCAAAAACCACGACTATGATCACTATATGGCGTTGGTGCAGTTTGGGCGTAACTGCCAGTGGGATGTTAAAACCATTGCCGATCATTGCCCGTTCTGGGTGGCGGAACCGGGCATGAATGCCATTTTACGCCGGGCCGAACGCGACCTTGTCGCCCTTGCCCTACAATTTAACCTGCCCGACATTGCCAGCCGCGCCACCGCCCGGCTGGCCCGGCTTGATAAAGGTTTTAACCAGCTTTGGTCCGACATCGCGCAAGGATATGTGACGCTGGATTTGCGCCACAACAAACTTGACAATCGTTTGACATCAGGTAGTTGGCTATCACTGTACGGAGGACCGGAAAACGATATCCGGGCCAGGGCACATTATTCGACCCTGTTGGAATGGCGCCAGAAAATCAATTTCGCCGTGCCCAGCTTTGACCCCAACAATATCGCGTTTGACGATATCCGCTATTGGCGCGGCCCGGTATGGGCGATGATCAACTGGATGATCGCAACCGGCCTTGCGGAACATGGCCGCCCGGACCTGGCCGAACTGGTGGCCAATGATACCGCCGCCCTGATCGAAAAATCGGATTTCCGTGAATATTTCAGCCCGGTCACCGGCAATGGTGGCGGTGGCAAGGATTTTTCATGGACAGCCGCCATGTGGCTTTACTGGGCGTCGCCCACTGCCCGCCCAAAAACGGAGACACAATAACATGGGTCAGATCGAACTTCGCAATGTGCGCAAATCCTTTCGTGATGTCGAGGTGATCAAGGGCATTGACCTGACCATCGATGAAGGTGATTTGATGATTTTTGTCGGCCCGTCAGGGTGTGGTAAATCCACCCTGCTGCGCCTGATTGCCGGGCTGGTCGAGGCCAGCGACGGGCAAATCCTGATTGATGGTGACGATGTTACCGGCAAACCACCGGCTGAACGCGAACTTTCGATGGTATTTCAGTCCTATGCGCTTTATCCGCACAAAACCGTGCGCGAAAATGTCGGCTTTGCCCTGGAAGTGGCACATATGGACAAGGCATCGATCAAGGCCAAGGTTGATGAAGCCGCCACCACCCTGCAGCTTGACCAGTTGCTGGATCGCAAACCAAAGGAACTTTCGGGTGGGCAGCGCCAACGTGTTGCCATTGGCCGCGCCATTGTGCGTGAACCCAAGGCATTTTTGTTTGACGAACCGCTTTCCAACCTTGATGCAGGCCTGCGCGTTGAAATGCGCCTGGAAATTGCCCGCCTGCATAAAAAGCTGGCGGCAACCATGATCTATGTAACCCATGATCAGGTCGAGGCCATGACCCTTGCCACCAAAATTGTGGTGTTGCAGGCAGGCCAGATCGAACAGGTCGGCACCCCGCTGGAGCTTTATCGCAACCCGGCCAATCTGTTTGTTGCGCAGTTTATTGGTTCGCCCAAAATGAATGTCGCACCATGCACGGGCAATGGCGAAAACATTTCATTTGCCGGTGGCGGCACCTTTGCCACCGGGCGCAATGCACAATCGGCAACGCATTTTGGCATTCGGCCCGAACATATCAGCCTGACCAACGCGAATGATGGCATTCTGACCGGCCAGATCGAGGTCATGGAGCATCTGGGGTCAGACAGCTTTGCCTATATCCAGGTAGAAAATGTCGGCCTGTTTACGGTTCGGATCGTCGGTTATTCCGACCTTGAAACCGGCGCAACCGTTGGCCTGACATTTGATGCCGAAAACCTGCATCTGTTTGATGCCAATGGGCAGGCGATCCGGTAAAGGCACCAATATTTCGCAATATCGTCCCGGCCGAACGAATGGCACCTGATAACGGGTACATACCCCTGTATAAGCGCCCGATTTGGTATGATCCATGTCGGATCGGCATTGGTGAAGGATGATTTGAAGGCAGTAAGATTGCCGATAATCACATACCAATCAGGAGGCCGGGACGTTGCGAATTTTTATTTCTGTTGATATCGAAGGTGTAGCAGGCGTTTGTGAAACCCTGCAGGGTCGGCGCGGTAACCCGGAATACGAGGTTGCCCGCCGCCTGATGACCCAGGAAGCCAATGCCGCCATTGCAGGCGCATTTGATGGTGGTGCCACCGAAGTCACCGTGGCAGATTCCCACGGCCCGATGCGCAATATCATCGCCGAAGACCTGGATGAACGTGCCCGGCTGGTTTCGGGCAAACCGCGCCCGTTATCCATGATCCAGGGCATTGATGATAAACATGATGGCGTCATTCTGATCGGCTATCACGGTGCGGCGTCAAACTTTGGCGTCATGGCCCACACTGTAAGCGGCCTTGCCTTTCATTCCATCGTGATCAATGGCGTACAGGCCGGTGAACCAACCCTGTTTGGCGGTTATGCTGCCGAAATTGGCGTGCCCCTTCTTGCCGTAAGCGGTGATGACCGCCTGGCACAGGAAATTTCCGCGCAGTTCCCGTCTGCCCGTAACATCACGGTCAAACAGGCATTGGGTGCCGGTGCAATGAACAGCCTGTCGCCGAAAAAATCGCGCGAAATGATTACACAACAGGTCAGCGAAGTTGTTGCCGCAGCAAAAGGTGCGCCGGTTGAAAGCCCGTGCAAGGTGCCGCTGACCATTTCGGTGCGTTTCCACAAACAGCTTTATGCCGATGGCGCGGCCCTTTTGCCGCAGATGGAACGGTGTGATGCCCAAACCGTCAAGTTTGTTGCCAATTCACACGCCGATGCCATCAGCACCATTTCCGCACTGGCGCTGATTGTAAACGGGCTGCAATAACAGCAAGGCCCCAAAAACAAAAACCGGCTTTCTGGAATTTGCACCAGAAAGCCGGTTTTTTTGTGCGTCATATTTCGCGGATATCGGCGATAATCAGGCTGTACATGCCCGATAAAACGCCCGAAATTCCGGCAGGGTTTTACCATTATAGGACGGTGTTGCCTGCCCATTCCACATGGCATTTAAAACGGCTTCTTCCACTGCCTCGACACTGCAGTGGAAAAACGCATTCATGCAGCTTTCCGAAACAAACTGCCCTGCATAAACCGCGTCGCCATCACGCGCCTTGACGTTTTGGGTGGAAAAGGCCACCGCGATATCGCCGCTTTGATGGCCAAGGTAACTGCCCAGCCGCCCCAATGCCGCCGATGACCGGCGGCTCAGCCGCGAAAGTTGACGGGAATCAAGCGGGGCATCGGTTGCCAGAACAATAATGATCGATCCTTTGTCAAAATCCTCGCCCGCCGGGGAAGCAGGTGCGACAGGAGCTGATGGCTTTTGCCCCAGCACCCGCAATTCGGATTTCTGGCCGAAATTGGATAAAACCAGCGCACCGACATGGTAATGCACGCCGCCAGCAAGCTTTACCCGCCGCGAGGCCGAACCAATGCCACCCGCAAAGCCAAAAGTTTTCATGCCGGTCCCGGCACCAACCGTTCCCTGGTCAAACTGCGTACCGGCATTATCAATGGCCTTGTCAACCATGGCTTCGGTCACATGAAAGGCCTGAATGTCGTTTACCACGCCATCATTGCATTCCATCACCAACGGGTTAACCGTTGCCATTTTACGGCCCACATCGGGGTTTTGCGCAATGGTGCGTTTGATCAGGGCCTTGGTGCAGTCCGCAACGCCAAAGGTATTGGTCAGGATAATCGGTGTTTCAATCTCGCCCAGTTCTTCGACCTGGACCAGACCGGCACTTTTGCCAAAGCCGTTTAAAATGGCGGTTCCGGCATGAACTGGCCGGTCAAACAGGTTGCCATCATGGGGCAAAATGGCCGTTACACCGGTGCGTGCCGTATCGCCGCTTTTATGGGTAAAATGGCCGACTTTCACACCGGGCACATCGGTAATCTGATTGGTTGGTCCCGTAGGATGAACCCACCAATCGGCACACGCTATCGCGTTTCGCAAGTTTTCTGTCATGTTTTTAATCGCCTGGGATCAGGCTTATTCTTTGTCCAGTTTGGGGTCCAGCGCATCATGCAGGCCATCGCCCAGAATGTTGAAAGACAGGACCGTAATAAAGATGGCAATACCGGGAAACAGCGTTAGATGCCATTCACCGGCCATCATGTAATCGCGCCCGGTTGAGAGCATCGCACCCCATTCCGCGGTCGAAGGTTCAACCCCCAAACCCAGAAATGACAGGCTGGTTGCCGTAATGATGGATGTACCAATTCGCATGGTGAAATAAACAATCACCGCACCCAGCACACCAGGCAAAATATGGCGGAACATAATGACAAAGTCCGATGCCCCCGCCGCGCGTGCAGCCTCGACATAGGTGCTTTCCTTATGCGCCAGCGTGCCCGAACGCACGATACGCGCAAATGCCGGCACACTGAAAATGGCCACAGCGACAATAACGTTGGTCAGGCCCGGGCCAAGAATGGCGACAATACCAATCGCCAGCAACATGCCGGGGAAGGCAAACAGCACGTCCGATATCCGCATCGTGCAGGCATCCAGCCAGCCACCATAATAACCGGCAAAAAGACCTGCCAGAACACCGACCACGGCCCCAACCGAAACCGAGGTAAAACCAATAAACATCGACAATTTTGCGCCATTCATCAAACGGGCAAAAATATCGCGGCCAAATTCGTCGGTCCCGGCCCAATGCAGGGCCGTTGGGGTTTGCAGGGTGTTCATGTAGTCAAAGCTATCGGGGCCGAATGGCAAAATAACCGGGGCCAGAAACGCCGTAACATACATGGCCAGCAGGAAAATGCCCGCCGCGACCGCGACTTTGCGTTTGGCAAACCGTTTCCAGAATTCCCGGATCGGACTGGTCGCCGGTTCGTTCAGGGCCGGTGGCGCATCAATAACGATTTCAGGTTGTTGCGTCATCACGGTATCCTAGCTATAGCGAATTTTCGGATTGATCAGCCCGTAAAGGACATCAACCAAAAGATTGATCAGCAGAAATTCAAGCGAGAAAATCATGATCTCGGCCTGAACCACGGTGTAATCGCGAAAACGGATGGCATCGAGCAAAAGCGCGCCCATGCCCGGCCAGCGAAACACCTGTTCGATCACAATCGACCCACCCAGCAAAAAGCCGAACTGAAGGCCCGCCATGGTGACAACCGGGATCAGGGCATTGCGCAGGGCATGTTTCCAGATGACAATTTTTTCCTTAAGCCCCTTGGCCCGGGCGGTTCGGATGTAATCCTCGCGGACAACCTCGATCACAGCGGAACGTGTGAAACGCGCCATAATGGCGGCAACACCCGCACCCAATGTCAATGACGGCAAAACAAGGTCCGAAAGGCTGTCAAACCCGCTGGTGCCAAACCAGCCCAACTGGACCGAGAAAAACTGCATCAACAGCAGGCCCAGCCAGAAAGGCGGCATCGAAATGCCGGAAACAGCAGCAAACATACCGGCGTGGTCGCCAACACTGCCGCGTTTAACGGCCGAAACCACACCTGAAATCAGGCCAAACAGCACCGACCAGCCCAGCGCACACAATGCCAGCCAGACGGTCGGCATAAAGGCCCGGCCAATCATGGTGGTGACCGGTTCGTGCGTTCGCAGCGAAATCCCCAGATTACCGCTCAGGATATTGCCGATAAATTTGAAATATTGCTGATAAAGCGGCGCATTGAGGTTAAGGGTCCGGCGAACGATTTCGACTTCTTCCAGCGTGGCATGTTCCCCGGCCAGCACACGGGCCGGGTCGCCCGGCAGCGCATGGACGAACATAAAAACAAATATCGAAATCAGAAACAGAACCGGAATTAACGCAAAAAGCCGTCGCAGGAAATATTGAACCATCTGGTGCTCTTGGTGTCAGCGGCCCGGTAACATGTTGCCACATTACCGGGCCGGAGGTTTCAGGCGGGCTTATTTTTCGAAGGCAGCATGGGCATATTGCATAGTGCCATCGGGCATCGGGAAGGCGCCGGTCAGGCCTTTTTTACGGCCTGCCAGGGCGTTATCCACTGCCAGCCACACAACCGGTTTGTCTTTCCAGATCTGCTTTTGGGCAACTTCATATGCCGCAGCGCGTTTTGCCGGATCAGCCGTTTCAAGGGCATCATTGATGGCTTTGTCCACATCCGGGTTGGAATAGAACGCCTCGTTATACATGTTCGGGATCCAGCCTTCGGTCGAATAAACCGGGCGCAGGTGCCAGTCTGCATCACCGGTGGAGGGCGACCAGCCGCCAATAACCGAATCAAATTCGGCGGTTTCCGGCGTTACGCTGGAACCAAACAGCTTTTCGGCACGGGTTGCCCCTTCAAGCGGAACGATATCAACCTTAACATTGATCTGCGAAAGCTGCTGTTTGATGAATTGCAGCATGCGCACTTCGGTCGAGTTGTTACGCGCCCAAAGATTGATCGAGAAGCCATCGGCATAACCGGCATCCGCCATCAGTTCCTTGGCCTTGGCAACATCGGTGGTCAGGGCCGGGGTCTGGGTGGCATGGAACTGCGTTGCCGGTGCCAGCGGTGAGTCCGGCACGATGGCGTGGCCGCCATAAACAACCTGGGTAAAGGCGTTTTTGTCGATCGCAAGGTTAAAGGCTTCGCGTACGCGAATGTCTTTGAATTCCTTGCGCATCATGTTCATGGCCATGACCCACACCGAAATGCCCGGCTTTTCCAGCACTTCGTATTTGTCGGATTCACTGACACGTTTCATCAGTTCTGCCGGCAGGATCGGCACGAACTGCACTTCATCGGACATCAGCATGGAAACGCGCGTGCCGTTTTCCGCAACCGGATAGAAGGTAACTTTATCAAGCTTCGGCCATTCGGAATCCCAGTAATTGTCGTTCTTCACAACCACCAGCTTTTCGCCCGGTACCCATTCCTGGAATTTGAACGGACCCGTACCAACCGGATGCTTGGCAAAATCCTTGCCGTATTTTTCAATCGCAGCCGGGCTTTCCATCACGACCGACGGGTGGGCCAGCGTGTTGATCATGGCGCCGAACGGTTTGCTCAGCTTGATCACAACGGTGTAATCGTCCGGGGTTTCAACCGATTCAACCAGTTTGAACAGGCTGTGTTTTTTCAGGTTCAGGCTGGGGTCTGCCAGACGGTCCAGGTTGAATTTGACGGCAGCAGCATTGAAATCGGTGCCATCCTGGAATTTCACACCTTCGCGCAGCTTAAGGGTAAAGACGGTGGCGTCTTCGCTGCCTTCCCAACTGGTGGCAAGCTGCGGTACCAGTTTCATGTCGGCGTCAAATGCGATCAGGCGTTCAAAAATGCCATTCGCGACCGAATAATCGACATTGTAGTTGGAATCCTGCGGGTTCAGCCCCTGCACAATCTGGTTGAGCGCGATGGAAAGTTCGGCTGCCTGGGCGGCCTGGACCGTGCCCAGGGCACCGGCCAGCATGGTTGCGCCAAGGATCGCGTTTTTCAGATGTTTCATGTTTAGTTGCCTCTTTTCTGATCTAGGTGTTTGTTTATTGTTGTTAAGCGTTGGAAAGACTGGACGTTTATTCCGCTGCGACGAAATGCCCCTGGGAAATTTCCTGCAGGGCAAGCCGCGAAGGAGGATTGTGAATAGACCGGACCGGACTGGGCACTTCGCCCGTAATCAGGGGCCGGTTTTCAATGCGAAAGGCCGGGTCTGGCACCGGTGCGGCATCCATTAACCGCCGGGTATAGGCGTGGCCGGGATGTTCAAACACGTTGCGCCGTGTTCCCGTTTCCACGATCTGGCCCAGATACATCACCGCGATACGGTGGCTAACCCGTTCGACCACGGCCATGTCATGGGAAATAAACAGCCAGGCCAGACCGAATTTCTGCTGCAAATCCATCATCAGATTGATGACCTGCGCCTGAACCGACACATCAAGGGCCGATACGGCCTCGTCCGCGATGATCATTTTGGGGTTGGTGCCCAATGCGCGTGCAATGGCAATGCGCTGGCGCTGCCCGCCCGAAAAGGCATGCGGGTAACGTTTGGCATGCTCGGCCGACAAACCAACCTGTTCAAGCAGCCAAACGGCGCGATCCATGGCATTTTTTGGTGTTTCAAGACGATGGATCAGCATCGGCTCGCAAATTGAATAGCCAACCGTCAGACGCGGATTAAGCGATGCATAGGGGTCCTGAAACACAAACTGGATTTGACGGCGCAGCTTTTGCAGATCGTTATGCGACATGGCCGACATATCCTGCCCGTCAAAATGCAGGCGCGATGATTGTGACTGCACCAGTTTCAGGATCGATCGGCCGGTGGTTGATTTGCCACAGCCAGATTCCCCCACCAGCCCCAGCGTCTCGCCCGGCCAGATATCCAGATCAATCCCCTCGACCGCATGGACCCGCTTGGTGGTGCGGCCCAGAATGCCTTCCTTGATGTCAAAGCGGGTGGTCAGTTCACGAACCGAAAGCAGGGGTGGCTTGCTGTAATCAATTTGCGAGGTGCCAACTTCCGGGTCACGCACCAGGGCGGCTGCCACTTTTTCACCGGGAATCACAAAACGCGCAGGGTGATCAATTCCCTTCATCGAACCCAGGCGTGGTACGGCTTGGAGCAGGGATTTGGTATAGGGATGCTGCGGGTTTTCAAACAGCGATTTGACATCGCCTTCTTCAACCTTTTCACCGCGATACATCACAATAACGCGGTCGGCAATTTCGGACACCACCCCCATATCGTGGGTGATAAACAGAACCGACATGTTGTTTTCAACCTGAAGATCGCGGATCAGGCGCAAAATCTGGGCCTGGATGGTCACATCAAGGGCGGTTGTCGGCTCATCCGCCAACAGCAATTGCGGGCGGCAGGACAGGGCCATTGCGATCATCACGCGCTGGCGCATTCCGCCTGAAAGATGATGCGGATAACGTTTCAGCAAATTGCGCGCATCGGGAATGCGCACTTTTTCGAGCATTTCCAGCGCAATTTCGGTTGCCTCGGCCCGGCGTTTTTTCTGATGCGTGATGATCGGTTCGATCAATTGTTCACCAATGGTGAAAACCGGGTTTAACGATGTCATCGGTTCCTGAAAGATCATGGCAATTTCATCGCCACGCAGATTACGAACCTTGTCATCATCAAGCTTGCAAATGTCTTCAAGCTGGCCATTGCGGCGACGCAGGTTGATTTCACCTTTGGAAATCGCCCCTTTGCCAAATTCGATCAGGCGCATCATCGAAAGCGCGGTAACAGATTTTCCCGAACCCGATTCACCAACAATCGCAACCGTTTCGCCCTTATAGACATCCAGGTTAAGGCTTTTGACCGCCGTAACCGGGGCTGCATCATTGCCAAATTCAACCGTCAGGTCGCGCACGGATAGAAGGGGGGATTTCGCCTGTACTGCCATTCAAATTTCCCTGAATTTCTGCCGGCATTCCCGGTGCCGGCTTTGTGTTGACAGAAACGTTACTGTTTTAAGACCCGTCCTTCTAAAGCTGTTTTGGCAAGATATATGCCGATTTTGCATAGTTTTGACGGCACCCGCACAAAGCATTGCTGCACGTGCACAATGATCGCGGCATTCCGGTTTGGCGGATTTTAAAAAGGCTGGCGGCTTTGAAGGCCGCCATACCGAACTATGCCGAGGCCGTATAAGGCACCGCCAATCACCAAACGCCGCCCTTGTCTTGTCGAAAGGCGGGGTCAATAGTGGGCAAAATTTCAGCCCCGATTTTCCGGGACCTCACAGGGATTAATCAGATGACCAACCGTTTTTCGCTCGCACTGCATGGTGGGGCCGGCACGATCCTGCGTTCACAAATGACACCGGAAAAGGAAACCGGCTATCGCGATGGTATTCACACCGCCCTTAGGGCCGGTCAGGCCGTTCTGGAAAAACAGGGTTCAGCAATTGATGCCGTTGTCGCAACCGTTTGCGCGCTTGAAGACAACCCGCTTTTCAATGCCGGGCGCGGTGCAGTTTTTACATCGGCAGGCAAACAGGAAATGGATGCCGCCATCATGGATGGTGCCACCCGCCAGGTTGGCGCGATTGCCGGTATTTTCGGCCCGAAAAACCCCATTCGTGTTGCGCGCGCGGTGATGGAAAATTCCGATCATGTGTTTTTCTCGGCCGAGGCCGCATTGGAAATTGCGCGTGCCGCCGGTATCCCGTTTGAAGAAGCCGCCTATTTCCATACCGACAGCCGCTGGCAGGCCTTGCAGGAAACCCTGAAGCTGCGCGCACAGGGCAAAGAAAGCGACGATCCCGCCCGCCGCCATGGCACGGTTGGTGCGGTTGCCCGCGATATGAACGGCAACCTTGCCGCTGCCACATCCACCGGCGGTATGACGGGCAAGGCACCGGGCCGTATTGGCGATACCCCGGTTATTGGTGCGGGCACCTTTGCCGATAATGAAAGCTGTGCTGTTTCCGCAACCGGACATGGCGAAGTCTTTATCCGCTATTGCGCGGCCCACGAAATTTCCGCACGGATGCGGTTTGCCGGGCAATCCCTGCAGGATGCGGCCAACCATGTGGTGATGGAAGACCTTGGCAAAAATGACGGGTCCGGTGGCCTGATCGCGATTGACCGCGATGGCAATATTGCCATGCCGATGAATAGTGAAGGCATGTATCGCGGCTTTGTTACCGAAAAAGGGGCGCTTAACGCCTTTATCTATGGCGATGAATAAAACCTATTTCAGGTCTTTTTCCAGAACGGCCCATAATTTACGGGTGATGGACCGTTTGGTATCTGCCTTGCGGTAAATCTGGATATCGAGATTATGTGACCAGGTTTCCGATTTGATCTCGGTAAGCTCGCCACGCTGGATTTCAGCTTTGGCGCAGCTTTCCGGGACAATGGTCAGCGCACCAAATTCAAGCGCCATGCGCTTGACGAATTCCGATGTCGGGCTTTCGCTGATTTTGCGGAACTTTTTGCGGCATTTCGGATTTTGCGCAAACATCAGCGATTCAACTTCGGCGAAATATCCACTTTTTGAATAACCGATAAAGGGAATGTCACTGTCCCTCTCCGGGTCTAGCAGGGCGGTTTTGCCATCGGCGGCAAAAGGCGAAACCAGGATCATGCGTTCACGCGACAGGGTCATGGCCTTGAACTGCGTGGTATCAAACAAAACCGGTGCTTCCCGGCTGCAATATTGCAACACGAAATCAATGTCGCCATCGGCCAGATGGCGCACCATGTCGTGGAAATTTTCCGTCATGATATGGCTGGTAAACGGGCCGATCTTCTCGCGAATATTTTTCAGCCACGGCGGAATGAAACTGATGCTTAGCGTACTGGCCGCGGCAATACGAATATCGGGTCGTTCGGCATGCTGCAATTGGTGGAACTGCGCACGGTCCCGGTAAATATCGTTCAGGACTGTTTCAGCGGTATCGCGAAACAGGCGGCCTTCTTCTGTCAGGGTGATCGGATAGGTGCGCCGGTCGATCAGGTCGGTTCCAAGCCAGGTTTCAAGCGCGCGAATACGTCGGCTGAACGCAGGCTGTGTGACATTTCGATCTTTCGATGACCGCGAAAAATTGCGCGTTCGTGCCAGCGAAACAAAATCTTCAAGCCACTTGATTTCCAACTGGGTCGCCTCGTCAGTTACAATGAAACTCGGCCATCATACCATGCCAGACCATCAGGCAGAATAGCGCTGACGTGACGGCATATGTGAAAGAATATCACGGATATATTGCCTGCCACGCAAGCCGGAAATACACGCCCCTGCCCGGTACACTACACAGTCCTGAAAGGCGAAAACACCGATTACGCTAGGAATAAACAGAAAGATTGTTAACAATTTTCTCAAAGCATACGGTGCTACTGGTCATGCCGCACCCACGGCAATTTGGGTACACTCTCCCCCCTCGAAAAGGCTCTTGTGACCGGCATGAAAATTACGTCCTCACCACCAATTTGCCGATCGCAGCACCTGACTATTTATGTCCGAACCTCATCGCTTCACATCCAAAATTCTGGCGACGCAGATTTCCGGGAACACTCGCGGTGAATTAAAATCCGCAATAGGACAAAGGACAATTCCTCTCACTGCACCAACGCAAATGATGCAACACGCCCCCCCATTTTTGGCGCAAACGCAACTTTGCATCACCTTGCCGATGATTGCCAAACCGGAATATCCACATCCAATGCGCTAACCCGCGCTTACGTTGGCATCACAGGAATCATCGAATAGCAGGATTTAAACGCGGGCATATATCATTACGGAATCGACACGATACACAAACCCTGCACCCACATATGCAGTCAGTCTTGGCCAGCATCCCGGCGACTGGTATAAATTTTCAATATAGATATTTTTTATGTATTCTGATCGGAAATTTTTGACCTAACGCAATCCAAAATTTTCATTTAGAAATACTTATTTATATTTAATTGAAAACTACGACTGACTCGAAATGCGGCAACATCAAGGCAAACCCGAATGCTGCGGCGTCTTTCGCAACGGGCCAGATCGAAACAAAAACCTTACGACCGTGTATCCTTGCTCTATAATTGGCATACAATTACGAAGCAAAAATTCATAAACCGGGTGATGGGATGGACCGAAATCTGTTTGAAAATGTGCAACCCTTTCTTGCGGTGGCAGAGCATTTGAGCTTCACCCATGCCTCCGCCATTTTAGGGGTAACTCCAACCGCAATCAGCCAGGCAATCCGCAATCTGGAACAGCGGCATGGGGTACTTTTGTTTCAACGTACCACCCGGCGCGTATCCCTGACCGAGGCAGGCGAACACCTTTACCAAGCGTTACGCCAATCAGCCGAGGAAGTGCAAAATGCCTTTGCCTGCCTGCATGATTTCAGCACCCGCCCCACCGGCACATTGCGCCTGACCTTTACCCCGCTGGTGATGGACATGCTGATCGAACCAATATTGCCCACCTTCACCAAAGCCTGCCCGGATGTGAAGCTAGAGCTATCAGTTAGCGAAGGCATTGTAGACATTATTGCAGACAATTTTGATGCCGGTATCCGATTGGGTGCCGCCATTGAAAAAGACATGATCGCGATAAAACTTTCGCCCGAATTATCCTGGGCGGTATATGGCAGTCCGGCCTATTTTCAGGACCGTTCCAAACCCCAAAAGCCCGAAGACCTGCTGGATCATCTCGCCATTCATTACCGCTTTGTCAAATCGGGTATGCTCCATCATTGGCAATTCACCCGCGACAAACGCGATTTCACCGTCGCCATTCCCGGTGCCATGACAGTCAATGACAGGCGGTCAATGCTGGCCCTGGCAAAGCGTGGCCTTGGCCTTGCCTATATGTCGCACGCGGAAACACATGATGCGGTTTTGCAGGGGCAACTTGAACCCGTGCTGGGCAAATTCATCACCCCGGAACCCGGCCTTTATCTGTATTTTCCAGAACGCAGCCAAAGCCAACCCAAACTGCGCGCCTTTATCGATATCGCCGTTAAATATTGCAACAGCCCGGCCTTCACGGGCCGATTTCACGAATAACCACCATATCTTTACCAATGCGGTCAGGGCAATTGGTCCCGTTCCATTATGCAGCGGAACTTCATAAGGCATGTCATTTTACGCAGCTTAACGTCACAAAGCCCTAGCGTTATTTCTTTGCAAAGCTGACAGCGCGTACCAGTGCGCCCCAAGGGCGATTGGTAAATGCTTAAATTTGCAAAGGAAATGACATGCAGAAAACCTGGTTTATTACCGGCACATCAAGCGGCTTTGGCCGGTTGTTATGTGAACAGTTGCTGGCACGTGGTGACCGTGTTGTCGCCACCCTGCGCCGGGAAAATGCCCTGGATGATTTAAAGGCGCATTATGGCGACCAGCTATGGATCGACCAGCTTGATGTGACAAATGACGATGCCATCAAACAGGTTGTTGATCGTGCCTTTCGCGCCATGGGGAAGGTCGACGTTGTCGTCAATAATGCCGGTTATGCCCTTTTTGGTGCGGCAGAAGAACTTACCAACGCGCAAATCCGCCACCAGATCGATACCAACCTGATTGGCTCCATCAACGTTATTCGTGCCGCGATCCCCCATTTACGCCAGCAGGGAGGCGGGCGGATTTTGCAGGTATCGTCAATGGGTGGGCAAATTGGCCTGCATGCCCTGTCGCTTTATCACACGACAAAATGGGGTATCGAAGGCTTCCTTGAATCCCTGATCCCGGAACTGGCCCCCTTCGATATTGACATAACCATGGTGCAACCCGCTGGTGCCAATACCAATTTTGCCCATGGCAGCATGGTCCATGCCACGCCGCTGCCCGTTTACGACGACACGCCGGTTGGTAATTGGCGCAAGGCGCGCGCGGCGGGCGATTATCACCCGGTATTGGACCCGGCCAAGGTCGCAGCCGCGATGATCACAAGCCTTGATCAGTCACCCGCGCCCAGGCGGTTGACCCTGGGCAGCCAGGCCTATCAACTGGTGCATAGCGCCCTGAAAGACCGCATTGCCCTGCTGGAAGCCCAACGCGACCTGGCCTTTGCCGCCGATTACGACACTGGCAATTAACGCCGTTTGGGGTCAGCCACAGATCGATCCCGACAAAATCGTTTCCCGGGGTCAATCGCCCCGGGGATTGCTTATTCCGGGATAACAGCGGTCGCTTCAATCTCGACCAGGGCCTCATCCTCTACCAGTGCGCGCACCACCACCATTGTCATGGCAGGGAAATGGCGGCCCAGAACGCGGCGGTAGGCTTCACCAACTTCGCGCTGGTGGTTCATATATTCCTGCTTTTCGGTCACGTACCATGTCAGCCGACAAATATGTTCGGCCTGCCCGCCAGCTTCATTCACCACCGCCATAATATTACGCAGGGCCTGTTCCATCTGGCCGACAAAATCGCTGGCTTCAAAAACCTGTTTTTCGTTCCAGCCAATCTGCCCGCCGACATAAAGGGTTTTGCCAGTCGCGAGAATGCCATTGGCATATCCCTTTGGCGCGGTCCAGCCTTCGGGCTGTATGATTTTATGTATCATGTTGATCCTGTTTTGTTATTTCGCGTTCCAGCGCCGCGCGCAAATCATCGGGCCACGGGGCGGAACCGGTAACGCCCTTTTTGGTAAAGACCAGCGTTGCATTCATCTGAAAACGGGTTGTTGCCGCCGTCAATGGCGCATCGGCAGCGGCATCACCGCCGCCCGCCCTGATATGCACATCCAGGCTGCTGCGCCCAAGACGGGTGACATATAAATGGAAATGCAGCACCTCGCCCAGGCGGCTTGGCTGCATGAAATCCACATTGATCGACGCGGTTGGAACGGCGGCCTCCATCGCCCCATGAATACGGGCAAAGCCAAAACCAAGCCCGGCGTCAAACCATTCCTCGACCGTGGCATTAACCATTTCAAAATAGCGCGGATAAAAAACAATGCCTGCCGGGTCACAATGGGCAAAACCCACCTTGTGAAGGCATATAAAGGCCGGCTTTTCCGGCAGGGGAACGGCAGGCTGTTTGCTGTTTTTCATCACAAAATTGTCCGCACACGCCATAATTCGGGGAACAGTTCCACCTCCAGCATCCGCTTTAGGTAGGAAACCCCACCTGTACCGCCTGTCCCGCGTTTAAAGCCAATCACGCGTTCAACAGTGGTGACATGGTTAAATCGCCAGCGACGGAAGTAATCCTCGAAATCGACCAGTTTTTCGGCCAGTTCATATAATGGCCAGTGATCCTGCGGGGTTTGATAAACCTGTTGCCAGGCGGCAATCACATCCTCGCTGGCACCATAGGGTTCCGAAACATCGCGCCTCAAAACGGCTTCAGGCACCGAAACCCCGTTCTGGTTCAAAAGGTTCAGGGCCTCGTCATACAGGCTGGGTTTTGCCAGTTCCCCTTCCAGTACAGCCAAAATATCGGGCCGGTGGGCATGGGGCTTTAACATGGCCCTGTTACGGTTCCCCAGCATGAATTCGATCATGCGATATTGCCAGGACTGAAACCCCGATGACGGGCCAAGTGCATCGCGAAATGTGGTGTAATCACTGGGTGTCATGGTGCGCAAAACATCCCAGGCATTGTTAAGCTGTTCAAATATCCGCGAAACGCGCGCCAGCATTTTAAATGCCGGCTGCAATTGCCCGGCCCGCAAATTCTTGCGCGCGGCATCAATCTCGCGAATGGCAAGCTTCATCCACAATTCCGATGTCTGATGCTGAATGATAAACAGCATTTCGTCATGGGCGTCGCTTTTGGGGTGTTGCGCGCTCAGGATCGCATCAAGCGACAGGTAATCCCCATAGGACATTTTCGTGGAAAATTCGGTTTCCGCCCCTTCGCTGGACGGATCATAGGGTTTGTTGGTGCTGGTCATGTTACGGCCTGGCGTTTTTTATATTCGGCGGCATCCCACAGACGATTTTCCATGATATCGGCCAAAATAGTGATACCGGCCTCAACATCTTTTTCATCCAGATAAAGCGGCGTAAAGCCAAACCGGATCACATCGGGCGCCCGAAAATCGCCAATCACACCGCGCGCGATCAGGGCCTGCATCACGGCATAACCTTCTTCAAACCGGAAGGAAACCTGCGACCCACGACATTCGGCATTTCGCGGACTTACCAGTTCCAGCATCGGGCAGGCGGCCTCGACCCCTGCTATAAACTGTTCGCAAAGGGCGATGGATTTTTGCCGGATATCGGCCATTTCCACCCCGTCCCAAACATCAAGCGCACTATCAAGGATCGCAAGCTGGATAACAGGTGGGGTGCCAACCCGCATGCGTTCAATTCCCGGTGCCGGGCGATAATCGGGGGCAAAGGCAAAGGGTGCTTCGTGGCCCAGCCAGCCTGACAGGGCCGGTCTTACCTTTTCAACCAGATCGGGGCGAACATAAATAAAGGCTGGCGCACCGGGGCCACCATTGAAATATTTATAGGTGCAGCCGACGGCAAATTCGGCATTACACCCCGCCAGATCAACCGGCACCGCACCGGCGGAATGGGCCAGATCCCAAATCACGACAATGCCCAGATCCTGCGCCTTGCGCGTAATTGCCGCCATATCATGCATGCGCCCGGTTCGGTAATCCACCTGGGTTAACATCAGAACGGCAATGTCATCAGAAAGCGTTGCTTCAACATCTTCGGGATTAACGGTTTTAAGGACATGGCCCTGTTTCAGACTGTCAATCAACCCTTGCGCCATATAAAGGTCGGTCGGGAAATTGCCATTGTCGGACAGAACAACCTTGCGACCAGGATTAAGCTCCAGCGCACTTGCCAATGCCTGATAAACCTTGATCGACAGGGTATCGCCCATCACGACACTACCAGCTGGCGCGCCGATAAGACGGCCAATCCGGTTACCAACCCGGCCGGGCAGTTCCATCCATTTCGCGTCATTCCAGCCGCGAATAAGCATTTCGCCCCACTGGTCTTCAATGGTTTGGCGGCTGCGTTCGATGGCGGCTTTGGGCATCGGGCCAAGGGAATTGCCATCCAGATAGATGACATCTTCAGGCAAATGAAAAAGTGCTTTGCTGGCAGCAAAATCGGTCATGCTGCGGGCTCCTGTTTTAGTCTGAAACGCTGAATTTTGCCGGTTGCCGTTTTTGGCAGGGCATCGGTAAACACGATGGATCGTGGATATTTATAAGGGGCGATGGTTGCCTTCACATGATCCTGCAGCAGCTTTGCCATTTCCGGCGACGGATTGGCCCCTGCCACCAGCACAACATGCGCCTGCACAATTTGCCCGCGATCAATATCAGCCGCCGAAACAACGGCACATTCCGCCACATCCGGGTGGGCAAGAAGGGCGGCTTCGACCTCTGGCCCGGCAATGTTATAGCCCGCCGAAATGATCATATCGTCGCTTCGTGCGGCAAAATGGAAATAGCCATCTTCGTCGCAATAAAAGGAATCCCCCGTCACATTCCAGCCATTGCGAACATATCCCCCCTGCCGGTCATCGGCGAGATAGCGGCAGCCGGTCGGCCCGCGCACGGCAAGTCGCCCCACGGTGCCAGGGGGCACATCATTCATATCCTCGTTCACAATGCGGGCTTCAAACCCGGTCACGGGGCGGCCGGTGCAGGCCGGGTGGCTGTCACCAAAGCGGTTGGAAATGAAAATATGCAGCATTTCGGTCGAGCCGATACCATCAAGCATGGGCTTGCCGGTTTTTTCCATCCAGGCCTTATAAACCGGGGCGGGCAGGGTTTCACCCGCCGAAACCGCCGCACGCAGCGATGACAAATCCGCCCCATCATCCATCGCGGCCAGCATGGCGCGATAGGCCGTTGGCGCAGTAAAGCAGATGGTTGCCTTATAGGTTTCGATAATTTCGATCATATTGGGCGGTGATGCCTTTTCCAGAAGTGTTGCCGTGGCCCCAAAGCGCAACGGAAACACGGCAAGCCCGCCGAGACCAAAGGTAAACGCCAGGGGCGGCGAACCAACAAAAACATCATCCGGGGTGACACCCAGAACTTCCCTGGCATAGGCATCGGCAATGATCAGCAGATCCCGGTGGAAATGCATGGTTGCCTTGGGTTCGCCCGTGGTGCCCGATGTAAAACCCAAAAGGGCCACGTCATCGCGCCCGGTTTGCACCGCGCTGAATTTCACCGATTTGGTCAGGGCGATACGGTCCAGTTCGGCATCGTGGTTGGCCGTTCCGTCAAAACCGATGACCTTTTTTAAAAACCGGCTGTCTTTTGCGCAGGCAACCATTTCATCCATCAGCCGCGTATCGCACAGGGCAAAGGCAATTTCGGCCTTATCGACAATTTTGCCAAGCTCGCCCGCGCGCAGCATCGGCATGGTATTGACCACCACCGCGCCAATTTTGGTCGCCGCCAGCCAACAGGCCACCATTGCCGGATTATTGGCCGAACGGATCAAAACACGGTTGCCCGGTGCCACGCCGTAATCTTCGGCCAGGGCATGGGCGATACGGTTGGTCCAGTCTGACAGTTCCTTATAGGTGCGCTGGCGACCATTGCCGATCAGGGCGGTATTATCGCCAAAACCGCGTTCCACCATTCGGTCCGTCAGTTCCACGCCAACATTGATATGGTCGGGGTAATCAAACCCATCGAGCAGAAATTCCGGCCAGGAATCAGCCGGTGGCAAATTATCACGGGTAAAAGTATCGGTATGTGCGGTTGGTCCCAGCATGATGAAGCCCCTGAATTATGTATGTGCCAGCGTTTGCCGTGCGATAATTATTCTTTGGACGTCTGATGCCCCTTCATAGATGCGAAGGGCGCGGATCTCCCGATACAGGCGTTCAATGATGTGCCCTGATCGCACACCGTCGCCCCCGTGAATTTGCACCGCCTTATCAATGACGGTTTGTGCATGATCGGTTGAAAAAAGCTTTGCCATGGCGGCTTCGCGGCTAACCCGTGCCGCGCCGCTATCCTTTAGCCAGGCCGCGCGATAAACCAGAAGCGCACTGCTATCTACATCGAGCGCCATGTCAGCCACATGCCCCTGCACCATTTGCAAATCGAACAAGGGGGCGCCAAACAAATGGCGGTTTTGTACCCGGTCTATGGTTTCATCCAGCGCACGTCGCGCAAAGCCAAGGGCCGCCGCAGCAACGGTTGACCGAAAAACATCAAGCACGGACATGGCAATTTTAAAGCCCTGTCCGCCTTCACCAATGCGATTAGAAGCAGGAATACGACAGCCCGAAAACCGCAACCTGGCCAAAGGATGCGGGGCAATGGTTTCCAGCCGTTCGGCAATTTCAAAGCCCGGTACATCGCCCGGCACAATAAAGGCCGACAGGCCCTTTGCCCCCGGCCCTTCGCCAGTGCGGGCAAAAACCACATAAAGCCCGGCAATTCCGCCATTCGATATCCAGGTTTTTTCGCCATCGAGGATGTAATCATCACCATCGCGCGCGGCCGACAGCGTAATATTCGCCACATCCGAACCCGATTGCGGTTCGGTCAGGGCGAAGGCCGATAATACCTTGCCCGCACGGACCTGTGGCAACCATTCATCCTTTTGCGTCTGGGTGCCAAACAGCGAAATTGCCCCGCTACCCAGCCCCTGCATGGCAAAGGCAAAGTCTGCCAGCCCATCATGACGTGCCAGTGTTTCGCGAATGATGCACAGGCTGCGAACATCCAGGCTGGATGTTGCGTTTTTCGGGTCAATCGTGGCATGGTCCAGCCAGCCGCCATCGGCCAGCCGCGATACCAGATTGCGGCAGGTATCATCGGTATTGGCATGGTCCAGCCCGGCCAGCTCGCGCCCTGCCCAGCTATCGAGATCACGGGCAAGTTTGCGATGATGATCGTTAAAAAACGGCCAGTCCTGCCACGATGTATCGCCCATCATCAGTCCCCTTTGAAAACCGGTTTTTCACGGGCGACAAAGGCCTCATAGGCACGTTTGAAATCCACCGTCTGCATACAAATCGCCTGGGCCTGGGCTTCGGCCTCGATCGCCTGTTCGATGCCCATATTCCATTCCTGTGCCAGCATGGTTTTGGTCATCATATGGGCAAAATTCGGCCCCTGGGCGATGCGCTGCGCCATTGAAATGGCTTCGGCCTCCAGTGTTTCAGCCGCGATCAGGCGGTTATAAAAACCCCATTTTTCGCCTTCATCGGCACTCATGGAACGGCCGGTATAAAGCAGTTCGGCTGCACGGCCCTGGCCGATAATGCGGGGCAGAATGGCGCATGCCCCCATGTCACAACCCGCAAGGCCAACGCGGGTAAACAAAAAGGCGGTTTTGGCATCCGGGCTGGCAAGGCGGATATCCGATGCCATGGCAATAATCGCCCCAGCACCCACACAAATGCCATCCACCGCGGCAATCACCGGCTTGCCACATGCCACCATCGATTTAACCAGATCGCCGGTTAACCGGGTAAAGGCCAAAAGCCCCTTCATATCGCGGTCAATAAGCGGGCCGATAATGTCATGCACATCGCCACCCGAACAAAAATTGCCGCCGTTTGATGCAAAAACAACGGCCTTTACATCGTCGCATTCCGGCAAGGCGCGAAACATATCGCGCAGCTCGGCATAGCTATCAAATGTCAGCGGGTTTTTGCGGTCTGGCCGATCCAGCGATACCACCGCCACATCGCCTTCCATCCGCCATTTGAAATGATGCGGGGTAAACTGTTTCATATCAGTCATGGGAAGCATCCTTTCGGCTTTGCACCCGGCGCAAAATCGCAATCAGGTCGCTGGCATCTTCGGTTGTCATGCCGTCAAACAGGTCACTGACCCAGCCTTCATGCACCAGGGCACGGCGGGCAAAATCATCCCGTCCTTCGGGCGTCAGTTTTACCATCAAGGCGCGGCGGTCATTTTCCACGGCAATGCGCGTGATCATGCCTTCATTGACCAGGCGTTCGACAATCCCGGTCACATTGCCATTTGATACCATCAGCGATTTTGAAAGTTCGCTCATACGCAGGCCATCTTTGGCGCGGTAAAGGGCGGCCATCACGTCAAACCGGGGCAGGGTTGAGTCATATTCAACCCGCATTTTTTCGCGTAATTCGCCTTCAATCCGGCGCGATACCCGCAATATCTGCAACCAGGCACGCAGCCGTGCCTTTGAAAGATCACTGGTTTCGCCGATATTGTCGTCATGCAAGGGGTCCCGCGCGGGGTGGGAATGGGAATTGCTGTCATTCATGTTCATATTTCCCCTCCTGAAACCGAAATGGCCTGCCCGGTCATCGACCCGGCATGTTCCGAACATAACCACAAAACCGTTTCGGCAATTTCCTGCGGTGTGATGAAACGGTTTTGCGGGTTGATTTTTGCCAGGCTGGCGCGGGCGGCGTCTTCGCTCATGCCAGTTGTTTGCGCGATGTTGGCAATGGATTGGTCCAGCATCGGCGTGTCGGTAAAGCCAGGGCAAATGGCATTCACCGTAATGGCACTTGTCGCCAGCTCAGCCGCCAATGCCCGAACAAGGCCCACCACACCGTGCTTTGCCGCGCAATAGGGCGCGACATAACCATATCCCTTAAGCCCTGCAGTCGAGGCAATGGCAATCAACCGTGCCGGTTTTGCCAAATCCATCACGCGCAATGCCTGCTGAAATGTATGGAATGTCCCGGTCAAATTGACATCAATGTTTTTCTGCCAGCTATCAAGCGTCGCGCGGATAAAAGACGCACTTTCGGCCATACCGGCATTGGCAATGATCAGGTCTGGCGCGCCGGCCTTTGCCACCACATCCTGCACCAGTTTTTCAACCGATGCCTGATCGCTTACATCCGCTGCCAGCGGGATGATGTTTGAATTTCCCTTTGCAACGTCTTCAAGCGGCCCCAACCGGCGCCCGGCGATAAAAACCGTTACGCCCAGCGTGGCAAGGTTGCGGGCAATTTCGGCCCCAACCCCACTACCACCACCGGTAACGATGGCTGTTTTCACCGCCAGCTTGCCTGCCATCATACTTTCCCCGTCATCTGGTCGTTCCGTTCTGCCAACCGCCAAAGCTGGTCCCGCCCGGCAAGGTATGGTTGCGGCCAACCCTCGCTGCGATTGCCAAGCTGGGCTGCGGCATGAAGTGTCCAATACGGGTCCGCCAGATGCGGCCGTGCCAGACAAACCAGGTCCGCTCGGCCTGCCATCAGGATGGAATTGGCATGGTCCGGTTCGTAAATATTGCCCACCGCCATGGTTGCGATTTTGGCTTCGTTGCGGATACGGTCGGAAAACGGTGTCTGGAACATACGGCCATAAACAGGGCGGGCATCCTTTGTGGTCTGCCCGGCGGACACATCACAAATGTCAACGCCGTGCGCCTTAAGGATTTTGGCAATTTCCACCGCATCGGCCGGGGTAATGCCCGCATCCCCCACCCAGTCATTGGCGGAAATACGCACCGACAGCGGCTTTGCATCCGGCCACACTTCGCGCACTGCCAAAATCACTTCCAGCGGGTAACGCATGCGGTTTTCAAGGCTGCCGCCATATTCATCATCGCGGTGATTGGTAACCGGCGTGATAAAGGATGACAGCAAATAACCATGTGCGGCGTGAATTTCGATCATGTCAAACCCGGCGCGATCCGCCATCCGGGCGGCGGCCACAAACTGGTCACGCACCATATCCATATCCGGGCGCATCATTGCCTGTGGTTTCTGGTTTTTCGGCGACCATGCCACGTCCGATGCCGCCAAAAGCGGCCAGTTGCCATCTTTTAAAGGCGCATCCATTTCTTCCCACCCCAGCTGGGTGGAACCCTTGGCACCGGAATGACCGATCTGGGCGCAAATTTTGGCATCACTTTCGTTATGCACAAACCCGACAATGCGCGCCCAGGCGGCTTCTTGTTCGGGCGTATAAAGGCCTGGGCAGCCCCGTGTAATGCGCCCTTCGGGTGAAACGCAGGTCATTTCGGTATAAACAAGGCCCGCCCCACCCTTGGCCCGTTCGCCATAATGCACCAAATGCCAGTCGGTCGGGCAACCATCAATGGCCTTATATTGTGCCATGGGGGACACAACGATGCGGTTTTTCACCGTCATCTCGCGCAATTTAAACGGCACAAACATGGGATGCACGGCCGCGTCATTGGCCGGGGCCAAACCCGCGCGCTTTGCAAACCAGTTTTCTGCATCGCCCAGCCAGGCCGGGTCACGCAGGCGTAAATTTTCGTGGCTGATGCGCTGGGACCGGGTTAGCAGCGAATAGGTAAACTGCACCGGGTCAAGGTCGAAATACCGTTCAACTTCCTCGAACCATTCCATCGAATTGCGCGCTGCCGATTGCAAACGCAATACTTCCAGGCGCCGTTCATCTTCGTATTTGGCAAAGGCCGCAGGTAGGCTGGCTTCGGTATGGACATATTCCGCGAGCGCAATCGCGCTTTCCAGCGCCAGCTTGGTGCCCGAGCCAATGGAAAAATGCGCCGTTGCCGCGGCATCGCCCATCAATACAATATTTTCATACGACCAGCTTTTGCACAAAACGCGCGGGAAACTTAACCATGCCGACCCGCGAATGTGATTGGCATTCGACATCAGGGCATGCCCGCCCAGATGTTTGGCAAAAATCTCCTCGCAGGTAGCGATCGACTGTTCCTTGGTCAT
The DNA here is from genome assembly GCF_002844375.1 of Thalassospira marina. Lineage (NCBI taxonomy): Bacteria > Pseudomonadati > Pseudomonadota > Alphaproteobacteria > Rhodospirillales > Thalassospiraceae > Thalassospira > Thalassospira marina. The sequence goes on along the minus strand of NZ_CP024200.1, from coordinate 224,379 downwards.
CTCGCCAAAGCCATAGGCCGCCCAGGTTTCCTCGGAACACTCAACGATGAAGGTCGCTGTTTCATCATCAAACTGATAGGCATGCGCCCAGACCCAGCCTTTATCGGTTTCCTCGAAAATAAAGGTGAAGGCATCATTGAATTTCTGGTGCGTGCCCAGCCAGACGAATTTGCATTTCCGGGTATCGATGTCGGGCTGGAAATGCTCGGCATATTCGCTGCGCGCCCTGGAATTAAGGCCATCGCAGGCAACAATCAGATCATAGTCCGATTTAAGGTCCGATGCGGCGGCGATATCAGTGCCAAACTGCAAATCAACACCGACTTCGCGGGCGCGTTCCTGTAACAGGATCAAAAGCTTTTTACGGCCAATCCCGCAAAAACCATGCCCGGTCGATACGATTTTTTCATCGCGGAAATGAACGGCAACGTCATCCCAATAGGAAAAATTCTCGCGAATGGCACTGGCACTTTTGGCGTCATTCACTGCCAGATTAGCCAGCGTTTCATCGGACAACACAACACCCCAGCCGAATGTATCATCGGCCTGGTTGCGTTCAAAAACAGTAATGTCGTGCGAAGGATCACGCAACTTCATGGATATGGCAAAATAAAGCCCGGCGGGGCCACCACCCAAACATGCAATTCTCACCTGATCCCCCTTTTATGATGTCGTGTTACGGGATGAATGGAGAAACGGTACGCCTGCTTTCTGCCTAGTTCAAGTCTAAATATTTTATGTTTAAAATAATTTCCAAATTCGCTAGGCTGATGAAATCAGGGCATCGCCAAAGGCACCCAGAACGCGGTTGCATCCATGCTGCAATCGGTCCATGTCTTTGTGCTTACTGCAAAACCAACAGGGAAATCAGCCATGATCAGGGACTGGGACGATGCCTATGCCAATGGCGATCACATCGAAAATGCCGCCAGCTTTCCGCCGCTTTGGACAAAGGAAGCCAGCGCATTTCGCGATGGCCTGATTGCGGCGGGCCGCGCAAACATCGATGTGGCCTATGGCCCGCATGAGCGCGAAAAATATGACCTGTTCCTACCCGAAAACACGCCCAAAGGCCTGATGGTGTTTGTCCATGGCGGCTATTGGAAGGCATTTGATAAATCAACCTGGTCGCACCTTGCCAATGGTGCGATCAAACGCGGCTGGGCGGTTTGCCTACCCAGTTACACCCTTGCACCCGAAGCCCGCCTTGCCAGCATCACCCGGCAAATTGCCGCTGCCATTGACCATGCGGCAGGCACCATTGCCGGGCCAATTCATTTGTCGGGCCATTCGGCTGGCGGCCATCTTGTCAGCCGCATGATCTGTGCCGATAGCCCACTTGCCCCGGCAACGCTTGATCGCATCCATCACGTCATGTCGATCAGCGGCCTGCATGATTTGCGGCCATTGCGCAACACCGCGATGAACCAGGTATTAAATATCGATATTCCTGAGGCTATCAGCGAAAGTGCGGCCCTGCTGGCCCCGGCGCGCCCGGGGGATCGGGCTGCACAGGTGACCTGCTGGGTGGGGGCCGATGAAAGACCCGAATTTGTCCGCCAGAACGACCTTCTGGCAAATATCTGGACCGGCCTTGGTGCCACGACCCAAAGCATCCATGCCCCGGACCGCCACCATTTCAATGTTATTGGCGATCTGGCCGACCCGGAATCCGATATGACCTGCTGCCTTCTGGCCGGCATTATTGACGACGGAGAATAAAATGCCTGCAGTAACGGTCGAATTTACCGAAAATCTTGCCATCATCACCATTGATAATCCGCCAATCAATGCCACCAGCCACGCGGTGCGCAGCAGATTGGTCGATGCGCTGGCTGATATCGGGCAAAATTCGGCCGTTAATGCGATTATTCTGTCCTGCCACGGCAAAACCTTTATCGCCGGGGCCGATATTGGCGAATTTAACCAGCCTGCCCGCGACCCGCTGCTGCCTGATGTAATTCTGGCATTGGAAGCATTGCCCATTCCCATCATCGCCGCCTTGCATGGCACCGTGTTAGGCGGCGGGCTTGAAGTTGCACTTGGCTGTCATTACCGCATCGCCAGCGCCACAACCCGCCTTGGCTTTCCCGAGGTTAATCTGGGTCTGATCCCCGGTGCGGGTGGCACTGTGCGTGCCCCGCGCCTGATCGGTGCAGAAAATGCGATATCCCTTATTGCCAATGGCAAGCCAATATCGGCCGCGACTGCCCTGGACTGGGGCCTGATTGACGAAATCACACCGGCAGATAACGATTTGCTTGCCGCCGCCATTGCCTTTGCCAACAGGGTTTCATCCCTGCCCTGCCCCCCTGCCCTTGCTACTGCCACAGCCACTGTAACTTCCCACCGCCCGGCAAATATCGATTGGGAATCCCTGATCGCGCAAACGGCGCAAAGGGCACGGGGCGCCGTTGCACCCGTTATTGCGGTTAAAACCGTCCGCGAAAATCTTGGCCTTCCAGCCGATCAGGCGCTGGCCCACGAAAGGCAGCAATTTGTTGCCTTGCGCGATGGCGAACAATCACGTGCGTTGCGCCATATTTTCATGGCTGAAAAGAACGTTGCCAAGTTGCCAGTCACCCGCGACATAACCCCAACCGACCTGGCGACAATCGGCATTATTGGCGGCGGCCTGATGGGGGCTGGCATTGCAACGGCCTGCCTGTTGGCGGGCTATGACGTCGTGATGATTGAACGTGATGAGGCTGCCCTTGCCAGCGGGCATGAAAATGTCAGCCGCCATCTGCAAAGCAGCCTGAAACGCGGCATCATTTCACCATCCCGCTTTGATCAGCTTCTGGCAAAACTGACCGGTAGCACGGATTATGCGACACTGGCCCCCACCGGACTGGTGATCGAAGCCGTGTTCGAGGATTTCGCCGTTAAAAAGGACGTCTTTGCCAGCATTGCTGCAACCGTTGGCAGCGACACCATCATTGCCTCGAACACGTCCTATCTTGATATCAATGCGCTTGCCTGCAGCGTTTCCAGCCCTGAACGGGTGATTGGGCTGCATTTTTTCTCGCCCGCCCATATCATGAAGCTGCTGGAAGTTGTTTGCACCGATGGCGCCAACCCGCAAACCCTGGCAACGGCGCTATCATTTGCCCGCAAATTGGGGAAAATTGCGGTTCCCACCGGCGTTTGCGACGGGTTTATCGGCAACCGCATCATGTCGGCCTATCGCAAACAGTGCGAATATATGATCGAAGATGGCGCCTATCCCGAACAGATCGACGCCGCCATGACCGATTTTGGTTTTCCCATGGGCCTGTTTGCCATGCAGGACATGGCCGGGCTGGAAATTTCGTGGAAAACCCGGCAACGCCAGGCCGCCACGCGCGACCCTGCCGAACGCTATGTCGCCCTTGGCGATTATCTGTGTGAACAGGGCCGGTTTGGCCGCAAAACCGGCAGGGGCTGGTTTATTTATGACGATGCCAAATCACCGCCGCGCCCGGACCCCGACGTTACCCGCCTGATCGAGCAGGAATCCGCCCGCAAAGGCATAAAACGCCGCCCGTTTGACCAAACTGAAATCATCAATGCGATCATTTCCGCCATGCAACGCGAAGGCGATAAAATCCTGCAGGAAGGCATCGCCCAAACGGCCGATGCGATTGATGTGGTCATGATTAACGGTTATGGCTTCCCGCGTTTTCGCGGCGGGCCGATGTTTATGAAACGCAATCAGGCCTCATCCGCCTGACAGAATTTCACGCTTCCGGCACGGGATAGGGATATCTCACCCGTAAGGTAAATTCCCTAACCCATCCCTGCACCCTGAAGGGTAAAACACGCTATTTTGATCGATGTAATTATTGATTGAATAAAATAGCATCTAAAATATTATTTTAGATAAAATTACGATTTTTTGGCGAAATACTTGAGATTCTCCAATCTCTGCAATCGTTTTAAGAACGAATATTCCATAAATAATTGTACTTTAAAAAGAATTCCCCCGCACAATTGTAATAATTCGTCAGAATTGTGATTTTGACAATCAATTGAAATCCAGCGATATATCAGAAAACATTCATTTACATGGATGGTTTTAGCTTCGTCTAATTTTGGCAATTTGAAGTCAAATAACGCCATTATTTTGCCGAACATGGAACAATAAATATCGACTTTCGTTTAATTGAACCAATTCACTTAAACAATCGTACCCAATGAATACATATATTTTTCGCGAGCATCAGGAATGAAATACTTCCTGAAATAGCATCAGGCCGTGCCGAACAGAGACCAAGAACAGTAATCGAGATAAAAATGAACCTTAAAGTCATGATGGTTTTTGGTACCCGCCCCGAAGCAATCAAGATGGCGCCGTTGGCGCGCCTGCTTCAAAACCAGCCCGATATTGATTTGCACATCTGTTCCACCGGCCAGCATCGCGAAATGCTTGCATCTGTTATTTCGGCTTTTGACCTGCATCTTGACGAAGACCTTGATGTCATGACCCGCGATCAGACATTGAATGGTCTGTCAAAGGTGCTGCTTGAAAAGCTTGATCAAAGCTATCAGCAAAACCAGCCTGATATCGTACTGGTCCATGGTGATACCACCACCAGTTTTATCGCCTGCCTTGCAGCATTTCACCGCCATATTCCGGTTGCCCATATTGAGGCCGGTTTGCGCACAGGCGACCTGCAATCTCCCTGGCCCGAAGAAGCCAACCGCCGCCTGACCGGTGTTTTGGCAAACCTGCATTTCCCGCCGACAGAACAGGCAAAATTGAACCTTCTAAGCGAAGGCATTTTTGATAATTGCATCGTCGTAACCGGCAATACCGTGATTGATGCGCTGCTATGGATGAAAAACCAGCTTGATGAAACCGGCTGGCAGCCCGCACCCGGATCCCCACTTACCCGGATCAACCCGGCGCGGAAAATGGTGCTGATCACGGGTCACCGCCGCGAAAGTCTAGGACATGGCTTTGAGCAGATATGCCTGGCCCTGTCCGAACTGGCACACCGTTACCCTGATATCCAATTTGTTTATCCTGTGCACATGAACCCGCGTGTTCATGATGTGGTGCACCGGATGCTGGGCCATCACGACAATATCTTTTTGGTTCCACCGCAGGATTACCAGCATTTCGTCTGGCTGATGAACAATGCCTATCTGATCATGACCGATTCCGGCGGTGTGCAGGAAGAAGCCCCCGCCCTTGGCAAACCGGTAATGGTCCTGCGCAACGTGACCGAACGGCCATCCGGCCGCGATCAGGACCGTGATATGCTGGTTGGTACGGATCGGGAAAAGATCATCGCCCAGACCATTCGCCTGATCGAAGACCCGGTCTATTACAGCGAATTTGCCACCGCGCGCAGCCCGTTTGGCGATGGCCATGCCTGTGAACGCATTGTCAAACGCCTGCAGGAATGGAAACGTTCGCAATCACTGGATGAATGCGCATGAGTTTCGAACTGGTTGATGCGCTGATCTACGTTTTCTTTGCGCTTAAAATCGTTGTGATCATTCTGGCCGGGACGATTTTCCTGCTGGGGATCGATGATCTGTTTATTGATATCGTTTATTGGGCGCGCACCTGTTTTCGCCATTTCCGCATTTATGACAAATACGCCCCGGCCGACCAGAAACGCCTGTATGGCGTGCCGGAAAAGCCCCTTGCCATCATGGTCCCAGCCTGGCAGGAGGTCGGCGTGGTTGGTGAAATGGCCCGCCTTGCGGCGGCAACACTGGATTACGAAAACTATCAGATCTTTGTTGGCACCTATCCCAACGACCCCGACACCCAGCGCGATGTTGATGCAGTGTGCAAGCAGTTTCCCAATGTGCACAAAGTGGTTTGTGTGCGCCCCGGCCCGACAAGCAAGGCCGACTGCCTGAACAATATCATTGATGCCATTTTAACCTTCGAGGCCAATGCCAGCATCCAGTTTGCCGGTTTTATCCTGCATGATGCCGAAGACGTTATTTCGCCGCTCGAATTGCGCCTGTTTAACTATCTGCTGCCCAAAAAGGACCTGATCCAGGTTCCTGTATACCCCTATCCACCAAAATGGTGGGGCTTTACCGCCGGGCATTATGCCGACGAATTTGCCGAATATCACGGCAAGGACGTTATCGTGCGCGAGGCCCTTTCCGGCCAGGTGCCCAGTGCCGGTGTTGGCACCTGTTTTAGCCGCCGCGCCATTGCTGCCCTGCTTGAAGATGGCGACGGCATTGCCTTTGACGTGCAAAGTCTGACGGAAGATTACGATATCGGTTTCCGCCTGAAACAAAAGGGCATGGTGTGCATTTTTGCCCGGTTTTCGGTTTCTGACCCCAGCCTGGCGTTAAAAACCCGCTGGGTTCCCGGCATGAACCGCGCCACCGCCCAGGTCATTTGCGTACGTGAACATTTCCCGCGTTCCTTTGGCCATGCGGTGCGCCAGAAATCCCGCTGGATTACCGGCATCGTATTCCAGGGAACTAGCAATCTGGGCTGGAGCCCGCGTGGCGTGATCAACTATTTCCTGTGGCGCGACCGGCGCGGTTTGCTGACCAACCTGTTGGGTTTGCTGGTCAATATTCTGCTGGTTGTAACCCTGATCATGTGGCTGATCACCACCTTTGTTCCCGAAGCCTGGCATTTCCCCTCTATCCTGGGGGATGACCCGGCATTGCAGGCGGTTTTGCTGTGCAATGGCGTTTTGCTGGCCAACCGGCTGTTTCAACGGTGCTATTTCGTCACGCGGTTTTATGGCATCCATCAGGGCCTGCTTTCCATTCCCCGCGTGGTCTGGAGCAACGTTATCAATTTCTGCGCCAATTTGCGGGCCTTGCGCCAGGTTGTCAAAATCGGAGATTCCCGCCGGGTTGCCTGGGATAAGACCTCGCACGAATTTCCCACCGTTGATGCCACCGCACAGGTGCCCATTGGTCAACGCCTGATCCAAAAGGGCCTGTTGGCACCCGAACAGCTTGAAGCCGCCATTACCAGCCCTGATCGCCGCCGCCTTGGCCGGGAATTGATGGTTCGCGGCTTGATCAACAGCACCCAGCTGGTCGAAGTTCTGGCAGAACAGGCCGGCATGGAATGGGAAGATTTGGACCCCTTTGCCATTTCGGCCGATCTGATCGAAAAATTCCCGCGTTATCTGGCGCTGCGTTACGCCGTGGTGCCCATTGAACAGCAGGGTGAAACCCTTGTTTTGGCATCCGAACGCCCCATCAGTCAGGTGTCGCTGGGCGCGATCAGCCGGCAGTTAAAACAGCCTGTTTCCTGCCGGCTTGCCCCGCAGGGCCGCGTAACCCTTGCCCTGCGCAACTGGTATAGCGACCGCCACCAGAACGAGGAAACCCGCACCGTTCTGGAATTTGCCCGCGCCAATAGCAACCATCGCGACCGGATCGAACATATTTGCCAGCATCAGGTCATGCTGGGTGAACTTTTGCAGGTGCGCGGGATCGTATCGGCAGCCCTGTTTAACCAGGCCCTGATCGATTATGACCCGGAAAAGGAATCGCTTGGCACACACCTTATTTCGCGCGGCATCATCACCCAGGAACGCCTGGACGAAGCCCTGAAAGACCAGGCCCGCGAACAGCATGCCGCCTATCAATTCGCACTGGAGGCTGCATGACCCGCCCTCACCGTGCAATCGGCCTGTCTTTGCTGGCATTGCTGGCAACAGGCGTGATCCCGCTGGCCCCGGTGGCCCCAGCCCATGCCGACAGCCTTGATAAATTTGCCGATTTTCGCAGCTACCCCTATCTTGACCGCGCCTATCGCGAAGCCCGGCGTGAAAACTGGGCGGAAGTCGAAAAGCTGATGACACATCTGTTGTCGCTGGTGCCGGAAAATACCGAGGCACGCCGCCTGATCGTTCAGGCGCAAACCAACCAGGGGCATTTTGACCAGGCCCTGGAAAGCGCAAATGCCCTGCCCGATGGCACACAAAAGCGCGAAACCCTGCAGGAATTGCGCATCAAATGGATTGAAACATCCACCCCGACCGAGGCGCAAATTCGCGACTGGCTGGATCACACAGTTGAAATTGCCGATCGCGAACAAATCTGGCGGGCCTATGCCGATGCACTTTCCAAACAGCCCGATGGCGCACAAAAGGCACTGGCATGGCTTGAAAGCATCAAAGGCCGCGAAGATGGCGACAGCCTGCGCCGCGCACGCGCCATTTGGGCCGAACAGCTTGATAATTGGCGCACGGTCATTGCCGAACTTGCCCCGCTGGCCGATCAGGGCCGCCTGTCGCCTGAAAACTGGCAACGCCTTGCCACCGCCTACGCCAATGTTCAGGATGAACAGGGGCTGATCGCCCTACTGCCCAGTGCACCTGATAGCAAAAGCCAGGCACAGGCGCAGCTTGCGCTGGCGAACCGGACCATTGCACTAGGCAATATTGCCGTTGCCAAACGCTGGTTGCAGGCCCTGCCCGCGTCGCTGCGCGATGACCGCGCCCAGCAGGAAACCCTGTGGGAATTGGCCAAAGCAACCGGCGATACAAATTTGTATCAGGTTACCAGCAAGAATCTTGATCGTCCGTGCCTTGAAACTGCCGAATGGCTGTCGCGCCATGATGCGCAACTGGCAAAACAGCAATTTGCCCGGTGTGATGCCCAAACAGCCCCGCAAACATGGCTGATCCTGGCACAGCGTCTTGAGGCGATTGACGCGCTGAAAACACAAAGCCTGCCAGCACGCTGGCAGGACGAACGGCAAAATGTGCTGATCGGCATATTGCGCGACCGGGGCGAGGACCGTGCGGCCATTGCCTGGTTAAACGACCAGCCGCAAACCGTCGAAACTATGACCCTGAGTGCACAGATTTTGCAAAGCCTGCATGATGATGCCGGGGCAGAAAAATACTGGCTGGCGGTATATCGCAAAAATGGTGACTTAGGCGCCCTTGACCAGGCCAGTTACCTGGCCCTGAAACACAACCAGACAGGTAGTGCCAAAAAACTGCTGGAACAGGCCTATGACCAGCATCATGGCCAATTGCCCGAAGCCCTGTTACAGCGCCTGGCGGCGTTTTATGCCCAGAATATTGGTGCAGGCGATGTGCCACGTGTCAAGCAGGTGCTGGCAAAACTGGATGATAAAACACGCGGGCTGGTTTTATTGCAGCTTGCCAGCAATGATTATTGCGACATCGTAAAGGACGCAGCAACCGGCCAAACCAGTGAAACCGCAACCTTGGCTGCACTGGGCCAATGCGCGATGGATCAAACGCCGGGCATTGCATCGATTTACTATCAAAAGGCGGTTGATCTGGGCGATCAGGCCAGCCTGCCATCCCTTGCCTATGCCCTTGAAGCGGGCGGCAGCCCGGATGCAGCGTTAAAAATATGGCAGCGGGTTCCCGCCGGTCAAATGACGGACAATGCCCGCCTGACCGCCGCACGTAGCGCGCTGGAAGCTGGCCAACCCGACCAAGCCGAACATTTTTGGCAACAGGCTGAAAACCTGACAAAGGCGAATGACTGGGCCCTGGGGGCCACCATTGCCGAAGCACGTAACAAACCCGAACTGGCACTGGGCCGGCAAAAAATTGCCCTGCAAAACAGCCCGTCGCCCGAAAATTACTATGCGGCATCGGCCACGGCACAAAAGGCGGGCGATTTGCCGCAAAGCACGGAATGGCTGGCAAAGGCCCACGAATTGCAGCCTGATAACCCGCGTTATAACGCCGATCTGGGCATGCGCCTTGCCAGCCTTGACGATACCGGGCAACAAAATGCGGCAATCCCGTATCTGAAACGGGCTGTGCAGGATTATCCCGATGATTATCGCCTGCATGAAACCCTGGCCAACCGCTATAATGCTGTTGAAAACAGTACAGGTGCCCGCCGCGAACTGGAACATGCCATCGACCTTGAACAGAACCCGGTAACCCAAGGCGATGATTTTGGCAGCCTTGATGCCCGACGTTACCGCCAGCGACGTGCACACGAAACACTGGAACGGCGCAATAGTGTGACCCTTGCAAGCACTTGGTCCCCGGCTGGCACCACGGAACTACCCCTTGGCAACAACGCAACAGATCGTCGTGCAGCATCGCAGAATGTGCAAACGGCCCTGTGGGACCATGCCCTTGGCGATGAACCCAGCCGCAATGGCAGCACATTCTCGGTTTATGGACGGGTACTGACCGGGGCGGATGGCCATGCACGTTACGGCCAGACACTGGCAACCGGCCTTGGCCTGCGCTACAAACCGCTTGGGGATTATAACCTGAACCTTTATGGCGAACTGTTCAGCCAGACCCAACGGGACAAAAGCGGCACGCCCGGCATCAAAGCCGGTGATCTGATCAATCCCGGTAAACTGGTGGATGGCATCAGCGACCTTAACGACACCCACAAGCGCGATAATGACCTGATTTTGCGGGCAACGGCGTCCTTCCTTGATCAGGATGAATATCGCAATGACTGGCGGGTTGGTGAAGATGACTGGAACGAACGTTTCGTCAATCTTGACCTGTCATGGTGGACGCGATCAGGCAATCATATGGCGCTGTCACGCTATCAGCAGGGGCATAGTTTCAAACTGCCAACGCAGTCGGCACAAACGATCATGCCTTATGGCTTTGTCGAGGCCGCGGCCCAGGACCCGAACGATACCTGGCGTCAGGACCTGCGGACCGGTGTTGGCCTGCGCTGGCAGCTTTATACCGATGAAGATAAATACAATGCCTACCGAACGCGCGTGAATGCCCGGTTGGAATATCAAAAATCGGTTGGTGGTAACCTGTATGAAGGGGCGGATGGCATCCTGTTTGGGCTGGAGGTGAATTTCTGATGCGTATTTTCAGAACCCTGGTAATAACGACGGCCTTAACCATGATCGCGTTGCACCCGGCAGCGGCACAGGATGTCGCGGAGTGGGATAACCAGCAGGTACAGAACGGCCAGCAATCAAATGGTCAGGCCCTGTTTTATCAACCCCATGAAACTGACGCCAACATCACACCCGCGCAATGGAACAGGATTTGGCAAAAAACCCGCGAAAACAGGTTTAATACCGTCATCGTGCAATGGACATCCTATGGCGATATCGATTTTGGTGGCAAAAACGGCTGGTTGGCAAACAGCCTGAAGGATGCGCGCGATCAGGGTTTATCGCTGATTATGGGCCTGCATATGGACCCGGCCTATTATAACCGGCTTGCCGAAATTGATACGGCGGGAACTGGCGCGTATCTTGAACATCAATTGGGGCTGTCGTTAAAGCAGGCAAACACCATTCGCCAGGATTGGGGAATTTCAATTGCTGGCTGGTATGTGCCGCTGGAGCTTGATGACTGGAATTTCGAGCAAAAGGCCCGGCGCGATATCGTCAATGAACGGCTGGGGGGCCTTGCAAGCCGCCTTGATCTGCCGGTGCATGTCAGCGCCTTTAGCGGCGGCAAGCTGACACCCGATGCCTATGCCGGTTGGCTGGGCAGCCTTGAAAAAACCGGCATTCATGTATGGGCGCAGGATGGTGCCGGTACACGGACCCTGCCCGCAATGGCGCGCGAAACCTATATCAAGGCCCTACCCTGCGATATCGGCATCGTGCTTGAGGCCTTTCGCCAGACCAGTGGCAAAAATGAACCCTTCACCGCCGAACCCGCGAAGCCCAATAATGGCAGTGTGACCTGCCACCCGGCCGCCGTTTTTGGCCTGCGATATATGGCATGGGGCGGTGATTTAAGGCAGGCGATGCAAATGCATGCGACACCGGATGCTGCAGCACCCGAAAACAAATCCCGCCCATAAACAAAACACCCCCACCGGTAAACCCGGCAGGGGTGAGTTGAGAGCATGGCAAGTCCTTTTTAACCCGACTTACTGAACCGAAATCGGCATCGTGTCGTGGCTGTAGGTCGCAAAGTCGGTGCTTGCGGTAATCATCGGCAGGTTCGGATCCAGAAGCTGGTTGATCGATGCGATCTGGGCATCGTCCAGCGTGCCGGTAACCTGATGGATCAGGGCATAGTTCAGAAGGTGGCTATAGATCGCGGCAAGCGCCTGGCGTTCCATGGCAAACAGGTCTTCGTCTTCGTCAAGAACATCGAGAACGGTTGACTGGCCAGCATCAAATTTGATTTTGACGGCATCAACAATACGACGGTGGGTTTCAACACCTTTGACCAGCGCCTTGATGCGGTCCGGGCCGTTTACCAGTTCATTGATGGTGCCGGTAACCGTTTCGCGCAGTTCACGCAGGTAAATGGCACGCTGGTAACGGGCCTGGTCCACCTGGCTGCGGGTTTCAAGGGCTTCGTAACCACGGCCACCCGGGTTGAACAGCGGCACATTCAGGCGCAGCATCGCCACACCTTCATGGGTCAGGCTGCCGCCACCAAACAGCGACCCACCGGAATCACGGCGGGTATCGGTAAAGATGAAATCGAAGGTCGGCAGGGCCTGGCCAACGTCGGCAGCAAGGGCTGCTTTGCGTTCATCGATGGAATAATCCATCGCACGCACACGCGGGCTGCTTTTCAATGCGGCTTCCAGCCAATGGTCAACATCGGTTTCTGCCAGTTTCGGCAGTTCGACATTGTGTGCCAGGGTTGCCAGCGATGCCGGTAGGCTGCCAACGCGGCGCTGCAACTGGGCAAAGGCACGCTGATAGGAGGTGCGGGTGGCAACAACGCGGGCTTCGGCTTCGGCCAGGCGGGCAGCAACCAGGTCCGATTCATAGGACGTTGCTAGACCCTGTTTCTGGCGGGTGTCGATATCGACCTTGCGTTCAGCCATCGAGGCATGTTCGATCTGGGCCAGACGGGCATCGTCAGCTGCTGCAAGCGTGCTGAGATAGGCTTCAATCGTCTGATAGCCAACGTCAAGCTTGGCGGTTTCAAGCGATTTTTTCAACCGCATGCGGCCCATATCCGATGCCACGATATCCATGATGGTTTCAAAATCAAAGATATGCTGCTGCAGCTGGAAGGTACGCTGGCGGTTATCGAAATTGCCTTTACCAAGTGCAAACACGGTATTGTCCGAACGGTCAATACGCTGTTTGACCCATTCGCGGTCAAAGGTTGCCGATACCTGCGGCAAATAGCCCATGAAAGCATTGACCTGGCTTGCGACACCTTCACTGACCTGTTCTTCGGCCAGCGAGATATTCGGGTTTTCGGTCATTGCCATCTGATAGACGGTTGAAAGATCTTCTGCCCCAGCACGATCCGTTAAACCGATAGCAGAGATCCCCAGCACATACGCCGAAACGAGGATTTTCTTTTTCAACACCATGCTCTCCACAACAATATTATGTTCTGTTCACTGTTTTTTCGGTGACAGGAATTCGATATGACAGCCAATCCCCGCAGGGATGGCCAAATCCGGATTTGGCAATACCACTCGCATGCCAAAGGTTTTGCTTTTTGGTTCGACAATCTGGTCGACCAGTGAGATTTCGGCATCGCGCGGGCCAATATTCGGACCTTCAAAATGAACGGTCACTTTTTCGCCCTTGTGATATTTGCCAAACTGGGCAACCGGCAGGGAAACCTCGACAAAAAGCGGGTCAAGCTGTGCAATCAGCGCGATCGCCTTGCCGTCAACCTGTTCCCCAACGGTCAACAGCTTCTCGATCAGGACACCGTCGATCGGACTTTTGATCATACGGTCTGCCAATTGCGCCTTGGACAGCGCCAGTTCGGCTTTCATGATATCGATGTTCTCTCTGGCGGCATCGTAATCAAGCCGGGCACTGTCGCGGTCGGTTTCCAGGGTGTCGATCTCTTCTTGCGTCATCAATTTCGCAGCCCGAAGTTTTTCGGTCCGCTTGATGCGACGTTCGGCAAACTCAAGCTGCCGTTTGCGCGCAGCAACACCGCTTTGTGATTGCGCACGTACCTGTGCGTAATTCACCTGCGCTTTTTCAACATCTGCCTGCAATTCGGCAATCAGTTCGCCTTTTTTAACCCGTTGACCACGTTTGGCATGCATCGTGTGGATGACGCCTTCTACCGGGCTTGCCAGTTCCACCAGTTCACTGGCGGTTACCTGGCACACATTCTGTTCCTGCCCGGCAGCCTGGCTGCTGGTATCGGCACCCTGACGGGCATTTTCCAGCAATTTGGCAAACGGATCAGAATCAGCAGGTGCCGATGTATCCTGCGCCAAAGCAGCCGGTACCATGCCCCCCCAGAAAAGGCATAGCGCCAGCAGCGCGGGCGCAATATGTCGAAACGATAAAGTCAAACTTCAAACCTCTTTAAGAAGTTGCGGCGGACAACGCGATAAACCAGTACGGCTGCGGGCTCCCATCCCAGATCGAACCGCACATGTGCCCGGTCGCCATAATTTTCAGGCGCTAGCCCCTCGCAACAGGCGACGGTTGCGATAAAAACAGGGTTCACCAGTTCCGGTCGCTGGTTGGCTTCGGGTTTCAGGGCAAAGGGCCCGCCCCCTTCAAGCGACAGAACCGGGCTTGGTAACTGCAAAGTGGCCGTTGGCGACCAGGATTTGATGGTGCCAGGCACCACATCGCCAAAATGACCGGCAAATCGCAATTCAACGCCGCGCAAATGGTCCTGGACCAGATCCCCGTCCACTGCTGGCACCGCAACCTTGATCACCGGGGTCATGCCGGGTTCCAGCAGGTAACCCGCCTCGCCACCGCGCGGCAGGAAACGGCCGATCAGGTCGTTGGAAACGCCGGCTTCAAAAACACCGTCATGGCTGGCACGAATGGATAATGCTTCGATATCGCGGGTGGTGCGGCTCAGGCGTTCCTGCGCGTTGGCAAGGCGCTGGCGCGTAATCGATGCCGCGACCTGATCGGTGGCATTATCGGCATCAAGCTGCAACTTCAGCGCTTCGATCTCGGCGGTGACTTTGCGATGATCGGTGATCAGCTGATCGTTGCTCAGCGTCATCAACAGATCACCCTTTTTCACCTGTGCACCGCTTTGCTGGTGAATTTCGGTGATAAACCCGCTGGAGCGCGCACGCACCGCGGCATCATCGGGCAGCCAGACAACGCCTTGCGAAATAATGCGGTCAGGCACCGGCATAAAGGCAAGGGCGATCAATACCCCGGCAAGCATCAAACCCCGAATGATCGAACGGCGACGTTTGCCCTGCAGGGTTGGACTGGTCAGCAAAAAGCCGCTTCCCTTGATAACGGGCATGGCAAACATATTAAAAACAGTCCAGCAACCAAGAAGGGCACCCACAAAGAAATACCGTTCGGCCAGATGGATCGCGATGGTCACCAGGATCATCGAGCGATAGGCGAACGAAAACGGTGCATAAAACAAAAACCACCGCCGTTCGGACGGCAGCGCATCAAATTCGTATTCCCGATCAAGCCCGATGATGTAGCGCTTGATCAGGTAGCTGTAATATTTGGTCGATTTCAGCGCGAGATTGGGAATTTCGATCAGATCGCATAGCAGATAATAACTGTCAAAGCGCTGTAACGGGTTGCCGTTAAACAGCAGCGTCGAAACACCGCTGATGATCATGACATTATGCGCAACAGATCGCACAACACCCGGCTCTGCCGCCACCCAGACAAACATGGCAATGGATGCCATGGTCAGTTCCACCAGGATACCTGCACCATCAACAAAGGCGCGATGCCATTTGCTGCGGAAAGTGATGCTGGACGATGCATCAACATAGGGTACAGGCACAAACAGCAGGAACATCAAGCCAAGTTCGCGGACATTGCCACCATAATGGCGCACAACAACAGCATGGCCAAATTCGTGCACCAATTTCAAAACCGGATACACGAACCAGACGATCATAAGGTTTTCGGCACTGATAAACTGGTCAAGCCCGCCTTCGGTCAGCCCTTCCCAATGCACACCAGCCATCACAATGGCCGATCCCAGCAACAGGATGAAAAGAAAGGCCGTGATCGGGCTGAAAACCCAGCGCATTGCCGGTTCAAGATGATCCAGCACGCGGGTCAGGTCAAATAGCGGGATGCGCACATAAAGCGGGTTTTTAAACGGGGCGATCTGTTTGGCGCGCCGTGCTTTTACAATGCGCTTTTCAAGAACCTGGGTATTGGGTGCTTCCCCGGTGCGGATCAGTTCAAGGGATTTTAACTGATCAACGATCTGGGCAAAGTCGGCATCGTCGCCTTCGATTTCGCCTTTCTTTTCAAGATCACGGCGAATATCGGCTAGGGGGGTAACGCCATCCATGCGGCGCAGCAGGGCATGCGCAGCCGTTGTCAGGCGATGATAGCGGTTAGAAAGACGGTCATGGGCGATATAGGCTGCAACATTGTGATAGACGTGACGGAAAAACGAGATGTCGCTTCGCACCATTGGCTTGAGGCCAGACAGCGTTTCCCAACGCGACGGCTGGGCCGGCGCCATTGGCGAAGACATCATGTCACGTCCGTGTTCTGCAGCCAGCATATCGCTCATGGCATGACCCGCCACAATTGCAGACGCATCCAGTCCCAAAGCGGATGGGTATAAATCCAGAAAACCGACTGGGGCTGGGTTTTAACCTTGGCCACACCGCGCATACCAGGCTGCAAATCCTGCTGTGTATTCACCAGCAGTGCTTCGACATTGAAGTAGTTTTCACCGTCGCTGGCTTCGGAAATCGGTGAAATACGGTCAATGGTAATTTCATTAACACTGTTGGGCCGTGCATGAAGCAACAAGGCGCCATCCTGCCCAACGGCAATATGGCGAATGTCCTTTTCATTGACCTTCAATTTCAGGCGATACTGGTTAAGCGGGCTGAGTTCAAACAGAACATCGCCTTCCTTGACCGGGGACCCTATTTTTTGCGACAGGTCCCCATCAATGACAAAACCGCTAAAGGGGGCCTGCAATTCGGTCCGCGCCAACTGGCTTTTCACCAGTTCAAGTTCCGAAATGGCCTGCTGCATGCGGGACCGCAAAATGCGGGCCTCGGAAAGGTCACGCTCGCCAGTGGCTGCTTCAATCTTGCGCTGGCTTTCCACGATCGAGCTTTGCAATTCAAAACGGTGCAGTTCCAGTTCGCGCGTTTCCATGCGCCCCAGAACATCGCCCTTCTGAACCACATCCCCCGCACGCACCAGCCCCTCGGCGATAAAACCATCAAAGGGTGCGGGGACTGCACGTTGAACAAGGCCTTCAACCTCGGTCTCGGCGCTGACGCGATAGGGCATATGAATGATCAGGCTGGCGGCAAACAACAAAATGATCAGAGCAGCGACTGCCTTGATCCGCGTATGATGCAGGCCAAATACCCAGCCCATCGCCCGGTTTGCACGCCGGTAAAAACGTTGTAGGCTGCTGCGCGCTGCTGCCATTTGCAGGCCAAAAGCAGGCGCAACCAGGTTGGTAATAACACCCCCCAGGGCCTGAACACGGAGGCTTTGATCTAGGTTGCATTCGATCTGCACAACGATGACGCCATCGGCAACATCAGGCAGCACAACCGGCCAGGAACCAACCCAGGCCTTTTCGCGACCTTCCACCAGTTTGGCGTGGCTTTCGGTTGCGGTTTGCGAACTGCTGCCCGCACCGGAGAAATGAACCGGGGCATTTTCGTAAACCGCTTCGCGCATCGCATCGACGATCAGATGCACACGGTCGCTTTTGGGCGTGACAGATGCGGTATGCGATGACCCCAGAATACGGACATGGCGCCCCTGAACCAGGCCAATGGTGACCCGGTTGGCAACAAGGTCATCGGCCATGACGGTGGCGCAGCTGGTGGCACCGGCTTCCATATCTGTGCAGGAAAGAAGGGCAGCACTGGCATGCTGGCCATAGCGCAAGGCAACGGTTTCGGCGGTATCGCGGTATTGTTCACCACGCCAGAAACCCGCCAGCCACGCGGCATTCCATTGCAGGCAACGCATCGCAAGGTTCAAACGCTGGGTATCGGCAGTTGGCAAAACAACACCAACAGCACCTTTCAAATCATCATCAACGAAAATGACATTTGAAACATAGCCTGCACCAAGTTCCGGGTTGGTGGTTGCAACACCGCTTCGGACCACAAGGCTGCGCTGAACAACCTGGGTCAGCGTCGCACCGGGTTTGCTGTCGGCACCACGATAGGCAGCGACGCGAAAGTGCCTGTTGGCACCTTCGGCACTGTTGAATGCAACGACGATTTCGCTTGGCTTTACCCCCAGGACAAGTTCCAGGTTGGCCTGGCACAAATCGATCCATCCATCGGCCAGATCGGAAAAAGACCGCGCCGATGAAAGCTTGCGCCACAGTTCCGGGGAGATAAACCCCGATGCATCGCCAGTTGGCGGGTTACCGGGAATATTGTTCAAAACGCCCCCAATCCCCGATTTTCAGTCCCCCGCAAGTCATCTCCATTCCCCTCAAAACAGAGTAGTCTCAGGTAAACCTGGCCTTAGCCAAGTTTACCGTAAACGCGTTCATATTCGGCCAGCGTGTGGTCGAGGATCTTTTTCAGGCGCTTTGCCGCAAACGGGCTCATGATGATGCGGTCGCTCAGCTGAACGCGCACGTCATCCTGCGAGCTGCTCCAGACCTGGCTGGTGCCAAACAGGAACATCACTTCTTCGCGCGTGCTGGCAACGTTGGAAACGTTGGCATAGGTGCTGCGCATGTTGGAATCATCCCAGTTGATTTTGCGCTGGTCTGCATCCGTTGCGACGCCGGTTTGCGGTTTGGTGTTCTCGGCCATTCTGTGTAAATCCTTACATTCACTTACAAATTCACGATAACTGCGTAACGTTCAGGCTTATGCAGCCTTGATTACCGGTGCGGCTTCCGGTGCCGTGCTGGTCATGCCTTCGGCCAGTTCCGGCACAAATACCGGTGCGCCATCGGCCGCTGCATCATTCAGCCACAGGCCGGATTCAGCATCAAAGACCAGCGATGTGCCACCCGAAGGTGCCAGTGCGGCAAAGTCAACATAACGGCCATTTTCATCAAGCCAGAGGAATGCACCATCCTGCGGCTGTGCATCCTGGTTTGAACCATTATCGCCACCGTCAGACTGCGGTGCTGCCGTTGCCGGTACGTCACCTGCATCACCCGGTGCCCCTGCAGGCGCACTACCTGCCCCACCATCTGATGCCGACGGACCGGAATTTCCAGCCCCCTGCGATGCCGAACCATTTGCCGGACCCGCTGCAGGCTGATCATTCGCACCCGACGGGGTGTTGACCTGCCCACCAAACGATACGGACGGCGTTCCACCCAATTGCGAGGTCGACGAATGCTGGACCGGTTCAAGAACCGTTGCGCCCTCGATAAATTCGGCAATGGTTGTATTGACCAGCGTGCTGGTGCTTGCCGGAATAATCGGATGCGGCAGCAGCGATTTGGCAAACACGGAATTCTGACCAACAGAAACGGTCGGCTGCAAAATCGCCGTCGTCCGGGTCGGATCTAGTGCTGTCAGCCCCGATGTCGAAGACTGGCTGCCCGAAGATGACGTTTGGTGCGAAGACGTGCTTGTCAGCGGCTGCCAACCAGGGCTGCGTTCATCGACACTGGCAAAATAGGCTGCCTGCGGCTGCAGGATCGGGTCGCCCTGGAAGGCCGGGAATTCCGTTTTCGAGAAACGGGTTTCATCGATGCGGAATTCGCCGTTTTCGATCTGCACCAGGTCAAGCGTCGGGTCAGCAACAATGAAGTTCGGCTGTTCACCACCAAGGATGAAGTCAACCCCGCTGCCTGAATCCAGGGTATCGTGACGGCCGGTGAAGGATTCCGTCGAGCGTGCCATACGCGGCAGGCTGTCATGGTATTCCTTGCCCGCTTCACGCGGAACGAAGCCATAATAAACCTCGCCTTCGTCACCGATCAGGATGTCATCGTCAACACCGCCAAACAGGCTATCTTCAAAGGCACCACCGATCAGCTCGTCATTGCCTTCATTGCCATAAAGGGTGTCGTTGCCGTTATTTTCGGCCAGCAGTTCCTTGGTGTGAATTTCAAGACGATCGGTGGTATCGCGATAGGTTGCGGCACCCTGGTCACCAATGATGGCGTCATTGCCGGCATTGCCTTCCATGTAATCGTCAAACGAACCGCCAATGATAATGTCGTTACCATCATTGCCATAAACGGTGTCGTTGCCACCAACGGCCTGATTGCGGGTTTCAAGCGTGAAGTGGGTTCCAAGTTCCCAATCCTTCTTTTCCGCAATCACATAGATCGGCGAATTGTCGAGCTTGAGCGAACCTGCATCACCAATGATGGCATCATCGCCAGCACCCGCTGTGATCGTATCGCCACCCTGACCACCAAGAACCACGTCATTGCCTGCACCTGCGGAAATGGTATCAGCCCCGCCAATGTTTTCTTCAACGGTTTCAAACAGAACCAGCGTTCCGTCCGCCTTCCGGGTCAATTCGGCCAGGTCGCCAGAAATGTAATCGGCCCCCGTACCGGTGGTGATGACGTCTGCACCGGAACCACCAATCACGACGTTGTTGCCATTACCGGCATCAATCACGTCATCGGCTGCGTCGTCAAGGTCACCATTACGGCCCTTGACGTCGGCACCGCTGCTGCCCTTCGGCACGATAATGCCGAGGTCACCAAGGATGGTATCATCGCCGTTACCACTGGTGATGGTGTCTTTACCGATACCACCAAGAATGAAGTCGATGCCAGCACCTGAACCCGTTTCAATGCTGTCGTCACCGCTTACGGTTTCTTCAACAGTTTCAAAGCTGACAAGGTTGCCTTCGCTATCGCGTTTCAGTTCGGCCAGATCACCGGAAATATAGTTGGTGAAACCTGCACCACTAGTGGAACCCGTGCCGATCTTGATGGTGTCGTTGCCCGAACCACCCAGAACAACCTTGTTACCATCATCAGCGTAAATGTAGTCGCCATTGTTGGTACCGATGCTGCCATTACGAGCAATGACGTCCGGCCCGGCATTACCGACCGGAATGACGATGCCCAGATCGCCAATGATCGTGTCATTACCGTTATAGCCATAGATCGTATCGGCACCGATGCCGCCAAGAATGAAGTCGTCACCCGTCGACGTTCCGGTCGTGATGTTGTCATCACCACCGACGCTTTCGTCAACAGTTTCAAAGCTGACAAGCTTGCCTTCGCTATCGCGTTTCAGCTCGGCCAGATCACCCGAGATATAGTTGGTAAAGCCTGCACCATTGGTCGCACCCGTGCCGATGACAATGGTGTCATTACCCGAACCACCGAGAACAACCTTGTTACCATCATCAGCGTAAATGTGGTCGCCATTGTTGGTACCGATGCTGCCATTACGGGCAATGACGTCCGGCCCGGCATTACCAACCGGAATGACGATGCCCAGATCGCCAATGATCGTGTCGTTACCGTTATAGCCATAGATCGTATCGGCACCGATGCCGCCAAGAATGAAATCATCGCCCGTAGACGTTCCTGTCGTGATGGTGTCATCACCACCGACGCTTTCGTCAACAGTTTCAAAGCTGACAAGGTTGCCTTCGCTATCGCGTTTCAGCTCGGCCAGATCACCCGAGATATAGTTGGTGAAGCCTGCACCATTGGTCGCGCCTGTGCCGATGACAATGGTGTCGTTACCCGAACCACCCATAACGACCTTGTTGCCATCGCCTGCGGTGATAGTGTCGTTATTCGATGAACCAAGGTTACCGTTGCGGGCAACCACATCCGGGGTGGCATTGCCAACCGGGATAATCACACCAAGGTCACCAAGGATGATGTCATTGCCGTCACCGGCATTGATGGTGTCGCCGCCTGTACCACCCAGGATCACATCGTTACCGGCACCGGTAACGATGAAGTCATTACCGCCAGATGCTTCTTCTGCGGTTTCAAACTTCAGTACCGGGTCAGCCGCCAGTTCACTTAGCGGATCTTCGGAGCCTTCCGGCAGGGTAAAGACACTACGCGTGACTTCAGCATTGTCACCGGCGACCAGGTTGTTGCCTTCGCCCGCTTCAATGCGGTCATCGCCGCCGCCGCCAATCAGAACGTCATTGCCGGCATTGCCATAAATGGTGTCATTGCCGCCATCGGTGAAGTTACGTGCAACGATATCCGCCGTCGTACCATCAGCCGGGGTGACATAACCCAGATCGCCAAGAATGACATCAAGCCCGTCTTCGCCCGTCAGGGTATCGGCACCTGTACCGCCAAAGATCACGTCATTGCCATCGCGGCCATTGATGGTGTCGTTACCACCAATATTTTCGTTGGTGGTTTCCGCACGGGTAATGCGTGCAACCTTATCGCGCGTAACCGTACCGATATCACCCAGCAGGGTGTCATTGCCTTCACCGCCATCAATGGTGTCGTTACCGCCACCGCCGATGACAATGTCAAAGCCGCTATCAGCATTGATCAGGTCCGCACCGCTATTGGTGCCATCACGGCCGGTAACGGTTGCACCCAGGCCGGTTGACGGTTCGATCTTGCCGTAATCGCCAAGAATAAGGTCCGAACCCGTGCCGCCGGTGATGAAATCACCAAGTACAACAACATTATCACCGCCATTGCTGACGGACAGAGATTCCGTACCTCCGCCGCCAAGCAGCATGTCGGTGCCCGTACCACCGTCAATGACGTCCGAAGAACCCTGCCCTTCATCGACCGTTTCAACAGAAATGACGTTTAGGATGGTACTGGGCTGGCTGCGCAGCAGGCTGATATTATCGCCACCTATGGTATCGCGGCCGTTTTCACCCGAAAGGGTATCAGAGCCAAAACCACCAATCAGGATATCGTCACCGCTACCGCCCTTGATGGTATCAGAACCGGACGCACGATTATCACCCTTGACCAGATACTGACCTGGGGTCGAAGCACCAGCAGCACCCTGAACCAGACCGGTATCACCCAGCAGAATATCGTTGTGATTGCCGCCATTGATGAAGTCGTCGCCGATACCACCGAAGATAATATCTTCGTTGTCGCCGCCCAGCAGTGTATCGGCACCACCGATTGAAGGCGCAACGTCGGTATTGGCATTTACCAGCATGCCATTGACATCAAAGGTAACTGTACCGGTATCACCGAACATGATGTCGTTACCGTCGCCGCCGCTAACATAATCGGCGCCGGCACCGCCAAACATGTAATCGTCACCGTCATCGCCCAACAAGGAGTCATTACCCCCTTCTGACGACGACGAGACGAGAGTCAGGCTGGTTGCGGTCGAGCTGGTTTCGTCACCAAACATACGGTCAGAACCATCGCCACCGCTGAGGTAATCGTCACCTTTTCCGCCAACGATAAGGTCGAGGCCTTTTTCACCATACAGGGTGTCATTGCCATCTTCACCGAAGATATCGTCATTACCCGACCCACCATAAATGGTGTCATTGCCGGTGCCACCATAGATGGTGTCGTTGCCCGTGCCAGCATTGACATAGTCATTCCCGGCGCCCGCGACGATATAATCATCACCGGTATCACCATAAATGCTGTCATTCCCCGAACCGCCATAGACGGTATCGTTGCCTTTGCCTGCACGAATAACAGCGTTACCCGAGCTCATAGTGCCACCGTTAATGCCAACACCATCCAGACGGATGACGTCGTCACCGGAACCGCCATCGAGCACCATACTCGACATGATGCCGCTCAGGATAATTTCGTCATTCCCTGCACCACCGAAGGCAACGATGGACTGCACGTTCGAGAAAGTCTGACTGTGGCCGTTAAACTCGACTTTGATGGTCTCGTTATTGGCATCGCCACTGATATGGGTGATCTTGAAGGATTCATCACCATCTTCGGTGTTACCAACAAGACGGTCACCCGCATGGGTACCGATATTGATGGTCAGCGTACCACCATCATTAAGCGTTGCCAGGACCGGGTCACTTGGTGCGACGAGATCCCAGGTAAAGATGGTTGCCTTGAAGATCGTGATATCAAGTTCAAAGATCGTGATATCCTTGAACAGAAGATGCGCCGTCACATCGGCAATCGCCGCGACACGAATGTAAAGTTCACCGTGAATATCGAACAGATATTCAGGGGAAATTTCCATAAGTCCGAGGAATTCGGACGCACGCAGTTTTCCATCATCGTTCGGGTCGTTGATATCAAACGAAATCGTGGTACCCAGCGCCAGTTTCAGGCCGCCAGATGCCGAGACGATACCCGCGCTAACCTTGACGCTGGCCGAACCGTAGATTTCACCATTGAGAACGACTTCCGGCAGGTCCTTGGCACCATCATGCTGGTCGGTGATATAGAAGCCGTCAAACAGCGAAATCGGATCGCCACTATCAACGAATTCTTCCAGACCTTTGAGGTCATAGCCACCAGCAAGGTCAAAGGTTGCCTTAAGATCGGTACCGATACCGATATCAAGCATCAGAAGCGGCGGATAAAGCGGATACGGCCAGCTCTTGCTGAGGCTGAATTCCAGATCGAATTTTGGCAGGTCGAACTTGAACAGTTCTACAGCATCGGTCTGTCCCACCAGCAGTTTAAGCGGCAAGGTATTATCAGTCAGGATCGGGAACTGGAAGATGTTATGCCAGCTCTCTTTTGTCAGATCATCCAGCAGACCACCGACACCGTATTTGGTTTTCAGATCATCATAGTTACCGAACGCATAATTGCCCGTGATGATTTCGGTCAGGTTGATGCTTTCTACACCATTCTTGTTATGGAGAACCGTGTCACCGTCATAGGTGAAGGTTCCGAAGTCGGCACCAAGAGCGTTGGAGCCTGCATCCTGCTGGAACTTCTTAACCGTATCAATCAGATCGATCAGGTTATCGAGGGTATCGATAAAGGCAAACACGCCCCCGCTGGTCGCGCCAACCGAACGCGCCATATCAAGGATCGACATATTGCCAATCACCTCGGAAATCCCGGGGATAGGCGATGTCAGGAATTCGATCAGCGGACGGATCGGATCGAGCATTGAATCGATCGTTTCAAAGATCGGCATCAAAATATCATTGATGAGCCCGGTCAGGTTCATCGTGACATGACGGAATTCAAGCGAACCATAGTCGGCCACAGCCGCAGTACCGTTGCCGAACTGCTGGTGGAAATCGAAATCAACAAACAGTTCGTGATCGATTTCAGGCAGGCCAACACCCGCCGCCGCACCCGAGGCGGAGCTGTGAATGTTCAGGTCAAGCTGACCTTCGGCATCAATACGCGAATTAAACAAATGGCTGACGCTGCGGACTTCACCAAACGTCAGGCGGCCATCATGGGCACGATCGCCGCTGACGATGTTGTTATCAACGCTATTGCCTTGGTCAGGATTGATGTCAAAAGTGATTTTACCCGAGAAGGCAGAAGCTTCATTGGTGATATCAGAGTTCAGAATACCCTGCTGGCCTTCGGCATCAAGACCGTTAAAGCCCACAGTGAAGTTGACTACCAGTTCGTCGATCGCGCTGGAGTCGACAAAGAAGCCCTGTGAGGCATTCATGCCAAAGTCGAAGTCAAAATCCATACCAATGGCAAGATTGACCGAACCGCTGGAAATATCGATCCCAAGACCCGAAATACCAAGGTCTTCGGCAAGGGCGACGGCCTGATCAAAGAAGTCCCAATGGATATCCGCCGAGAAGCGCACTTCGTCGATATCGGCGTCATAAACGGCGATAACATCAACATCCTTGTTGTGATCCGACCCTTCAACAGCGCCAAGCTGTTTAAGCATGGCTTCAAGGGCAGTTTCAACAACGGTAGTCGTCGGGACGACCAGACCTGGATTGTCATCCTGGAAGTCCTGAATGGCTTCTGCAATCGAGTCAATCAAGCCTTCGTGAAGGTCGGCAAAATATTCGGCCGTAACGCCAAGGGCATCACTGATAAAGGGCAGGTCAAGTTCCAGCAGGCGGCTTTCGATCTGACCTTCAAGCTGGCTAAGGAAATAATCCAGACCGTTTAGCAGCAAGCCCGGATTATTGAGGATGCTGCCCGCATCCAGGCTGTCACCCAGATCAGCGCTGGTGACGGCAACCACTTTGCCATAGCCGAAATAGTCACTGGCTTCAACGCCAACACCCGGGTTGAATTCAACCCCGCCAATGGTCAACGGCAGGTCAGCCTTGACGGCAACATCGGACGTCACATTAGCAATATTTTCAATGTCATTGCTATCAAGTTCATTGAAATACAGGCGGTCGTCATTTGCCGAACCGTTATATTCATCATTCAGCGTCAACTGGAAATGTGCCGGGCCGGAAACACCAAACCCGTCCTGGCCAGCAACAGCACTACCCGCCAAACCACCGAGAGTAACCGATCCACCAGAAACCTTCCCGGTGGTGGCACCGAAGTTGGTATTGAAGGTCAAATTGCTCGCTGAAACAGAAACATCGAAACTTACCGACGTTTTATCGGTGTCGATGAAGAAACGTTCATTATTGCTGTCGGCATAAAGCTTGTTACCTGTCAGAACACCATCAACAACATTGGTCGAGGTTGATGCAATGCCAAGATCTTCCGCAGCGGTCGAACCATTGATCGATTTGATCACCAGCCCCGGCTGGGTGCTGGTTACGGCAACATCGGAAACCTGCAGCGTTGCGCTGCCCCCCAGAAGGTCTGTATCCGCACTAAGTGAAATCTGGTCAGAACCGTTGACCGAAACGCTGATCAGATTACCAAGCGAGGCATAGGACGGCACGGAGCTATCCACGCCATTGACACCTTCGGTGCTCATGAACGCTTTACCAAGGGCGCTTTGCAGGGCTGCTTCAAAGGCGTCGTTGGTGGTGCGGTTTGCATCGGCATCGAGATGGATGGTTACCGAAGCAGCACCATTAACCGAAATGGCAAATTCAAATGCCGCAGCCGGGTCAAAATCGTTCCCAAGGCTGCCTGTAATGACACTGCTGCTGTCATTGCTGTTAAGGCCAAGATCATCCAGCCCCGAGGAAATAGAGGAAGCATCGGCTGTAGTAAGATCGGTAAAGACAAGGCTGCCATTGGCATCGATGCCAATGGTCAGTTCGGTATTGTCGATACCGGCATCGGTTGCTGCCTGCGTGATCCCGGCAATAATATCGGAAACAGTCGCACCGCTGGTAATCAGCGCATCAAGATCAACTTCAAAGCTTTCGCCATTGGCCAGCTTAATCGACAGGTCGGTTTTATTGGACGCATTGGTGCCAATGCCCTGTCCACCATTGACATTGCCAACTACAGTTGTGCCGGTTGCCGGGGTGCCGTTTTCTGGCTGGGTCAGGCGGAAACCAAGGGTAAGACCAACGGTTGCCGCTGCCGTCACATCGACAAGACCGGTGCCGTTGACGTCAATCACGTCTTCGAGGCCGCCCAAAAGGTCTTTAACCGCCTGGTCGCCTGCCTGTTCGGCAAGATCACCGATGGCAAGATTGAGGGATTCCTTACCACTAAGGCTTGCGGGCGAGTAGTTGATATCAATCAGCAGGGCATCGCCCGAAAGTTTGACATCAATGCCATCGCTGTTGGCATCCATTCCAAAGGCGGTTTTGAGCGCGGACTCAAGATCACCCAAGCCAGAAGCAGGATTGTCCTGGAATGCCAGAAGCTTTGATTTAATATCGGCTGCGAAATCAAGGAGATCGGTTGCGCTCATGCCAAGAAGCGGGAGGTCCTTGGCAAGGTCCGAACCGGCATATTTGCCGCTGATATATTCAAGCGCGTTCTGCAGACCCGCCAGGATATTATCAACATTAAGATCAGCAAGGGCAGCAATGCTTTCATCAGCCAACCCGCCAAGATCAACTGTTGGCGTCAGGTTCTGGATATCACTGATGGAATCAAGCTGATCCATCGTGATCGAGATCGTACCGACATTAACGTTGTCCAGAACGTCACCAGATACATCAACATTGGTCAGCGACAACTGCGCATAGGGCTGATCACCATTACCTGAACTGAAATGCACATCGGCAATGGAATCAATGGTCGTGTTATCACCATAAGCCGCGACGAGGACATCGCGTGCTGTTGTGGCGTGGGTGTTAGATGTGCCGTAATCGGTGTAGGTGTTGTCAACCGACACAACAGCATTGAGAGAAACCGAACCCGTGCCATCGGCTGTAAAGTCGATCAGGCCGACGCGACCAGTCGCATCAAGGTTCGTGATCGCCATATCAATATGAACAGCCGCGTTCATATCCTGAATGCCGAGATGATTGGCATAGCTGTCGCCATGCAGGGCGCTACTGGTGATACGCGAAATGGATTCAGACGAATTTGCCTGATTGGACCCCTCGATACCCAGATTGAGGCCAACCAGGGAATCATTGATTGACGTCACCGTCAGATCAACCGCATCCAGACGCAGGGTAGAGTTCAGCAAATTGCGTTCGCTGATCTTCTTGGTATCTGAATTGATCACATTGGTCATAGTCGTTGCAACTTCGAGAACGTCTTTTCCGTCCTCGGAACCAACGGTGACATGAACAATGTCGCTGTAATGTTTAGATTCAACACCGAGTTCATCAGACGGAACATCGATGGATTGCAATGCCGCGTTCACGGCATCCGCAAAACCCTGTGCTGTCGTACGGCCCGCATCCGCCGCAATATTGACGATGACAGGTGCGAATTTACCAACCTTCAGAATAAACGCAGTTGCCGCGGTGAAGTCGGCATCATCGGCAATATTGCCGGTCAGAACTGCCGAAGGTGATGAATCGGTGGTATCTGTATAGGCATTCTTACCAAGATTCAGACCCAAATCACCGGCGTTGTCGCTGGTGCTGGCCGAGGAGTCTTCAAAGGTGATGCGGAATGTATCTGTATCCAGCGTAACATGCAGATCATTGCTAAGGGCATCGAGATGCGAAACCAGCTCGGCAACAGTCCAGGTCGGATCGACGTCAATTTTAAGCTGTGAGCCATCACGCAGCGTAATCTGAAGATCATCCTGGCCATCTTCGGCCGTAATAATGCCATTCCCGTCAAAAAGCTCGGAAAGGGCTGGTGTCGTGCTGCTCCAGTCGACGCTGCTGCCAAGGGCGTGCATGTCAAAAAGCAGGGTCGCCGAAATACCCAGTGCCGATTTAACAGTAATGTCGCCAGTACCCGTCAGGCTATCAAGACTGCCAAGTGCACTGCCAGCATCAAAATTGACATCGCCGCTATAGGTTTGACTATCGGCATAGGCAATATCCATCGCAATCGAACCATCGATAAAACGAAGGTTGAGCGCGTCAATCATCTGCGATGCGGTGCCGGTAAAGCCCAGCAGCTCGCCCGCCTGCTCGGAAAACTCGACAATATTGCTAAAGGAAGTTTTGCCCGCAAGGCTACCGATTTCAAGGGTTGCTGCAGTATTGTCATCATTTTTGGTGGCGACAAAAACCAGCTTGCCATCACGCTGGGTAACGCTGACGCGGTCTTTGACCGACGAGGTTGCAAGTGCTGCACTAACAGCGGTAACAAGATCACCGATACTGTCGATCGGCTGCTCGTCACCCTTCACATCCGGGTCCGGGTCAACATTAAGGATGTTGAGATTCACTTCCTGACCATCAAGCGTCAGAACAAAAGTCAGGCCACTATCGGGGAACGGATGTTCGCCAAAATCAATAACGTCACTTTCAAGCTCGACACTGGAATTAGCATCGCTCGCGGTTGCGCTCTGGTTTTCATCAAAACCGATCACGCCTACTTCGGAGCTGAGCTGATCGATTATGTGCTGCATTTTCGCAGCAAGATCGACAGCTTCGCCAATAGTCAGACCATCGGTAAAGGGCAGGCTGGCATCAAGCACATCGCCCTGATCGATACTGTCGACAACATTGACGAAGTTATTGAGGATCGAGAGAAAATCACGCGCATCAAAATTCGACAGAAGCTGCAGTTCCGAATTCATCGAAACATTGACTTCTTCGCTAAGCCCCACAGCGTGGCCCGTCACGGTAATGTCTGGCGAATTACCAACATCAATTCCCGAAATACCGGCAGCGTCACTCTGCAGGGTCAATGGCAGGCTGGCGAGCACGGTATTGGCATCACCGTTATTGGCAGCACTGACCGTTACATAGCTGTTCAGGTTAGAAATTGACGAAAGCTGCGATGTTGACAGGTTATCAAGTTTGCCATTGTCAGCAACGTTCAGCTTAACCGAATAGTGGATACCGCCATCGTCCGAATTATTTGCCGTACCGCCCACCGTAAAAGGAATAACACCCAACGTCAGGGTGTGACCGGTAAGGTCCTGATCAACTGTGCTTTGCAGGCTCAGGGCATCAAGGCTGAAGGAAACGGCCGAAGCCTCATCAACATTCGGATCAATTTTGATGGTGAAGTTAATATCGAAGGTCAGCTTCATTTCGCCATTGGTATCAAGCGAAATGTTATAATCATGCGTCGGATCATCTGCTCCGATGCTGAATTCGCGGTCAATCGACTGGGACATGGAAACAGTATAAACTTCGACGCCATCCACAGTGCTGTGATTAACGGTCAGCGAGCTGTCATCAGCGGAGTAATAACCTGAATCCTGGAAGAATGTCTGCCAGTCAGTTTCGAGATTGCTGAGGCCGTCACCGTTGTTGTCAGTGATGGTCGAAATGATGTTCTGAAGGGGATCAATCAGATTCTGATGAAAGATATCACTGATATCAGCAATGGCCCCGGCACCCGATGAATCATCCGTGCCCACCACCATCGGCAGCGGGTCGGCAAACAGGTCATGCCCCTCAAGATTATCGAGCAGGTTTTCGACCTGGGTCAGCGCAGCGCTGATGTCATCAGCATATTTTGTTTCGAGCGGATCAGCCGACAGCAGGATGCGCGGCTCAATCGGTTCTACATGCAAGCGCCGCGTGGTGCGAATGGGTGCGGCCAGCATTGCTGCGTGGCTGACCTTTGCATCACGGTCGTGTTTACGCTTGTTCGAAACCCATTTCCGGATTGTCCGCATCGAATGAAGCCTTTTCTCGAATGTCACTGAGACCCCCAGGTCCGCACCCCAATGCGGACACAACTATACCATAGTGGTACATCCGTAAATTTTATACAACAAACAGCCAGTGAACTGGACTCAGAAAATCTGACAAATACTGACAGCCAAATCTGATATTTGGTGCAGAGCGCTGTCCCTGCCGGAATTCCGGAAAAATGGCTTAACCTGCTGAGGTAAATACATAAAAAACGCTTCCAATTTTTAAGGAAACGGATTTTACCCAGCCTTAGCAGCAATGATAGACCCGCCCATTTTTGATATCATTACGTATAAATAAAATCATATACTACCCTATCCACCCGGATCGATTTTGGTGAAATTTCAGGCCCGGAAAAAGCAACCCATAATTGCAGCCCGCCCTGCCCGACCTTAAACCTTTCAGACAAAAGGATAATTTATACAGGGAATCCGGGGCGTTTTGCTGCGCTGCAGCTTTGCACGCGCGAAAAACAAAAAAAACGGGCCATCAAATGACGGCCCGTTTCCGGTAAAATATGGCGCGAATGCGCGAAAGGCAGGGTCAGTCGCGAACGACAAGCACCGAACAGGTGGCATGGCGCACAACACGCGCGGCATTCGGCCCCAAAAGGTAATCTTTAAGTTCCGGACGATGCGCACCCATCACGATCAGGTCACAGTTGGTTTTCTGGGCGATCTGCAGGATCACCTCGTAAACCGTGCCCTGGCCAACAATGTGCTGCACCTTGATTTCTGCCGGAACATTGGCAGCAACAAATTCGTGCAGGCGCTCGTTATAGGCTTCCAGAACCTTCTTTTCATATCCCTTGGGGAAGAACTGCCCGACCATGGACATGCCCACCGTCGGAACGACGGTCAGCACATGCAGGCGGGCACCTTCATTGCGGGCCTCGCGGACCGCAGCAGGCAAGGCCTTTTTCCATGATGAATCATGGTCAAGGTCGATGGTAACAAGGATATCCTTATACATCTTCGCCCCTCCTTATGCGCTTGCGGTGCTGCGATGGCGGCGACGCTGCAGGAAGATGATCAAGCCCAGCAGCAAAAATGCCGGCGCAAAGAACACTTCCTTGGGCATACGTTCGGCCTCAAGTTTGATCGCGGTGATTTCAAAGTCGAA
Organism: Thalassospira marina; assembly: GCF_002844375.1. Taxonomy (NCBI): domain Bacteria; kingdom Pseudomonadati; phylum Pseudomonadota; class Alphaproteobacteria; order Rhodospirillales; family Thalassospiraceae; genus Thalassospira; species Thalassospira marina. Next base: position 192,464 of record NZ_CP024200.1, on the reverse strand, counting down.
ATCAAGACCAACCTTTTCGGCAGGACCACCAAACACAACATCATCAATGAAAACGTGGCCATCTTCATTACGAACGGCAATACCGGCATTCAGCAGGCGATCTTCGCCTGATGCCTGCGGACCCAGCGGCAACATCACCGACTTTTTCACGTCTTCGCCTTCAATGCTGGTGCCCTGCACATCAATGCGCAGGTTGGCATTATCAGGCAGGTCAGCAACCTGCGAAACGATTTCGGTCGGTTTGACGTTTTCAAAGGGCGGCTCGATCAGATCCAGCCAGAAACCCGGGCGGAACAGCGTGAAGGCAACCAGCAGCAATGCTGCACTTTCCCACAGGCGCGAACGGGTAAAGAAATACCCCATCGTTGCCGCAGCAAAGACAAGCATGGCTATTATCGCCACCGCAATCACCCAGACCGCCTCGAACACATGGTCAATACCAATCATCAGAAGCTGGGTATTAAACAGGAACAGGAACGGCAGCACCGCCGTACGCATGCTGTAGAAGAATGCGACAAAGCCGGTTTTCATCGGATCAGCGCCCGATATGGCCGCCGCCGCAAAGGATGCCAGCCCCACCGGTGGTGTTACATCGGCCATGATGCCAAAATAGAACACAAACAGGTGAACCGCGATCAGCGGCACGATCAAACCGTTTTGCGCGCCCAGTTCCACAATGACCGGGGCCATCAGGCTGGAAACCACAATATAGTTTGCCGTGGTCGGCAGGCCCATGCCCAGGATCAGACTGATAAACGCCGTCATCACCAAAATCAGCATCAGGTTACCCCCTGAGATGATTTCGACGAATTCGACCATCACCTGACCGATACCGGTAAGCGAAACCGTCCCGACGACGATGCCAGCCGCCGCCGTAGCAACACCAATACCGATCATATTGCGGGCACCGGTGGCAAAGCCGTCAATCACATCGGCAAAGCCAACGCGAAACAGCGCCATATAATCGGGCTGCTTGCGGAAGAAGGCCTTGACCGGCTTTTGCGTCAGCATGATGAAAATCATCAGAACTGTTGCCCAGAAGGCAGACAGCCCCGGTGATTTCAGCTCGATCATCAGGAACCAGACCAGAACAACCACCGGCAGCAGATAATGCAAGCCGGCCTTTGCCGTTTCACCCAAAGCAGGCAATTCAACAACAGGCTGGTTGGGGTCATCCATTTCAAGATCGGGATATTTCGAGGCGTAATAAAGGCCCGCGAAATAGATCAGCGCGCATTCGACCGCAACGATCCAGCCAACAGCAGATCCAAACAGCTGCTGCTGTGCTTCAAGGGCGTAATAAACAACCCCGGAAAGGATCACCAGCGAGCACAGGAAGATCATCGAACGCAGAAGCGTCTGCTTGAGGTTCGGTGCCTCGCGGCGGGGCAGGCCCTGCATGTTCGCCTTGAGCGCTTCCAGATGCACGATATAGATCAGCGCAAGATAGGAAATGGTTGCAGGCAGGAAGGCATGCTTGATGACTTCGGGATAGGGAATACCAACATATTCCACCATCAGGAAGGCCGCAGCCCCCATCACCGGCGGCATGATCTGACCATTGACCGAGGATGCCACCTCGACCGCGCCAGCCTTTTCACCCGAGAAACCGACACGCTTCATCAGCGGGATGGTGAAGGTCCCCGTCGTCACCACGTTGGCAATCGAGGAGCCGGAAATAAGGCCGGTCATTGCCGAGGACAACACCGCAGCCTTTGCCGGGCCACCGCGCATATGCCCAAGGGCCGCAAATGCAACCTTGATGAAATAGTTGCCAGCGCCGGCCTTATCAAGCAGCGAGCCAAACAGCACGAACAGGAACACAAAGCTGGTTGAAACGCCCAGCGCGATCCCGAACACACCTTCGGTCGTCAGCCACTGGTGCGACATTGCCTTGGCAAAGCTGGCACCGCGCCATTGCAGAACGTCGGGAACCCAGGCTGCATTACCAAAAAAGACATAGGCCAGAAACACCAGAGCCACGCACATCAGGGGCGGGCCAAGGGCACGGCGGGTTGCCTCGAGCAACATGACCAAACCCACACCTGCCACGACCAGATCCATCGTGGTCGGCAGGCCCGGACGGCCCGAAAGCTCGACATAGGCGATATAAATGTAAGCGGCACAATAGGCACCCACCAGCGCCAGGACCCAGTCCGTAATCGGGATATAGGTGCGCGGCGAGCTTTTGAAGGCCGGATAGGCCATGAAAGCCAGAAAAACGGCAAAAGCCAGATGGATGGAACGAGCTTCGGTCGAGTTAAAGACGCCCGCATGAAAAATATAGGGCAAGGGTGATGCCAGCCAAAGCTGGAACAGCGACCACGCCACTGCCACATAAAGAAGGATTTTGGCAGTGATGCCACTGGGTTGGCGCGCACCGGTATCGGTTTCGGCAATCAGGTCCTGCAGGTCCTGATCCTTTCCGTCAGTCGCGCTTTGGTCGTTTGTCATGCTTATTTCCCCGGTCAAAACGGCAGGGCCGTTTCAGTTTCACCCAGAACCTGATTGATCCCTGCCAGGAAGGGCCAGGGATCATCTGCGGACACATTATTGATTTCGTTGGATTTTAATGCCCGCGCAGGACAGGAAAGACAGGCAAAACGGGAGGCATCGCTGCCTCCCGTTTCAAAGCGACCTTACATCAGGCCTGCTTCTTTGTAGTATTTAACCGCGCCGTCATGCAGCGGAGCAGACAGACCGTCTTTGATCATTTCTTCTTTTTTCAGATTTGCAAAAGCCGGGTGCAGCTTTTTGAAATCGTCGAAGTTTTCGAAGACAGCCTTAACAACATTATAAACAATGTCGTCTTCGGTTTTGGTCGAGGACACGAAGGTCGCACCAACACCAAAGGTTTTCACATCGTCCGGGTTACCGCGATACATGCCGCCCGGGATGGTGGCGATACGGTAATAGGGGTTGTCAGCAACCAGTTTGTCGATTTCCGGGCCGGAAACGTCAACCAGAACCGAATCACAGGCAGTGGTTGCTTCCTGGATCGAACCGGCCGGGTGGCCAACGGTATAGATCATGGCGTCGATCTTGTTATCGCAAAGAGCCTGCGACTGTTCGGCCGGCTTCAGTTCGGAAGCAAGCGCGAAGTCATCAACGGACCAGCCTTTGGCGGCCATGACAACATCCATGGTGTCGCGCTGACCGGAACCCGGGTTACCGATATTGACGCGTTTGCCTTTCAGATCATCAAAGGTTTTGATGCCGGAATCAGCACGGGCAACAACGGTGAACGGCTCGGGATGGATCGAGAAAACAGCGCGCAGTTCCTTGAACGGACCCTGTTCTTCGAATTTGCCGGTACCGTTATAGGCATAGTACTGGATGTCGGACTGGGCAACGCCCATATCGAGTTCGCCAGCGCGGATGGTGTTGACGTTGTAGACCGAACCACCGGTGGATTCGACAGAACAACGAATACCATGGTCCTTGCGGCCCTTATTGACCAGACGGCAGATTGCACCACCCGTCGGGTAGTACACGCCGGTCACACCACCGGTGCCGATGGTAATGAATTTCTGCTCAGCAGCCGAAGCCTGGCCCGAGAACATCGAGACACCAGCCAAGGCCACAACAGCACTTGCAATAGCAACAAGCTTTTTCATCAGGATTGTCTCCCTTAACACCCTGTTGGAATTATTCAACTGCGCCAAAGGCAGCAGAAGAAATTCGATGGAACTGCCACCATCACTGATAGCAGCCCCGATTTCGGGGACTATATTTAAAGCTGTGGGATTATGAACCCAACAGCTTGGGAAGTGGCCCCTAAACACTCCCTGACTGTGAAGCAGGTCACACTTTTCTCAATTTTTTTGGGCTCACCAGTCCGGACTAAGCAACTTTCGCGCTAGTTCGGCGTTAGCAACCTTTCGTCCCAGCATCAAAACGCCCTTTTTCGCCTGATCGATCAGGGCGGCATTTCCTGGCGCGGATGTGCCATCTATCAACTGGGTATTGTTTTCAAATCCGATCCGGGCATGACCGCCAAGGGCAATGGCCGCCATTGCACAGGCATTTTCAAATTGGCCAAAGGCACACATCATCCAGTTTGAAACCAGCGCTGGCTGGTTTCGAACCACGGGAGTTGCCAGAAAATCCAGCAAATCCACCGGGCTGGATTTTTGCCCAACCGTGTAACGCCCCAGCACATATAACAGTGGAAAGCCCGTACCCGGGATTACACCGCGACCAACAAGGTCGGCATAACGGGTTATATCTTCGGGCGCATAAAGAATAAATTGCGGGCGAATGCCTGCTTCGCGCATGAAGGCGCAAAAGGCGGCGAATTCCTTTTCGTCGCAACCTTCAGGGGCAACCTCGCGAATGGCAAGGGATACGGCTTCTGGCACGAGGTCGCGCACCATCGCCATTTGGGCTGCGGCATCGTAAATGCCCACCGCCTCGCTTGTAACCTGGATCAGCAGGTCATCGCCAACCGCGGCACGAATTTCGGCAATGGCTTCGCGGTAACGACCGGTATCGAGGCTGTGGCCCCCGGCATCATCGCGCACATGCAAATGAATGACCGATGCCCCAGCCGCCAGGCAATCGCGGGCCTCGCGCGCAAGTTCGGCCGGTGTGATGGGCAGGTTCGGGTAATCGGCCGGCATTTTACGCGCACCATTGGGTGCAACCGCCAGAATGGCTGGTATTTCGGAATACAGGGTCATGCCAGCCCCTCGGCGGCAAAAACCTGATCAACGGTTTTGGCAAACAGCGACACAATATCGCCGATCTGTTCGTCACTCACAATATAAGGAGGGGCAAACAGCACATGATCGCCCAGCTGACCATCAATCGTGCCTCCCATGGGATAGCACATCAGCCCGTTGGCAAAGGCTGTTTTCTTGATTTTGGCGTTGATCTTGCGTGCGGGATCAAACGGTTCCTTTGTGGCGCGATCGGCAACAAATTCAACGCCACGGAACAGGCCGCGCCCGCGAATGTCACCAATATAGGGGTGGTTGGCAAATTGCGCGGTCAGGGCATTTTGCAGGTTTTCGCCCTGGATATTCACATTTGCCAAAAGGTCGCGATCCCGAATGGCGCGCTGGGTGGCAAGGGCAGCGGCACAGGCGGTTGCATGGCCCTGATAGGTATGGCCGTGCTGGAAAAAACCACTGCCGCTGGCAATGGCGCGGTCAATTTTACCCGAAACCAGAACCGCGCCAATCGGCTGATAACCAGCCCCCAGGCCCTTGGCAATCGTTTGCAGATCGCCTGAAATGCCTTCCTGCTCGATCGCGTGAAGCGTACCTGTGCGGCCCATGCCACACATGACTTCATCAAGGATCAGCAGCACACCGTAACGGTCACAAATTTCGCGAATACGTTTGAAATAACCCGGCACGGCTGCAACCGCACCCGATGTTGCCCCGACAACCGGTTCGGCAACAAAGGCAGCAACCCGGCCCGTGCCCAGGGTCAAAATGGCTTCTTCAAGTTCGTTGGCAACGCGCAGGCCATATTGCTCGGCGGTTTCATTGGCCTGCTGGTCACGATAGGCATAACAGGGTGAAACGTGGCTGGCATCGATCAACAGGGGTTCAAACTGCCGGCGGCGCCACATATTGCCCCCCACGGATAACGCGCCAAGCGTATTGCCATGGTAGCTTTGGCGGCGCGCGATCACAAACTTGCGGTCAGGTTCGCCAAGTTCAAGGAAATATTGCCGTGCCATTTTAAGGGCGGCTTCAACGGCCTCGGACCCGCCAGAAACGAAATAGACCTTTTCCATCCCGGCCGGGGCATGGGCAATCAGGTCATCGGCAAGCTCTTCCATCGGGTCGGATGAAAAGAAACCGGAATGCGCATAGGCAAGCTTGCCAACCTGTTCAATGATCGCAGCCCTTACATCCGGGTCGGAATGCCCAAGGCAGGAAACAGCCGCCCCGCCCGAGGCATCAAGATAACGTTTGCCGTTCGCATCAATAATATAGATGCCATCGCCTGCCACCGCGCGCGGGGGTTGGACCAGACTGTTTCGATGTAAAACATGTGAGCTCATGATCGCGTATTCCGTTTGGGACCGGAGTCCTGCCAGTAAGTGTCAAAAACCGAAAGCTGCTTTTCTGCCACGGCAATTTGTTGCAGGGCGGTTTCGCCGCCCCGCGCAACAAGAAGCGTCACCAGCGCCTGCATTACAGACACGGCGGCAGTAAAACTTTGAAAAAAGGATGGTGAAGCATCCGAAATGACCAGATTGACGCTGGCATGACGCGCCAGCGGGGAAACATCGGAATCTGTTACGCTGATCACCGCTGATTTTTGCGCCAGTGCGTAATCAACCATCTGCAGGGTGTCGTTGGTATAGGGGCTAAGGCACACGGCCAGCATCACATCGCGCCGGCCCATGCCGCGCAACTGGTCGCCAAATGTACCTGCCGCACCATCCACCAGTGTCAAATTGTCGCCAAACAGGCGATAGGCATAGGCAAACTGAAACGCCGCCGGAAAAGCCCCACGCCGACCCAGCACAAAAACCCGCCGGGCATTTTCGATCAGCGTGCAGGCATTGATCAGCGCGGACCGCATTTCCGGGCCATAGGACCGCACCAGATTGCCATGTTCCTGATGCAGGATTTCATCGATCAGGGTGTTTTCACTGCTGCTGACGGTATCGCCCAAATTCATTGCCATTTCGCCAGCAACACCGCGATGCTGCAATTGTCGGGCACGCCCGGCATAACTGGCAGGCATGTCGCGCAGCCGGTTTTGGTAACCCAGCCGGAATTCCTGATAACTTTCAATGCCAATGGTTTTCATCAGCCGGACAATGGTGCTGGGCGGTACATCGGCCGAAACAGCAAGGGCACGCATCGATTTCAGGGCGACATCATCGGGATGATCGAGCATATAACGCGCGGCCCGCTGCAATTGCGGACTCATCGCGCCATATTCGGCGATCAGTCTTTCCCGGAAATCGGTATAAGCCCCCATCTGGTGCCCTGGCCTCCCTGTTGGTGATGAAAATTACGCCACATAACGCAACCCGAAACAACAAATGTTTCATAATCCCAATTATTGAAACATTTGTTTCTATTTTTGTTTCATATTTCGGCTATTGGCAGAAAATTTTTGTTATTTTTTTCAATTCTCTATCAGCACTTGACGGACAAAACATCACGCAAAAAAGCTAACGTAAATGTTTCATCCTGTTCCACATCAATCCCGCAAAAATTGTAGTTTGGAACGAATCGATTATCGGGTTTATGCCTCCCGCCAGCGACGGCCTAACCATATGACCATCACTGGCGGGAAACGAAACAGATGTTAGATGGCCGCCGCCTGCACCAGGGTTGGGGTGTCGAATGTGCCGGTTATGGCCGTGGCCAGGGCATATTTTTCAACCGCATCCATAATAAAATCAAAACCGACGCCAGGTTCCTGCGGCACGGCGATTTCACCATCGCGGGCGATAACGGGCCGGTCGATCAGTTCGGCGAAATTCAGAATGTCGCGGGTCGGGAAATATTCGACAAATTTTGCCGCTGGTGATGCCGCAACCAGATGCACATGCAAATCATGGAACCAGCAGGGGCTGAATTCGATGCCATTGGCCTGGGCGATATCGGCAATTTTCAGCCAGTCGGTAATGCCGCCACAGCGCGGGGCTTCGGCCTGAAACACGCCAACGGCCTTCTGGCTTGCCATTGCCTGAAACGCCGCGGGGGAAAAGTAAAATTCGCCCGTTGCCAGCACCGCGCCAACCTGCCGGTTCAGGCCGGATAATTCTTCGATCATATCGGGTTCGAAGGGGTCTTCGACCCAATAGGGATGAACATCCTGATAGGCAATAACCGATGGCAGGGCATCTTCAACCTGGGTCCAGCGGTTATAGGCATCAAGCATCAGGTTGGTTTTATCGCCCATAAAGCGACGGGCGGTTTTAACGCGGGCAATATCATCCTGCTGGCTGCCAAAGGCGCATTTCAGTTTGATGCTGGCAAAGCCTGCATCCAGCGCGGATTTAATTTCGCGTTCCAGTTCTGCCGGGCGGTATTCGCCATTCAGGTAACCGCCCGATGCATAAGCTGGCACCACTTTTTTGGCATCGGGGTTAATCATTTGTGCCAGCGGCAGGCCAGCAGCACGGCTGTTACGATCCCAAAGGGCGATGTCAAGCGCGCTAAAAGCATTGGCGACAATGCCGCCGCGCCCCTGGATACGGGTGGCAAATTTCAGCTTTTTTGAAATGGCTTCGGGGTTGGTCGGGTCTGCCCCCAACACATTTTGCAAAACAAATTCGTCAAACACCGCTGCGGTCGATTTGCCACCGCCCGTCCCGATATAACTAAAACCAATACCACGGCTGTTATCGGAACATTCCAGCATCACCAGCAAATAGTCCCGAAAGCTGATTTTAAGCTGGGGTGCCAATACCGGGGTCGCCAGTGGCACCCGCACGGCAACGGCACTTAGCCGGGTAATCATCACGGACATGTTCATTTCTCCATCTTGAACCTGACGTGACTTTGTTCGATACCTTATCGCCTGTAAAATTCGTATTTTTTGATCAGACATGATTTAAAGGAATACCATGCCGCCAAAACACCGTTTACCGTCGCTTAAAGCCCTGCGTGTTTTTGAGATGGCAGGCAAGCTTGGCAATTTTTCCGACACCGCATCGGCCCTGCTGGTGACGCAAAGTGCCGTCAGCCGGCAAATCCTGCTGCTAGAGGAAGAACTGGGCTGCAAACTTTTTGTCCGCGAAAGATCGGGCGTGCGATTAACGGCAATTGGCGAGGATTACCACCGCAAGGTTTCCAATGCGCTGGGCGATATTGCCAGTGCAACCACGGAACTGAAATTGCGCATCGCCGGGATGAACATCATCCGTATGACGACGCTGCCCACCCTGGCGATGCAATGGCTTCTGCCCAAATTACCCAATTTCAAGGCTGCCCACCCGCAAATTGCGGTTGATCTTTCAAGTTCGGACGAGCTGGTCGACCTTGTTTCGGGAAACATGGATGTCGGTATACGGTCCGGTCACGGGCAATGGCCGGGGCTGGAAATTACGCATCTGTTTAACGAAGAACTCATCACGGTTTGTGCGCCAGAACGGGCAGAAATGTTTGCAAAAGGCTTCGTCCGCGGGTTTGCGCAGGCACCCATGTTGCACACAACAACCCGGCCCTTTGCCTGGCAACACTGGGCCGAGGCCCACGCCCCGGATATTACCGCCGGTACAAACCAGCTAGCGGGCTACCAGGATTTTTTCATTACCATCCAGGCCGCCATATTGGGCCATGGGGTGGCTATCATACCGTCCTTTTTGGTGGAAAAAGAACTGGCAAGCGGCCGGCTGGTAGACCCGACCGGCAAAAGGTTGCATAGCGACCGCAAATATTACTTTATCACATCACGCAGCAATGCCACCCACCCGCCAATTGTTGCCTTTCGCGACTGGGTGCTGGCCTGCTGCCGGGAAATGGCGATTAACAGTGCGAATTAATCGGCATATCGCGGACATATCATTGTCCGCGATATGCCGAAGTTTTGCCAATACGCCCATAAAAGCACAACAGGTTTCGACGAAATTTAAAGCACTTTCATAGGTGTTCCAGCCAAGCCCTGCTTTGGCCGACCTAGCAAGCCTTGTTGATATGGCGCTGTCCCTGCACCAGATTGGCCAGCAACCGGAAGGCACCGGGAACACATTTATCAAGCTGATGATGCAAAACCAGGCTGGTATGGGTATGGCGCCCCGCACCGATTTCAGCCGAAACCAGCCCGCCGGTCAGCGGTTTTTCACCGCTATCTGACACCGCGATCAAGGGCTGATAGGCATCATCCCAACTGGCGGCAAAATAAAGCCCGCGTTCCTTGTCCCAGCCTTTCCAGTCATCCACACCAATTTTATTTGGCCCGTTAAATAATGGATGATGCGGCAGCAGCATGCGCACGGGTGCATTCGGGTCGGTAACACGCCAGCGCAGGGATGGTGCGCCAATTTTCAACATTGCTGGCGGCGTATGGTTTTCATCCCAATTATCTTTGGGCCGATGATAAAGCGTGAGCAAATGCCCACCCTTGCGGACATAATCATGCAGTTGCGCATGTGAATCACGCAAATCAGACCGCATTCCAAAGGCAAAAATGCCAATCACCAGCGTATCGAACTTTGACAAATCCCCCGCCAGATCTTCACGGCCAAGGTCCGTTACATCCAGCCCCATGCGGCGCATCCAGTTGCCCACATTATCGGCCCCGCCACCGACATAGCCAATGCAGACATTTTCCGGCAATTCAAGGTCCAGTGCCAAAATACGCAAGGGCTGGCGACGGTGATAAACCAGCTTCGACACATGCGGATAATCAATGACCGACTTGGTCACAAGCGGCAGGTCATCACGCACCGGCAAAATATCATATAACCCGGCCTTCAGATCAGCCGGGGCAATGATATCGATTTTGCCATGATTAACGGCCTTTGCCTGCCAGCCTTCCGGGGTTTTAAACGCCAGTTCGGCTGCGGGCACATTATGGTCCAGCACCATGGTCCAGCGCCGTGCCGGTTTGCCCAGCGGCGCAATAATCGCATCCTCGCTCCAGCACCCTTCATAGGCGGGAACAACCTGGACCGTTTCGGGCAAATCAAGCTGGCGTTCAATCACCTGCCCATCGCAGGTCGCGCTGATTTGCACATAAACCGGGCCGTTGCCCTGCCCCGCATGAAACAAGCGCGGGTAAACCGACCCAACCGGCGTTTCGGCATTGGTTGACACGGAAAATTGCAAATGCCCCGGCTTTTCATCCTGCAACTTGCTGGTGATGCCCCCTGTTGTTACAAGCGATATTTGTATATTTTTCAAATTACTACTTGATGAAAAACGGATATCGATTTTCGTGTTTCCGCCCGGAAACAGAAACGGGTTATCAATGCTGCTATCGAGTTTGAAATGCAGGGTTTCAAACAGGGCAATGGCAATTTCCTGCTTTTTGCGGGTCAAGCGGTGCCCATGGGAAGCGGCAAAATCGACCGGCAAAATGGCAAGCACCTTTGTCAGCCCACCATAGGCGCGCAGCAAAAACGGTTTGATCGCATCACGGTCAGGAAAGGCCGCAATGGCGCGGTTAATCGCCGTTTGTACCGAAACCAGCAATGCCTGTATTTCATTGGGGCAGGTTTCAAGTGCGGCAATATCGGCCAGGGTTGCTGGCAAATGATCATTGATATCGGTTTCTTTTTCGCCGGTGGAAAGGTGCAAATCCCACTGTGATTTCGGGCAATACAGCCACTGCCCCATGCCCTGCGAATGGTGAAAAGCACGCGACCATTGACCGATTTCGTCATAGGAAACACCGGTAATCGCATCATCCCTGGGCGCGTTTATCGAAACGGTTACGGGCGGCGGGGCAATTTCATCATCATAGGCATCACTGGCACCGGACCAGGCCGGCAGGTAAAATTTGGCAACTTTCCAGGGGGCCAGCCCACCGCAATCATAGATCGGATCGGCGGCAAGGGCGATGGCCCGTTCTGCGGCCAGGGTCATGGCACGGTGATGGCCATGCTGGCCCGGCACATCAAGAAAGGTGGGAATCACGATATCGGGTTTTTCCCGGCGATAGGCACGCACCATGCGATCAATCAACAGATATTCACCCCAGCGATCCAGGGTTTCTTCGCCGTTTTTGGAAAACCCGAAATCATGGATGCGGTCTTCGGGCCCATGTCCCACCCAGTGAATATCACAATCAAGTTCACGCGCGGCCTGTTCCATTTCGCGTGTGCGCAGCGCACCGAGTGCGCCCTGGCGTTCGGCCCCCAAAATATTCTGTCCACCTTCGCCCCGGGTGGAACAGGTAATCACCACCCGCATCCCCCGACCAAACCGCAAATAGGCCACCATGCCGCTTTGTTCATCATCAGGATGCGCGCCACTATGCATTACGGTCACGACCGATTGCAGGCGCGAAAGTGCGCGATGCAAACGAATGATCGCCGGATCGGATTTTTGGCGGCTCAGGCGTTCTCGGTCGTCAAGCAAGGGGAATCTCCTGTCAGTCAAGGGGGGCGCTAACCTTGGTATCAAGTTTCGGGGTCATGATTTCCCACAAAGGCAGGGTTGCCGCGCCAAGGGCGGCTGTCAGTTGGCCGGTATGGCCGCGCATCAGGCGTGGCTGGGTCCGAACCGCGCGGGTTGATACCGACATGGGCAACGGGTTGATGCGCGAAATGAGTTCATCAACAATTTCATCTGGCAGGGCACCGCCCAAAATGATCGTTTCAGGATCAAGGATGTTTTCCAGCGTCGACAGCATAGGGGCAAGATGCAGGCTGGCCTCGCTCAGCCATTCATCCATGATCGGGTCGTTTTGACGGTAAAGGTCGATCAGCCCGGCAAAATCGGGCCGTTCGCGCCCGGCCAGCGACAATTTTTCATAAAGGGCATAAAGCGAGGCGTAACGTTCAAGGCAACCACGCTGCCCGCAGGTACATTCGCGCCCGCCCGGTGCTGAAACGGCATGGCCGATTTCACCGGCATTGCCATATGCCCCGCGATAGGGCCGGCCTTCATGAATGATGCCAAGACCAAGTCCCGCACCAAAATAAACCAGCCCGAAGGACGAAATGGCCTGTGCAGCGCCAAAAAACCGTTCTCCCACTGCTGCGGCCGAGGCATCATTTTCCAGCACAACATCTTCGCCTGTTGCGTCGGATAACAGTGTTGCCGGGTTTTTACCCTGCCAGCCGGGCAAGGTCGTGGGGCCAACCGATGTCATGCCATCAATTTCAAAAGGCCCCGGCATAACAAGGCCAATACCCTGCAGCCGTTCAGGCGCAATGCCGGTTTGCCCGCGCAGCTTTGCCAGTTCCAGCAGGATAATGGGAATGACGTGGTCCGGGTCGGTATTTTCGACCTGCATCACCCGTTCCGCCCGCAATGTGCCGACCATATCAAGGGCAACCAGCACCAAATGGTCCGCCGCAATTTCAATACCAACGGTAAAGGCCCCGTCAGGATTAACTGCAAACTGAATGGGCGGCTGCCCACGACCGGACCGCAAACGCCCCTTTTCGATCAGCAAACCGTCGGCCACCAGTTCATCAACAATATTGGTGACAGCCTGGGGACTCAGATGGGCCAGTTTTGCGATCTGGGTGCGCCCCATCATGCCGTGGCTGCGAATGGCATCAAGAACAACACGCCGGTTATGGCTGCGGCTGCGTTCAGGATTATTGCCAATTGGCAGTTGGGTAACGTCCGGTTTTTTGCTGGTTTTGGGCAAGATCTGTGTCCTCCTGGGGTTATCATTTGCGCCCCATTAAAATAAATCAAGTAAATTATCTTATTGACAGAGAGCACCTGCCAAGCCGAAGCTATGGGCGATCATGGTGACCCAATCCAGGGCTAGAGAACGCAAAAACAGCCAATAACATCTTGGGGAACCTTTCAGGGGCTTTACAAAAACTGGAGACGACAATGCGTAAATATCTTGCACTGGCTGCAGTTGCAGCCGGTATCTGGGGGGCTGGTGCATCACAGGCCCACGCGGTTGAAATTGAATATTGGCAATATCTGTTCGACAGCCGCGTTACCGCCATGAACAAACTGATTGACCGGTTCGAGGAACTTAACCCCGACATTACGGTCAAGCAAACCACCTTCCCCTATGCCGATTACCAGACACGCCTTGTCGCCGCCAAGGCCGCAGGCAAAAGCCCCGAAGTGATGCAGCTTTTTTATGGCTGGCTCGATAAATTCGCCTCGGGCAAGCTGTTACAGCCGCTTTCCGAAGACGTGTTCCCCAGTGCCGAAATCGAAAAGGACTTCTTCCCGATCGTGACGGCGATGAAACGCGATGGCAAATATTACGGCCTGCCGACAGCTGTGCGCTCGCTTGCGCTTTTTTATAACAAAAAACTGTTCAAGGAAGCCGGCCTTGACCCGGAAAACCCGCCGCAAACCCTTGATGATATGATCAAAGCAGCAAAGGCCACCGTCAAACAGGATGGCAGTGGCAACATGATTTCGGCAGGTATCACCCTTGATATGGCCGGGCAGGACCAGCATTGGTGGCGCGAAGTTCTGGTGCGCCAGTTTGGTGGTGATCCCTATAAGGATGATTACACCAAGGTCAATTACAATGACGATGCCGGCTTAAAGGCCCTTAAATTCTATACCGGCCTGCAAACCGACGAAAAGGTTGGCAAAGTCGGCTTTATGGATGAAGGCCAGGCAGCTTTCCGCGCCGGACTGGCCGCCATGACGATTGATGGCACCTTCCGTTTGGGGGCGTTTTCATCGATCAAGAATTTTGACTGGGGTGTGACCGAACTTCCCGCCAATGCCGATGGCCTGCGTTCCAACTATGCCAGCTATTTTGCCAATGGCATTGCTGCCGGTGTTGAAGGCGAAAAACTTGAAGCAGCCGAAAAATTCCTGAAATTTGTTTCCTCCAAGGAAGCAATGGATATTTGGCTGAAAACCGTGGGTGAACTGCCTGCACGGCGCGAAGCGGCCATGACCGATGAAAACCTTAAAGACCCGATTTATGGTCCGTTCCTTAAGGGGCTGGATTACGCCCACACCACCATGTTTGTGGATGAATCCGCCCAGCGCCAGGTATCGATCGACATGGTCAATCGTGTTCTGCTGCAGGACCAGGCACCGGATGAAAGCCTGAAACAGGCCGCCGATGCCGAACAAGCCATCATCGATAAAGCCAAGAAATAATAGATAGGGTCAACGCCATGACCTCGGCCAATACGACACAGGTACAGGTTGCGCCCCAGGGTGGGCGCAGCCGGAAACGCCTTCGCATGCAAACCAAACGGGTTTTGTGGGCGTGGGGATTTCTGGCCCTGCCGATCGTTTTTTATTCCTGGATCCGTTTTTATCCAACGCTTGATGCTTTCTGGCTGTCCTTTACCGACTGGGACCTTTTAAACGAGCCAAATTTCATCGGCCTTGATAATTACCGCCAGCTTTTTAACGATCCCCAATTCTGGCAGGTGTTTAAAAACACATTCACCTACCTTCTGGCAGGAACACCGATCAGCCTGTGTTTTGCCTTTGTCATTGCCTATTTTCTGGACCGTGTCCGGTTTATGCAGGGCTTTATCCGTGCCCTCTATTTCCTGCCGTTCCTGACAACGGCATCGGCAATGGCCTGGGTCTGGCGTTGGTTCTATCAACCGGTTCCCATTGGGATCATCAATGGCTTGCTTGCCGATTTCGGCATATCGCAACAACCCTTCATCCGCTCGGTCGATCAGGCATTGCCATCGGTTCTGCTAACCGCGATCTGGGCGGGTGTCGGTTTTCAGATCGTCATTTTCATGGCCGGTTTGCGCGCCATTCCGCAAACCTATTATGAAGCCGCACGCATTGACGGGCTGGGGGAATGGGCCATTTTGCGCAAAATCACCCTGCCCCTTCTTAAGCCGACCACGGTGTTTCTGGTTGTGTTTTCATCCATCGGCTTCCTGCGCATTTTCGACCAGGTTTACAACATCACCACCAATGACCCGGGTGGGCCGCTTAATTCCACCAAGCCGCTGGTGCTGATGATCTATCAAAGTGCGTTTTCGTCCTATCAGATGGGCTATGCCGCCGCCCAGACCGTGGTTTTATTCACGATTTTGCTGATTGTGTCGCTGATCCAGCTTTGGGTGATGAGGAAACGTTGAAATGAGCACTGCAATTTCAGAAAGCCTCATGCAGGCAAAAGCCCGCCCCGGCCGCATCCTGACCTGGGCCGTCCTTCTGATCGGCGGGATCATCATGATAACGCCCATCCTGTTCATGTTTGGCACCTCCTTCAAGGATGCGGGCCAGGTCTATGACATGCGCCTGTTTCCCGAATATCCAACGCTGGATAATTACATCCAGGTTTTATCTGACGGCCGTTTTCTGCGCTGGTTTGCCAATTCCATGGGTATTGCCACAACCGTCACCCTGTCCAACGTGTTTTTTGACAGTCTGGTGGGCTACACGCTGGCGAAATTTGACTTTCGCGGACGGTATCTGATCTTCCTTGCCATCCTTTCCACCCTGATGATTCCAACCGAAATGCTGGTGATCCCGTGGTATCTGATGTCAAGCAAGCTGGGCTGGATTGATACTTATTGGGGGGTGATGTTCCCCGGCATGATGACGGCCTTTGGCACATTTTTGATGAAGCAGTTTTTTGAAACCGTACCCAACGATTTCCTTGAAGCTGCCCGCATTGATGGCCTTAACGAATTTCAGATCTGGTGGAAAATCGCGCTGCCGCTGGTTACCCCTGCCTTATCCGCCCTTGCGATTTTCACATTTCTGGGTAACTGGACGGCGTTTTTCTGGCCGCTGATTGTAACCACCAGCCAGGAATTTTACACCCTGCCCGTCGGTCTGACGAGTTTTGCCATCGAACAATCCATCCAGTGGGAAAAAATCATGACCGGTGCGGCCCTTGCCACCATTCCCACCCTGATTGTTTTTCTGGTTCTGCAGCGCTTTATCGTGCGTGGCATCATGCTGGCCGGGTTGAAAGGATAATATCGTGGCACATAATCCCCCTCACGACAGTTCGGTTTTCCCCGACCCGGTTTACAAGGATACCGTCCTTGGTCCGTTATTTGACGGTGCGCGTGATCATTTCGCCAGCGACTTTCAACGTATTGATCGCGCCCATCTGATCATGCTGTGCGAACAGGGCATTCTCAGCCAATCGCAGGCATCGCAAATTGCCGCTGCCCTGCAGGCGATTGAAACCGAAATTGACCCGGCAACACTAACCTATACCGGCGAGGTCGAAGATTTCTTTTTCCTGATCGAAAAGGAATTAAAGGCACGCCTCGGTGCGGATCTGGGCGGGCGGTTACATACTGCGCGCTCGCGCAATGACATTGACCATACCCTGTTCAAACTGCAGTTGCGCCGGCGCATCACCAGCCTTTTGGGCCAGGTGCTTGATTTGATCGACAGCGCAATCATCAAGGCCGATGCGCAAAAAGAAACGCTGATTGTTGCCTATACCCACGGCCAGCCAGCACAGCCCACAAGCTTTGCCCATTATCTTTCGGCAATGATCGAAGTTCTGCTGCGCGATGCCAAACGCCTGTTTGATGCCCTGGCAACAGTTAACCTTTCGCCCATGGGGGCTGCGGCCATTACCACGTCGGGATTTGATATTGACCGGCACCGCATGGCCGAACTTCTGGGTTTTGATGCGCCACTGCGCAATTCGTACGGCTGCATTGCCGCGATAGATTATGTCAGCGGCACCTATGGGGCGCTGGAATTGCTGTTTTTGCATCTGGGTCGGCCGATCCAGGACTTTCAATTCTGGTCAAGCTTCGAGGTCGGGCAGCTTTATGTACCCAATGCTCTGGTTCAGATTTCATCGATCATGCCGCAAAAGCGCAACCCCGTGCCAATCGAACATATGCGCCTTCTTGCCAGCCAGACATTTGGCCGGGCACGTGCAATGATCGAAATCATGCATAACACGCCATTTACCGACATGAATGACAGCGAAGGCGAAACCCAGGCATTTGGCTATCAGGCTTTTGCAACGGCCAGCCGCGTGATCGCCCTTATGACCAGCTTTGTGTCGGCCATTCGCATCAATGAAGACAGGGTGGCGGAAAATATTCGCAAATCCTGTATCACCATTACCGAACTGGCCGATGATCTGGTGCGCAATGAAGGACTTTCCTTCCGCGAGGCCCACGAAATTGCCGCCCATGTCGCCAAAACCATCGTTGCGCAAAATGGCGACCTTGTAACCGACGGCTACGCCCCCTTCTGCAAGGTCTTTGCCGACAGCACCGGGCGCGAAACCGCCATGGATGCCAAACGCTTTGCCACGGTTGTTTCAGCCGCCCATTTCGTTGCCGTTCGTGACCGGTTTGGGGGGCCGGGCGAAACGGCAATTGCCGATGCCATTACATCTTACCAGGATGATCTGGCAGCCCTGCGCGCTGCATTGGCAAAAGCCAATAATGACGCGGCACAGGCCGACATCCTGCTTCAGACAAAATTCAATGCTTTGCTGGGAGCCAGCGCATGACCGAAATCCAACTGGAAAAAATAACCAAGAAATACGGTTCGATCGAAACCATTCACGGGATCGATTTGACGGTCAAGGATGGCGAGTTTGTTGTGCTTGTCGGCCCATCCGGCTGTGGCAAATCAACGACATTGCGCATGATTGCCGGCCTTGAAACCATTACCGGCGGCAATTTGCGCATTGGCGGCGAAATCGTAAACGAACACGAACCCAAAGAACGCAACATTGCCATGGTGTTCCAGAATTATGCGATCTATCCGCATATGTCGGTGCGCCAGAATATCGGTTTCGGGCTTTATACCGCCAAACTTTCAAAGGCGGAAAAAGAACAGCGTATCGAAGAAACAGCCGCCCTTTTGGGGCTGGTGGAACTTCTGGATCGTAAACCATCGGCCCTGTCAGGCGGGCAGCGCCAGCGTGTGGCCATTGGCCGGGCAATGGTGCGTAACCCGGTTGCCTTTTTGTTTGATGAACCATTATCAAACCTTGATGCACAGTTACGTTCCCAGATGCGCATTGAAATCAAACGCCTGCATCAACGCCTGAAAAGCACGATTGTTTATGTCACCCACGACCAGGTCGAAGCCATGACCATGGCAGACCGCATTGTTGTGATGCGCGATGGTCATATTCTTCAAAGCGGGTCCCCCACCGACCTTTATGAAAACCCGGCTGACATGTTTACCGCGCGTTTCATTGGCAACCCGTCAATGAACATGGTTTCAGCACGTTCCAGCAACAACGCATTGATTGCGAAAAACGCCAATGCCGTTATTTCCGCCCCGGCCCCTGACCTTGCTGGCGAGCGTGACATTTCGGTTGGTGTGCGTTCCCATGCCCTTACCGTGGGCACCCCGACCGGCAAAACCGGGCTGACGATTACCGGTGAAATCTTGGTATTGGAACCGTTAGGGTCCGAAACACTGGTGCATATTGATACCGCCGATGGCGTCGTGATCGCATCGGCCCCGGCGCAACACCAACTGGCCGCCGGACAAACCGTTTCGGCAACAGCCAATGTCGAAAGCCTGTATTTCTTTGACAGCGACAGCCAGAAGGCTTTGATCCGCGCATGAATAAAAAAACAACCCAAAATGGCATTTTATGCATCGGCCGGACCTATTGCGACCTGTTGTTTTCCGGGCTGGATCATATGCCGGTTCTGGGTCGCGAAGTCTTTGCTGATGGCCTGGCAATCGAGGCCGGGGGTGGTGCCTTTATTACGGCGGCCCATTTGCATTACCTGGGCCAGCACAGTGCCCTTCTGAGCCGGATTGGCACCGATGCGCTATCAAACAGCCTTTTGGGCCTTCTGAAACAAAGCAATATTGACCTGCAGTTTCTGGAAAAATCTGCTGATGCCGGCCCGCAGGTAACGGTTGTGACCATTCAGGAAAACGACCGGGCGTTTTTGTCACGCCGGGCTGGTTCTGCCAAACCCAAAACGCTGCCTTTGGCTCTGAAATGGCCGAATGCCGGGCATTTACATATTGCCGAATATGCAACCCTTCATGAAATTCCCGGCCTTATAGCGGATGCCCAACAGGCAGGATTAACCATTTCGCTTGACCCAAGCTGGGATGAAACCCTGATTCATGGAACCGGCATTTTGGCGCATGGGGCAGGCATTGATGTTTTCATGCCCAATATGGAAGAAGCCAGCGCCATTACCGGCCATACAAACCCGCGGGACGCCATTACCACCCTGGCACAGCATTTTCCCGTCATTGCTCTTAAGGTCGGGGCAGATGGGGCCTATATGGCGTATCAGGGCGAAATTTTTCATCAGTCAGCACCAAAGGTACCGGTTATTGATACAACCGGGGCAGGTGATGCCTTTAATGCCGGGTTCCTGGCAGCCTGGTTAAACCATGCAAGCCCGGACGATTGCCTGAAGGCCGGTATTGATGCTGGCAGCCGTGCGGTGCAAATGGCAGGTGGCGCGGGAAAACTGTTTTCAAAACATCCTTCCGTCGCCTGAAAAGCCATTTGATATCCCCGGTATTTTGCAACTCCTAGCCCTGCTTTCAGCCACGATCGCGGTTATTGGTGACTTTTATCCGTTCCATTTCCTATGTCACTGTCAGATGCCCCTGCCCTGACAGATAGGCACGGCTTTGTTTGCATGGCCCTGCAAGCCTTGGTAAAACCCACATCATGTGAATATGATAACCGTCAGACAGGGGTTGGTTTACCCCGTGGCAAGGGGACCGGCGTGGAAAAAAAGCAGTATTTCAACGATTACCGCAAAGGTGATATCCGTCAGAGTGCGGCACGCACGGTAACCGAAGGCGATATTGTTACCCATGCCGGCCATACGGGCGACTTTTCACCGCATCATATGGATGCCGAATACGCTAAATCCACCCCGTTCAAACAGCGTATTGCCCACGGCACGCTGGTTTTTTCATTCGGGATCGGGCTGGCGTCACAAACGACAAACAACCCGGTTGCCTTTTCATCAGGATACGACCGGGTCCGTTTTGTGCGGCCGGTTTTTATTGGCGACACCCTGAAAACATCCATCACGGTAACGGACCTGCAAGCCAAAACCGATAACCCCGATTTTGGCCAGGTGATCGAACGCTTTGACGTTCTTAATCAGGATGGTGACATCGTCTTAACCGCTGACCATGTTTTGATGGTTGAACACGGTTAACGTCTGCTGGCCTTTCAACCACCATTCTCCTGCCCGGCAAACGGCCCTTAAAGCTGCTTATACATGATTGTGGTGGCATCGAACGTATCGGTAAACGGGTCTTTGGCAAATCCGGGAATGGTGCCAACGGTTTTATAGCCCAATGCAGTATAAAGTGGCTCTGCGTTGTCGCCTGTCCGGGTATCAAGTGTGATCAGGCTGCGGTTTTTTACCCGCGCAAGTTCTTCCAGCGCCATCATCAGCTTTTTTGCAAGCCCCTGACGGCGAAAATCGGGATGAACCAGCAATTTCGCCACCTCTGCCCGGTGGGGCTGATTGGGCGGCGTATCACAGTCAAGCTGGACCGAACCGGCTACAATGTCGCCCACCCTGGCAATTAACACTGATCGCGTTCCTGCAACCAGCCCCGGGCGTACTTTTGATTGCCAGAATGCCTTTGCAGCGGCGATGTCAAAAGGCTGAATGAAGCTGATACTGGCCCCCGCCTTCACGCAGGCATGAAGCAAACCCGCCAGACCATCAATATGCTGGTCAAATTGCTGAGCGGTGCAGTTTTCAAGGGTGAATTTGGCGGATATCGTGGACACCTGCATATCGGTTCTTACAAAATAAAAAGATGATATCGTGCACCGTTTCCGGGGCTGGTTTGAAAGCTGCTTTGCCCGGTTAACTGATAGCGCAGGCAATCGCCCTGTTTTAGGGCGTAGCGCACGTCATCAATGGAAAGGGTCAATTCCCCATCAATCATGACCAGGTGGTGCTCCAGGCCGATTTTAGGGGGCTGGGCATAGGTTATGGTGGTGTTGGGCGGAATTATGCATTCCAGCACTTCGCCTGTTAGCTGCGCTGCTGGCGGGGATACGGACCGTCTGACATATGCCGTTTCAGGATCGGTCCAAACCGGCTGGTCGCTGACGCTGTAAAATGGTTCATAATTTTCTTCGGCCAGCATCATCAAGCGTGACAGCGTTATGTCGTGTGCCGCACATAATTTGGCAAGCATTCCGGTGGTTGGGCTGACATCGGCCTTTTCCAGGCGAGATAGTGTTGATTTGCTGATACCGGTTTGGCTGGCAACATCATCGAGCGTCCAGTTACGCTGCTGGCGTAGGGACCGAAGCTGGTTTGCGATCTGCTGATCAAGGGATTTTTGCTGCGTTTGTTTCATAAGTGGGAATTTGTCCCAAATATGACGTTTTAACAAGCGTTTTTAGCGGATTATAGCCTGCAAGTATTCGTGTGGTGACACGTTCTGCTTTTATTGTGGACAGGGAACGGGCTGTGTGGTTTTATTTATTAACAAAATATTAATCCTTATATAACGTCCAAATGCCTTAGATTTGTTATATGAGTTAATAAAGATTGTTAGAGTAGAGTTATATAAGTTACGCGGAAATGGGACTCCTTTGGCTTTTCAGGAGTCCGGGTGGATCAAACGTCCGCGTTGTAACGATCTATTGTCCGCGAAGTATCAAATCTTTCGTCCGCAAAAGCACGACCGCAAAGTATCGAATAGTCGTCCGTGATGTGCCGATCTTTGGTCCGCGATATGCCGATGTGGATAAAAACTTATCCACAGACGGCCTTACATCTCGACGCTGCGGTTGGCGATATAACGCTCACAAAACGCCATAAAGGCCTTTTCCGGGTCCTTGATAACCAGCTGGTTGCGCTGGCTTGAACCTGCCCATTCCCGCTCCAGATGGTCTATATCCCAGTCAGGAAAGCGTTCACGGGCATTATTGATGACGTGGATGGAAAGCGGCTTGGGCCGGAATTGAGCATCCCCCCGTTCAAACAGCTTTTCCGGGCTTTCTTCGGTCGGATTGGCCGCAGCCTCGATTACTTCGTCACTTTGCGGACGGATGGGACGAACCTCAAGCATCCATTCCTTGGGGTTCCGGCTTTTGAAGGCGCTGTCAAAATCGGCTGATTTGCCCATGCGCAGCGTATAATCGGGGATATTTGCATCCTCGATGATCTTGCCAAGATCGGCGCGAAACTTGCGTTCTTCGCGGTCTGAACCGCATTTTTCCTTAAGCGAGGGGATGCTGATCAGCCAGCTGCGCTGCTGTCCGCAATGTTTGCGTGCAAGCTCGTAAATCCGGCGTTCCAGGCCCTTTGACAGGTCAAAATAACGCGGGCTGATGGTCAGAACACGGCGGTCAATGACAATGGCTTTGAACATCCATTCATTCAGCGTCACCTCGACCCCTGCCATGATCGAACGGCCGTTTTTGGTTTTGCGCTCGATAATGCGGTAGCTTTCAATCCAGCCGAAACCGGACCGGATTTTGTCATTCCCGGACTCAACGTTGGTACGCACACGGGTACCATCCAGGCGTTCAAGCATGTCAAGAAACAGCGAATAGCCCCGTTTTGACGTTTGACGCTTGGTTGAACGCAGGAAATCGTGGGCGGCGAAGGTAATTTTGCGGTCGCTGACTTTTTCGCCGCGCTCCAGCTTTTCGTTGATGATCGAGCCCAGATACATCAACAAATCCTTGTCATAGATGTTCGCCATGCCTTTGGCGCCCGGCTCTATGCGGATGTCAACGCCGCCCCGGCTGTAATGAAAAGGGGTCCGGCGCGGTTGCTTGGTCAGCGAGAACCACGGATGCTCCATCAGCATCCGGTCGTCCTTGAAAGGGGCACCATCGACCAGTTGATCCAGGAATAGATCTACCTGTTGTGAACTCGCCACGCTTTTGTCCCTTTACCCCTGATGTCCGCGATGTGCCGAGTTTGGTCAAATCTGCCCGATATATCAATGTTTTGATTCTTTTGTGTCCGCGATGTGCCGAGAAAAAATGTCCGCGTTATGCCGAAAACAACCGTGCTTAGGTAATTGAATATTCGGCATTTCACGGTCGCTTTTCAGCCATCGGTTTGGGGCCGTTTTTTTTAGGGCGTTTGGTTTTGGCCTCCAGTGACGAAAATTAACCCCTTTGTCCGCGATGTGACGATGTTTTTTGGCACCATATTTGACATGTCTGGAAAGCCATGTTTTTAAAGTGTTGGAATCATGTCTTTTTTATTCTTGAAGCGATGCTTTAAGTTGTGTTTCCAAAAGGTTAACGGGCATTTGTCCGCGAAATAACGAATCGTTTGTACGGCGAATCGTTACATCGCGGACGGTTTACCGGCGCATTTTGAGGCAGTTTATGCCTGTAGGTGGCCGAATTCGCGGTGGGGGGCGCTCTGAGAGATGGGGTGTGCAAACAATTTCGTCCGCGAAATGACGAAAGAAATGCTGTCGGGATTTTGCCCAAGCAGTAAAACCGTCGAAAATTGGCGGATTTCGGCGGTCCAGTGCATGTTATTGAAGTTTCTGGTGGGGAATAGCTTCAAACAAAACTTTGCAGGCCGGCAAACGATGTGATTTTCGGCTACCCTGCCCTGCCCTGCCCTGCCCTGTGGCTGTTGCGTGAGAGACTTATGCTTGCTGCGAGTTCATTCTGTATCGGCGAACTTGGAACCGATTAACCTGTACCGAAAAACAGCGGCCCCCGTTGGAAGGGCCGCTGTTATGGGCGCTTGGTGCGCGCCTTTTTAAGGTGTCCGCGAAGTTACGAACTTTTAATCTTCTTCCATAACCTTGCGTTGAAGCTCGATTCGATCATCGAAATTTCCGTCAAGGTCACGGCAGAAGCGGATCAGGGCTTCGCGCATGAAATCTGCACGGGTGTATTCCTCGCCTTCCGGCAGCGGATCGTTTTTCTGTAAATGGGCCTTACGCTTGCGAACCAGCATGCGGATGACGTGATCCACAGCCTCGTCCACTTTGGTTTCGATGCGTAAAAGGCCGATATATTCTTTGCCGGAATGCACGCCGGTTGATGCCTGAACGGCAGCCGCCGGTGCTACCGTTTCCTGTGGTGTATTTACTTGCGGTTGCGGCGCAACAGGGGCGGCTTCTGGCTGTTTTTCTTCGGCTTGCGGTTCTGTTTCTGCTTCAGGAAGCTGTTCGCTTAACTGGCTTGCGATATCGGCTTCGGTTTCTTCCGGGTTCCAGATCTCGGCAAGATCCTCCGGGCGCGGCGGAACCTTTTTAACGCGTTCGCGACGGGCCAGACGGGCGAAGTTTGGTTTGGTCGCCATTACGCTTCCTCCTTGCTCAGCCGGGTCACAAGCTCCAGCAGAAAACTATACATTTCATCGGCTGCAGTGCCGCGCTGATAACGGGTTATCGGCATGCCAACCGTTTGGGATTCCTGGAAGGCGACGCGTTTGCCAAGGCGCGTTTCAAAAACCTTGTCGCGGATGCTGTAGTAAAATTCGTCGGGTTCTGTCCCCTCGCCGCGCATCAGTTCGACATAATCCTTTTTGATTTTCGAGCTGTTATCGACATCGTTAAGGATGACGCCAAGCAGGTTAAGGCCCGGATTATATTTGCGTTTGAAGCGGGTAATGGTTTTGACGACGTTTTTGATCGCATCAGACGAATATTCGTCCGCATTTGCTGGCGAGAGGACGAAATCGGCGGCCATTGCCGCAGCCGTCACATGGTTCCCCGGTGTGGGCGGGCAATCAATGATCATGATGTCAAAATCCGTCTGTCGGGCCAGATATTCGTCAAGTTCAAGCAGCAGATCATGCTGAATGCCCATCAGGGCGACCAGGTTGGTATTGCCGGTATTAAGGGCCAAATTGTCACTTATGGCCAACGGCTTAACCCGTTCGTTGTCGTTTGAGAAAATGGTCATGGAATTGGCGCGATCAATGTCGACATCGTCGAAAACACGGTCATGCTGCAATTCACCATAACGAAGGGTCGTTTTGGTTAGGTTGCCTTGCGGGTCCAGGTCAACAGCAAGAACCTTCAAGCCAGCTTCTGCCAAATGGACGCAGACCTGAAAGGTCAGCGTGGTTTTGCCAACACCGCCCTTTTCATTAAGGGTCGCGACGACCATCGGCCCCTTGGCCCGGACTTTTTCGATCAGGTCTGAGGGCAAATCATAATTATAGCGTGCCATTTCGGTTCCTTGACCTTTGGTAATTCATGCTGCGTTGCGCCGGAAATCCGGTGTTCGCGTATCGATTTGCGGACGTTGTGAAATCGATACGCGAAGATCGGGAAATGAGGATCGGAAAATCTGGTTTCGGTCTTTCGGGTCCTGTTTTTTCGATAATCGTTCAGGAGATGATCGGTCTTCGTGACGTTGTTTGTCGATCTACGCTTTTCCGAAAGCCGTTTTCCGTGGCTCGATGTTCGATTTACGGGATACGGATCTCGATAACTGCAGTATCGGATTTTGCTTTTACGGTTATCGGTTTGCGATTTCTCCTTGTTCGGCAGATCGAAATGCGAAGAGCGCTTTTCCGAAAATTGGTTTCCAGATGAACGAGATTCGAAAGCCGATAAACGTCCAAGCGGGGGCCGGATTCTGATTTTCGGATTTCGTAACTCGCTTTGACGTTTTTGCGATTATCGATAGCCGCTGACACGTTTTTCGTCTTCGCGACATACGTACACCGAAAATCATATATCGTTCATTCGAGAAACGTATCACGCGGGAACGTTTCACGCAAATACGAAATGCGAATTTCGATACTCGGAGCTAGATTTTTCGATCATCGAAAAACGAAAAATGATGGATTGGTTCTCGTTTGTACGGTCTTGCGGATTTCGATAATTCAATTAACGCAATACGTTCACTCGATACACGAATGAACGGTTTTCGCTATAGCGATTGTTCCAATGTCGATTATCCATTGCACGATTATTTATTTCTCGATGATCGACATACGAAAATCACACTGTCGCATATCGTTAGCACACATATCGATTATCAGTTCTCGCATTCACGAGTTTCGATTATTCGATGGTCGTTTCATGAAGACTAAGTGTCTGTATTAAAATGATTATCTTGATCGTGTCGCAGGATAATCTCTGGCTGGCCGTTGTTGAAGGTTGCCCCAAAAGCAATCCGTGCAGAGCAGCGACCAGCAGCTTAGCACTCACTGATAAATAGTGGGAATTGAAATTAATGTTTTGTTAGGAATTTTGGCGTGGTTGGATCAGACGTCGGAAGGTCTGCACTGTCGTTTGCGCTAACCTCGACCAACCAGCAGGGCAGGGGCCT
This sequence comes from Thalassospira marina, assembly GCF_002844375.1. Taxonomy (NCBI): domain Bacteria; kingdom Pseudomonadati; phylum Pseudomonadota; class Alphaproteobacteria; order Rhodospirillales; family Thalassospiraceae; genus Thalassospira; species Thalassospira marina. Next base: position 165,698 of record NZ_CP024200.1, on the reverse strand, counting down.
AGAGCTGGAGGAGAACATCCAAAAAATAATGACCGCCCACTTTGCCGCGTGCCCCACGGGTGAGGATGCCGGCATTCAACAGGCGCTTGATTTGATAATGCGCTGCCTGAGGTGTTAAATCACACAGATCTACAATATCTGCACTGCAGATTGTGCCTTTTTCAAACAGCCATTCGCAAATCTTCCCAATGCTCGTCCCGCGTCCCTCAGAAGATAGCTTTTCGGCTTTTTGCCAGTGAAGGGCGAGCAGCCTTTCTGTTTGTTCCAGTGCTTCAAGGCTGGCTGCCAGTACATTAATAGTGTGGGCGCGCGCATCTTCGGCTGTCGCCCCGCGATCAATCAAAGGCCGAAGTTTGACCTGGCAGTCTGTAAGGGCGGGACCGCACATCACCGGTATCTTAATACCATCACAAAAATGCATCACCAGATAACGGGGGAGGGCACGGGCAATCCGGTTCCAATAGATCGCTTGCGGGTTATCCGTTTCAAGCTGAAATGTGGAGTGTAACCCTGGATCACCAATGTCGCGACCTTCGAGATTCAATTCTCGCAGCAGCTTTGACACTATATATATGGCATCCGCAGCACCAATCAGCCCTGAATCTGACGGAATTTCACGTATCTTATTGATAAATCTGGATATTGTTTCGCCATCGACAGGGCAGGGGACGTGACGGTTGGCAATAATATCTTCCCATCTCGTCATATCCTGCGGATCAAGCCAGTTTCGCGACCGAAGGCTTGCGCGAACTGCGAGGGTTTCAACCAATTCTTCGCTTAACTGGTTGCCTTTCGGGGCTATCGGGTGGCCATGGAGCATAAACACATCCATAGCGCCGATCAGATTTTCATAATGCGATGATGCATCCCCTTCATAAGCCAGAAATTGCAGTAACCGGCGCGGTGTCGCGCCGCGTCCCTCAGCCGTTACCGTTTCGCATGCTTCTAGAAGGGCCGCCGCAAGCTGGCAGCGCTGAAATGCGACAGGATCACGAAAACGCTCTGCCAATTGCCCCAATTTTCGCTCTGCTTTTAGCGCTCGTGCGATATAGGCCGACTGATCAGATATCGGACGATTTACCGAAGATTTGGCCTCACTGGCTGCAATTTCCTTATAAATTTCGCCGGTTTCAGCCGAAATTTTGGCTCTGTCCTCGGCCAGTTTCCGCCGAAGTTCCTCCAGATTTTGCTGAAAAGAGCCCGTGGACATTGGTGATCTTTCTTGCGGCTTTATATGTGTATATTCAGATGACTATATCTTCATTATCAAAATAATACATACATTAATTTGATGTTATGAGTACCTTTCGCGGATAGCCGTAAAGTTTGGATTTCATCCTGGATTCCGGGGACCCAAAGCACGGCTTTCATACCTGGCAATAGCCGACCGACATCGTTGGTCATTGCCGTTGCGGCGCGCTTACAAAGGCCATTTCACGCGAAATATCTTAATTTTTCCTCTCCAGTGATCCCTAGGGCGGTATTGAATTGATCTCACGGGAACGAGGCACACCGGCCTACATGCATAATTGTAAGTTGTTCCCCAGCATTTCTGCTTCAAGAGCCGTCCCGGACCAAACGGTGCCAGGAATACGATTTCGCATGTTGATGGCACCATCTCGGGGAGCATGAAGGATAAATGAGAGCTGTTCAGAACGAAGACGTTTCAACGGCGTTTCCTGGTGATTTATGGTCATAGGCCATCGGGTGTGATCTTCATCCAAATACATAAACCGCCCACTGTTTCGGCGGGGAAAACACCATTGAGCCCGGTTTGCTGCGCCGGGCGGTTTGCGTTCATTTTGATCAGCTCTTTGTTTTCCGCTGCCGGTTTCCTTTTTTCTTGCATGTATTCTTGGCATCAGGCACCGCCATTCGGTCGCAACGGTCGCAACGGTCGCAACGGTCGCAACGGTCGCAACGGTCGCAACGGTCGCAACGGTCGCAACGGTCGCAACGGTCGCAACGGTCGCAACGGGCCAACGTCTTTCGGTGTGGAGCTCTCCAAGGACGGTTGAGTGTCCCGAAGCTTGGTACCCTGGCTAGCCCGGGGAGAGTGGGGAAGGGGCTTTCTTTTTCCAAATGTTGGAATTGGCCATCGATGACTTGAGAGCTGAACCGTATCAGGTAAAGCGCACGTCATAAATCCGCTGCCTGTTTCCGGGTGTTCGTTGACGTTGGGCCGATTGTTTCTTGATACATGCGGCTGAGAAGCGAATGTCGCCAATATCTGTTATCGAGGCCTTATTGTGGGCGCTGGAACGGATAGTTTGTCGCAACATCTCTATGTTTGGTTGAAAAATTGCTGTTAGCTTCAGCATATAGGCTGAAGAGCATTCTGAGCTGGCAGATCGAATTCGGGGCATCATCGGATCGTTGCTTGTTACACCATGCATTCAGTGGAACGTGGTTGTAAGGGCAGGGGGCTAGCAAGCAGTGCCTGTTCTTGTTTGGCGGTGTCCTTCGCCTTTTCACTTTCTGTCACGTAAAACAGTCCGCATCGATGCCCTAAATTTGCCAAAGGGATAGGGACGTTTAAGGAAGCAGATTGGCGATAGGCAGGGCCTGAAATTTGATCTGTTTTTCTGCACTTCGAAGTTGCTTTTGCGGCTCTGGACGCGCGCTTTGTTCACAGAGTTATGATATATCGATTCGTAAACAGGTTTTTTCTTAGAGGTTGTTTCCTCGGTATTTTGAGGTGCCTGGCGGCTAAAAATTTCTGTGCCAGGACAAATAAATTTTAAGTGGTAGAACGAGCGTTCTGTGAATGGCATTTAAGCCTTCACAAATTTGTAAATCCTGCGTTTCATTATTATTGAGTATATACCCGGAATCGGGAAAACTACCTGAAAGTATGGTTTGGCAATACGTTAAGCTGTAGTGCACAGCAGCTATCCATTAACGCGATTAATTCAAAAATAATTCAAAAAATCCCGATGCATGCCGGAATTAAGCCCGGATACAAATTTCGGGCGAGTTTGCAAGCGCCCTCGCACGAAAAAAGAAATTGCACACTGATTCCGAGGCAGATTATAAATATAGACTACCTATCTGATAGTATGTCTGGGTGCTGCTTTGGGTTAGCCATTTTGCTGCAATCGTAGAGCCAGTCTTCTACCAGTGTTTTTGGGGTGGCCGAATTGGCCGAACATGCGGGAAATCCGCGTTGCGACATAGATTCTTGGGGGAATCGCGTGAGAAAGAATAGTGGTATGGTGCGCCGTTACAGTGCGGCGGTTGCAACTTGTGCGTTATTTGCGCTTGGTTTTGCACCGGAAGTTTGGGCACAAACGGTACCCTCGCAACTGCCATCTGGTGCAGAAGCTGGCCGCGATTTATCCCAACCAGATCTTGCCATGCCATCAAGCAAAGCCGGCAGCATTACGGTGCCGGGTGCTGCTGCAGTTGAAGTGCCGGCGGGTGCCGCCGAAGCAAGCTTCGTTCTGAACTCGTTTGACATCGAGGGCGCGACGGCATTTTCCGCCGATGAGCTGATGCCGCTTTACCAGGAAATGCTGGGCAAGACCGTTACGGTTGCCGATGCCTTCCAGGTCGCGGCCAATATCGAATTGAAATATCGCAATGCCGGTTACGTTATTTCGCGCGTGGTTGTTCCCCCCCAGGAAATCACCAATGGCGACTTCAAAATCCGCGTGGTTGAAGGTTTTATTTCGGACATCGTCGTTCAGGAAGATGTCGGCCCGGTTAGTGAAGCGATCAAACGGCTGCTGAGCCCGCTGATTGGTAAAACGCCGGTGACCGTTGATGAAATGGAACGTCGCCTGTTGCTGGCCAATGACCTGGCCGGCATGACGGTGCGGGCAACCCTGAAACCATCTGAGAATGCACCGGGTGGTTCGGAAATGCTGGTTGAGGCAGACCGCGATGCCGTTTCTGGCACCGTTTCGATAGATAACCGGAATTCCCCCTATTCCGGCAATGCCGAAGGTCTGGGCCTGGTCCAGTTTAATTCATTTGGTTCCCATGCTGATCAACTTGGCATTCAGACCCAGCTTTCATCACCGATCGAGCGTTCCTATTCGCTCAGTGCCAACTATCAGGGCATGTATTCGGAAGATGGCCTTATGCTGGGCTTTAGCTCCAGCTATGGCCGTTCGCGCCCGGGCAAGGAACTTGATGCACTTGATGTGAACAGTGTCGTCATTGCCGAACGTGCAATTGCGACCTATCCGGTTATTCGCTCGCGCCTGCAGAACCTGCGCGTTTCGGGTGAATATGAATATCGCTCGATCGATACCGACGTGCTCGATAGTGCCTTTAACCGCGACCGTTTGCACATCGCGCGTGCCGGTATCAGCTATGATCTGACCGACAGTTTCCAGGGGATTACCGCGGTTCGTGCAACGATCCACCGTGGCCTTGATATCATGAATGCGACGGAAAAGGATGATCCGCTTGCTTCGCGCGCCGATGCCAGTGGCTCCTTTACCAAGGGCACCATCGATTTGACACGTGTTCAGCAGGTTACCCAAACCGTCAGCCTGCTGGCAACGGCAACCGGGCAGTATGCCGTTAACCCGCTTCTTGCCAGTGAAGAAATGGCAATTGGCGGCGGCAACTATGGCCGTGGTTTTGATACCAACGAATTCTCGGGCGATAATGGCTGGGCGACCTCGCTTGAAGTCCGTTATTCCCCCGATATTCCTGAAGTTTTCCCCAATGGAGTCCAGTTCTACAGCTTTGTGGATACCGGGCAGGTTTGGGACATCGACGACAATGTTTCACATGAACGGACCAGTGCTTCCTCGTTTGGGGGCGGTATGCGCGTGAACATTCTTGAAAATCTCTATGCATCGGCAGAAGTGGCAAAAGGGTTCCGGAAACCCACGTCGGATTCATCGACAAAGCCCCAGGCCTTTTTCACCCTTTCAGCCAAATTCTAAGTGCGGGTCAAAATTATGAGCAAAAACAGCTTTACCAATCCGTCACGTCGCCCCTCGAAAACCGCTGCGAAGCGTGCTGCATTGTCGCACCCGCAGGCAGGCGAGGCGTTGGCCCCCGCGCGTAAACGCCAGGCAAAAGGCCTGACGCCGTTTAATATTCTGGCTGGTGCAACGGCACTGGGTTCATTTTTCTATGCAACCGCCCATCCGGCACAGGCCCAGTCGGCCCTGCCGCAGGGGGGTACTGTTGTTGGTGGCAATGTCACGATTGGTCAGTCCTCGCCCGATACGATGAATGTCGTACAGGGCTCGAACTCGGCAATTGTGAACTGGCAAAGCTTTAACGTTGGTAGCGGAAATACGGTTAATTTCCAGCAGCCCAGCTCTAGCAGCGTGATCCTGAACCGTGTGGTTGGCAATGACCCGTCCGCCATTTTCGGAACGATTACGGCTAACGGTACCGTTATGCTGGTCAACCCCAACGGGGTGGTGTTTGGTCCGGGTTCGCGCGTTGACGTGGGTGGCCTTGTCGCCACGACCGCCAATATCCGTGATGCCGACTTCATGAACGGCAACTACAATTTTGATATCGCATCGGCCGATCCGTCAGCTTCCATCATCAATGCGGGCAATATCAGCATTCGTGATGCCGGCCTTGCTGCACTTGTTGCGCCGAATGTCCAGAACTCCGGCGTGATCAACGCGCGCCTGGGCAAAGTTTCACTGGGCGGTGCCAAGACTTTCGCACTTGATTTCCATGGTGACGGGCTGCTCAGCTTTGGTGTTGGCGCCGATGTTGATACCGCTCCGGTCGGGCAGGATGGCACCCAGGTTGCTTCGCTGGTCAGCAATAGTGGTTCGATCATTGCCGATGGTGGCGTGGTGGCGATTTCCGCCCGCGCAGTGAAGGACGTTATTGATAACGTTATCAACACCCAGGGTGTGATTCAGGCCAATAGTGTGTCTTCATCCAACGGCCGTATCATCCTTTCTGGTGGTGATAACGGCACGGTTGTTGCCGGTGGCAGCATCAAGGCAACAGGCAATGATGCCGGTGAAACCGGTGGCAGCATTGTAGCAACTGGCGATAAGATCGCCGTAAGTGCTGGTGCGGAAATTGATGCATCGGGCAAAGCCGGTGGTGGCCTGGTCGCCATTGGCAGCGAAGGTGACGGTGCAAATGGCCGTGGCACCGGCGCATGGTCCAACGAAGTCAGCATCGCAAAAACTGCCAGTCTGAAGGCCGATGCCATTGATAATGGCAATGGCGGCAATGTTACGGTTCTTTCCGAAAACCTGACCGACTTTGGCGGCAGCATTTCCGCCAAGGGTGGTTCCGAAGGCGGCAATGGCGGCTTTGCCGAAGTTTCAAGCCACAAGGGCGTTAAACTGACCGGATCGGTCGACCTGACCGCACTTAATGGTGATACCGGCACTTTCCTGCTCGACCCTGACAGCCTGACGATTGTTGCTGGTAGTGGCGGCAGCCTTGATGGGAATGCCGGTGACGGTTCCGTTGCCGGGTCCGATGCCAATAGCGGCGCCAATACCATTTCAGCCGATGTGCTTGAAGGTATAGCCGGGACATCAAATATCATCCTCGAAGCAACCGGGCTGATTACGGTTGATACCAGCCTTAGCCTTCAAACCGCCTCGGGGCATAGCTTTACGCTGAAATCAACCGGGTTGGGTGGCATTACCTTTACCGATGCGACCGATACCATTGCGACGAATGGCGGCGATATCGTGCTGCAGGCGACATCGCCTGGTGCAAGCATTACCAATATTGCCAATCTGTCGGCAAATGGCGGAACGGTTCTGATTCAGGCAGCACGTGATATTGAACTGGCGGGTAATATCAGTACCGGCGCAGGCACCGGTGCCGTTTTCCTTAATTCTGTTGCGGGTTCTATTTATAACAAAGCCGGTTTGCAGGCTGCTCCCACGGTAACCACCAAAGATCTTACCGTTTCAACAGGGACAGGTAATATCGGTGCTGTGGGCAACGCAATTGTTACCAGCGTTACCGGCCTGACCATCGAAGCAGGCGGCAGCTTTGCCATCGACAACAGCGATAGTGCGCTGACGTCGCTTAATCTGTCGATGGATCACCTTCTGTCGACCAATACCCAAACTTATGCTTTGACAGCAGCCGGTCTGACATTTGAGATGACAGATACGGCTGATGCCTATGTTTTGACGTCGCTGGTTTCCACAGATACCGATGTTACCTTTACCGGTGAAAAGGGCCTGAATATCGGCCAGATCAATGTTGGCACCGGTGATGTGACACTGACTGTCAATGCCGGTGCCATTTATGGCGCGGCGGCAAGTGGCAATCACATTGTTGCAGATAACCTGACGATCTCGACCCGTGATGGTGTTACGGGAAATGATGCAAACCGGAGCCTGCGCACAGACATTTCGTCACTGAATGCTACGACTGAAAGTGGCGGTCTCTATATCAGCAATACGGATACCAATAACAGTGGACTGACAGTCACGCGGTTTGAAGCTGCTGGCGGAAACGAGGTGACACAGCACGGTGTTCTTGGTTCCCTGCTATATACCAGCCGCAACCTTACCGTTGGTGATGTCACTGTCGCCAGCGGCAAGCTTTATGTTGAGGCAGGTTTTTCCATTGCTGACGAAGGCGATGATGCAACGTCCATTTCCGCGCAAACGGTTGAGCTGAAGGCTGGTACCACGATCGGCAATTCATCACGCGATTTGCAGGTTGACAGCAAGACGCTCAATGTTTCAGCCTTTCTTGACATTTATCTGGACGTCATCCCGACATCGGGCACCGTCACGCTCCAGAATTTGTCATCCGCAAGTGGCAAGATTGATCTGACCACGCATACCGACACCACAATTACGTCTGCATCAACCTCTGGTAGCAATAACATAGATATTGCTATGCGCTCGGACGAAACGTCCAGCAGCCCGGACCGGTTGAATATTTCCAGCCTGACTGCGGGTAGCAGTGGCGACGTCACGCTGACCCTGACGAACGGTTATGTTACTGCCAGCCAGCTTACCGCTGATGATCTGATTGTGTCGGCAACGGTTTCGCCGAACGGTAATGGCAGCACCAATTCGCTGACCACGTCGGTCAATACGGTTGATATCAAAACGCTGGGCAAAAGCGGTAGCCTTGTTGTGTCAAACAACAAGGCTCTGCTTGTTAAAAATATAGAAGCAGATGAAAATACCAGCTCCGTAAACGTGACCGCGTCCAGTGGCGATCTGACTATCGGCACCATTGATACCAGCGCGTCTGTCGATTTGGCGGCAAATAGCGGTAATATTCTGGCCCAGGATGCCAACAACAATGTGCATGGCACGTCGTTGTCACTGGTTGCGGCTAATAATATCGGTGGCTCTGGCGAAGAACTTAAAACATATGTCACCTCGCTGACCGTTCGGAACTCAGCCGATATTTATATCCAGAATATCGATTCAACGCTGACATCGCTGTCGATTACGAACTATCACGATCAGGGCCAGCAAAATGATACCAACGTTGTTCAACTGACGTCGGATCATCTTGATTTCAACGTTACCGACAGTGGTACTGCTGTTTCCCTGAACCGGGTAATTGGTGGTAACCTGGAGACATTTAATTACAAATCCGACAGCAGCCTTGTAATCGGTCAGATCGGCACCAATTCGGCCACCGTTACGCTAACGGCACAAGGCAGCATCAGCGACGATAACAATGCCAATACCCGTCTGATGACGAGTGGCTCGCTGACCCTTGATGCCGGTGAGGCCATTGGTGCAAGTGATGACTTCCTCGAAGTATCCGCAACCACGCTGAAAATTAAGGCCGGATCCAATGTCTTCCTTCGCGATATCGCTGATCTCGCAAGCCTTGATCTGAATATAAGCCATGCCGATAGCCAGCACCTCAACGCTTATGGCATTGAAGCAAACGGCTTTGAATTTTCCCTGACCGACGACCTTACGAACGGTTACACGCTCAGCAATCTTTACGATAATTCAACACTGAACTTTACCTTTACCACCGATGCCGACCTGACCGTTGGTTCCATTGACCTGTCCGATACCGGTTCGCTGACTCTGAATGTCGGTGGCGACCTTCTTGATGACGGCAATGCCGAAACCGATTTGATTGCAAAAAGCATTTCGCTGAATGCCGATAAGGGTATTGGTAGCGCTGATGATGCCGTTTCGGTGATGGCATCCACCCTGAGCGGTGATGCAGATAACGGACTGGTTAACATTATTGCGAAAGCCCCGATCGGGTCTGGCAATACCAATAGCCTGTTTACCGTTTCGTCGCTGCAGGCGACGCAGGGAACATCGTTGACGCTTAATCAGGGCGATCTCCTGTTGACGGGCCAGATTTATGGCGGTTCTGGTCAAAACATCAACGTAACGGTTGATGACGGTTCCATTCTTGGTGGAAGCAACGGTCAAATTTATGGTGGTTCTGGCAGCACTGTTAAAGTAAAGGCCAGTGGTGACATTGGTGTTAGCGAGGATGGCAATTATTACGACACCATCAGCATTTCCGGTTCCAATGTCGATATTCAGTCGACCAATGGCAATATCCTGACGTCTGGCAGTGTTTCTTCTGACACAACGCTGACAATGCAGGCTGGTGGAAGTTCTGCAAGCTATACGCAAACTTACGGAAACTTGCAGGTTGGTAACATAACGGTTGGAAATGGAGCTGGCACGCTTAACCTGAAAGCAAATTCAGGCGCTATTTATAATGGTATTCAAGGTGTTTTGACGGCCTCAAAGCTGACGTTGGATGCCTCTGCCTCTCTTGTTGAGCAAAAGACAACTGCTGCAGATTTGACGTTGAAATCTGGTGGTTTTATCGACATTGCTTCAAGCGCCATCATAACTGATTTGACGATTGTCGCCGAAGACCCGGGTGCAATCACTATTTCGAATAGTCAGTTGTCCTTCCAGTACACAAACGACGCTGACACTAACACCTTTCAAATTGGCTCACTGAGTAATGGTGGTTCTGATCTTAACTTCTCGTTGAGTCTGAATTCCAACATTTCGGTTGGTACGATTAACGTTCAGAACGGGTCGGTTGCACTTTCGTCAAATGGATCTATTACAGATGACGGTGACCATCTGTTTACAGCTATCATCGCCAAAAGCGTCAGTCTGGCAACAGGTGGCAACAATGATATTGGCGCGGCTGACAGTTTTATTGACCTGCTTACCAGTGATTTGACTGTCACTTCCGGCGGGAATATTTATGTAGCTAGTGGTTTAAACCTTACCCGTCTTGATGTTACCAGCACCAACTCTGCCAATAACTCCGACACAGTGTATTCGTTTGGCTCGGCCCCGGTCACTATCACTGATGGTGACACGGCATTGACCGCCGAAGTTTTGAACACAGGTTACACGTTGATCGATTTTAGCCTGACGTCGGCTAAAAACATCATTGCCAAAGACATCACTGCAAGCGGAACGGTCTCGCTGGAAACCACAAGCTCCGGCGTGAATAGTAACATCAGTAATTTTGATGCGAATACCGTAATTACGGCATCAAATGTTGAACTGAAAACAAATGCATCGAATAAGACTTATGGACAGATTGGGGCAAATGATTCCGCGCTGAAACTCGGAACTGGCAATTTGTCGATTACTTCCAAGGGAAGTTTTTACGTCGACAATACTTCGCACTCTCTGTCATCGTTGACACTTGATTTGGCCCATGTGAACGGGCAAACATCTACTACGCAGACTTATAGTTTGACGCATGATAACAATGTTGGCCTGACCCTGACTGACAGTGGATCGCAGGTTGCATTGTCATTAACATCGTCGTCGGCGATTGATTTTGCATTGTCAATGGACCGTCAATTAAGTCTCGGAACGGTCGATGCGGGTACATCGTCTACCGGTAGTGTTTCCCTGACCACAACGGGGCAGGCAAGCGGGACAGGCGAGCATGGATCTATTGTTCGTTCATCGGGCACGATTACTGGTGGAACTGTTGTTCTGAACTCCTATGAGTCTGTTACGGCAAATACCAATACCCAAAACTTGTCTATTGACTCCAGTTTCAACGTTAATGTTTCGAACAGCACGACACTGAACAGTTTGAAGCTGGATGTCGACCGGAACAACGTTGATACTGGTTACAGTTCCTCGAACATAACCTATACTATTTCCAGTACCGGTCTGACGTTTAGTAACGTGATCAATTACGGGTCAGGTAGTGAAGGTTTCAAGCTCGGTTCCATTAGCCAGTCTGGACTTGATCTGGAAATTACGGCGAACAAAACGATCACTGTTGAGAGTGTTAATGTTGGTTCGGGTAATTTGACGCTTACGTCAAGTAGCTCTATCGAATCAAGATCAGGAAGCAGTGTTATCACAGCAGGTGATTTGACACTTAATGCACAAAACGTTGGTCGTTATTCCTCCTCGGATTACTTCTATGTCGATGTAGATCGACTTTCAGGTACTGTCGAATCTTCGGCACGTATCTCGGACAATGGTGGTCTGACAGTTGATGGTTTTAGTGCAACCAGTTCTTCTGGCTCGATTGACTTGCAAGTGACGCAGGGTGATCTGGCAACCGAGGCCGGTAAATCGATCTCGGCTCATAGTGTTGGGCTGGTTGTGAATGACGGAAACATCGGGGTCAATAACAACCTTCTATCGACCGATGCCAAGCTCCTGACTGTACAGGGTCGCGGCAGTATGTATCTGAAAAACGCGTCAGACCTCTATGACTTCAATCTGACAGCGAACCACCTAAGTTCCACAAATTCCTATAACATTCAGGCTGATGATCTTGCATTCACGCTGACCGATGTTGGGTCCTCGATGATCATCCAGAATCTGGTTGATGACACCGGTCTTGATTTTACCTTCTCAACTGATCGGGCGCTTCAGCTTGGCGTTATGAATGTCGGCAAGGCTGGCACACTTGATATCAAAACCACCGCCACCAACAGTGACCTAACCATTGACAGCCTTAACAGCCGGTCGGATCTTACTGCGCGCAGCATTACCTTGCGTGCCACCGGTTCTATTGCTGATAGCTCACATCATTTGCAGACCAATGCGAAAGAACTGACGCTGTTTACTGGCGGGAATGTCTTTATTGACAACAGCCTTGACCTTGCCAGCCTTTCCATCACGTCCAGCCAGGGAACAGGTGGGACTGCGCCGTTCTATGAAATTACGGCTGCTGCGCTTACGTTTAATGTAACCGATGATGGCACTACCAACCTGACCGAGATCACCGATACATCCGGTCTGGAATTGTCCTTTGATACGGTTCGGGGCCAGAAAGTTGGTTCGATCAACACGACTTTGACGGGGTCTGTTGACCTCGAAAGCAACAATTCCATTCTGGGGATTGACGGTAACAATCATATCACCACGGGTGAAATGATTTTCACGAACGAGAATTCGGGTAATCTGGGTGAAAGTGGCACGTACATTAATTTGACGGCTGCGACGCTCTCGACCAGCACGATTGGTGATATTTATATCAACAATGATCGCCTGATGAGCAAGCTTTCGCTGTCCACCCAGAACAATGCTACCGGGACTTACAGTATCATTGATTCTGCCAATAATCCTGGTGGCGGACATGCCGTTGTTTCAGGCAGTGCGACAGCACAGGATGGCGTTACTTACGACAGTATCGCAGATAATACCGGCCTTTCCGTGCAGCTAAGCACTAACGATGATCTGACCATTAAAGATGTCGATCTGAATGGCGTTGGTATTTTCGATGCTTATAATTCGAGCGGAAATATCATTGGTGATAGCGACAGTAACACCACCATCAATGCCGCGACCGTTAATATTTATTCCAGTTCGGGAACGGTTGGCACGGTCGCAAATACCCTTCAGATCAAGGGTGGTGAACTGACCGTCGATGCAAATGGCGATATTGACCTGACTCTCAGCGGGCGCACCGACGTCAAATCTCTTACGATCCGGAATGGTACAGCCAAAATTCACAACGAAACCGGGGATATTGCCCTGGGTACTATCAATTTGTACGGTCATGAATTCTATCTTGATAACCAGGGTGGATCGATCCTGAGCGGCACGCTTAACGATGCCGGTACAGTCTCGCTGATTGCAAATGGCTCGATCGGTAATGTTAGTGCCATTTCAATTAACGCAAGTGGTGATAATACGACGACGCTGGCCGAAATCACGGCGACGACCAATAGTCGCGGTGCAACCGGGACGGTCAATATTTCGGAATCCTACGGTCTGAATATTACCCAGGTTACGGCTGCGTCTGATGTAACCATCTCTGCAGGGTCCGGCCAGTATAACACCAACGATATAACCATTCATTCAATCTCTGCTGGTACAGGTACTGTCACCATTTCCTCTGCATATGGCGATGTTTTCGGTGCTGGGTCAAACTTGGTGACAGCGGGCAAGCTGGCGATTTCAGCAACGCGCGGCAATATCGGTGCGTCTGGGGCGGCCATCAATACAAGTGCGACAGCACTGGAGCTGAGCTCTCCGCGGAATATCTATGTCAGTTCGACCAGCGATTTGTCATCACTGTCTATTGACCGTCGCAATGACATTACAAACAGCTACGACAGCAACGGCACCGTTTCAATTTCTGCGACAGGTCTGACCTGGACGGTTACCGATGCTTCCAACCTGACAACCTTGACCAATGTTACAGACCTTACCGGTCTGGATCTGACCTACAAATCGCTTGAAACAATCAGCATCGGTACGATCGATGTTGGGGCGGGATCGGTAAATCTTTCTGCTCTGTATTCGTCGAATGTTCCTAACGATACCACTGCAGCAAATATTATATCGATCAACAACAATTCGACGCTCAAGGCCGGTTCTTTGACGCTGACAGCATCGAATTCGAATTCTTCCATTGGTACATCCAGCCAGGCCCTGAAGACGAATGTTGATTCCCTGGTGGCGAATTCCGGCACCGGCGGGATTAATGTCAATAACGCCAAGTCGATGGAACTCGATGGTATTTCAACGTCGGGTGATCTTGCGATTACTATTGCTTCTGGTGATTTGGTCATTGATACGCTGTCATATGGATCGGACAAGAATCTCAGCCTTACGGCAAGTAACGGTTCGATCTTTACGGCTGTTGGTAAAACCCTGTCACTGGCAAGCGGCGACATTTCGCTTTCCGCATCGAATGGTATTGGTTCTGCGACGTCGCGCTTGCAGCTTTCGGGCAGCGGTGCCGGATTATTCAGTGCGAATGTTACTGGAAATGGCGACATTTACCTGAATGCCCAGAACGGCATGACCAACCAGCTTTCAGCCCACACCACCAATGGTGCGGTTGACATCGTCTCCAATGGCAACATTCGCCTGACAGACATTGGTGTTGGTCAGGATGCCGTTGGGAACAACATTATTGTCACCGCCAAATCGGGTAATATTACAATTGGTGGTGAAACAGGGTCGACAGGTGTTGTTGCCGGTGCCAATTATGGCAAAGTCAATCTGACGGCACAAAACGGTGCAATCTATGCTGGCAATGCCGACAGTGCACTTGGCGCCTTCGAGGTGCGTTTGACTGGTGCCAATGGTGTTGGCACCCAGAACAATGCGATCGCCGCTAGCGGTCAGCGTGTTCTGGTTTCGGCAACCAACCAGAATGCAGGTGTTTATCTGCGCTCCAGCGTTGATGGTACTTTCTCGTCCGTTTCGACCAATGGTGGCGTCATCTCGATTGCCGGTACAAACGGTGCCAGCATTCTGGTGGCTAATGCGATTTCCGCGGCAGGTACCTATAACCATGCCGGTGACATCATCATTTCGACGACCGGCGAGGGTGGTAACGTTATCGTTGGTAACCTGAATGCCAAGGGTAGTGCTGCTGATGGTAAAATCACCCTGACATCGAATTATGGCAGTGTTCTTGATGACAATATCACGGAAACCCGTATCACGGGTTCGCAGCTGGAAGTAAATTCCGCAACCGGTGTTGGTTCGAGCCAGAATTACCTGCAGACCACCGTTACCGAAATTACCGGTACCACCACCACTGGTGACGTCTTTATTGATGACAACAATGCCAATGGGGTGAACCTTGGTAAATCCGGCACGGCACTGCGTCTTGCCAATGGTTCGCTGACGGTGACGACCAGCAACAAGGTTACCCTTCAGAACATCAAGGCGGAAACTGATGGCAACAATGTCACGGTTACCGCGGCCGAAGGCGATGTGTCACTTGTTTCTGTTATGGCAGGTGCAACATCGTTCACGCCGCAAACCCAGCCTGTATCCTCGGCTGTAACGCTGAAGGCGACCAACGGTTCAATCGTTAATGGCGGTTCTGAAGCCAACCCGACCCTGATTGCCGGTCAGCTTTTGCTAGAAGCCAAAAACGATATCGGTGCCTTTAGCTGGGTTCCGGGGCAGTCTGCCAATATTGATGCTCTTCAGGTTATCGTTGGTGGCCTTGATGCGACCACCCATACCGATGGTTCCGTGATTTCGGTCTTTAACCAGGGCACGGGTGCCATTACGCTGGGTGACAATATCCATGCTGACGGCAGCGTTTCAGTTGCTATTGGCTCGAAGGGCAATGTGACCTGGGGCAGCTTTAACAGCAACACCATCGACAAGCTGTATCTGACGTCCGAAGACACTCTGACGCTTGGCGAAAACGTTCAGGCCGGTTCGATCTATCTGTCTGGCAAGAATGACATTGTTAGCGCATCCAACGAAACGCCCCGCACCCTGAAAATCGAAGCGACCACCAGCAACGGCATTGAACTGCATAGCGGTTCGGCCGGTGGCACCACAACGATTGACAGCACGGCATCGGCGATCCGGGCGGAAATTACCGAAAATGGCGGCGCACTGGTTGTCAACAACACGGGTGCTCTCAGCTCGATCAACCTTTCTGCCTATAATGATGTAACGCTTAACAGCAATGTTGCCGTAAGCGGTGGCACCATTACCACAAACGGTACGGGCCACACCGCGCGCATTACCGCTGAAACTGGTGATATTACAGTTGGTACGATCACGACGGGTTCTGAAGGCACGATTGAACTGATTTCAAACGCAGGCAGCATTGCCATCGTTGAAAACCAGTCGTCGATGACGGCAAAGACCCTGTCGCTGACCAGCGCGACCGGTATTGGCTCTGCCGATCAAAGCTTCCACACCAGCATTGAAACGCTGAATGCAACTGTTACCGGTACGGGTGACATTTACGTGGCTTACGATGCGGACCGTTCTACGGGTATTCTGAATGCCGATGATGGCGATATCTTTGTCACCGGTCTGGGCAATCTGGATGTGCTGTTGAACAAAATTGCACTGACGGATGGGCATAAACTCACCGTTAATGCAGGTCAGTCCGACGTGACGATGACGGGGCACTTCAACGGTGGTGACCAGGTCACCAGCTTTGATGTTACCGGTGGGAAAATCACAACGGGTGCCCTGACGACCGGTGGTAGCCAGACTTATACCGGCATGACCATCCTGAATGGCAATTTGCAGGCATCGGCCATTTCAATAAATGGCGATGTTCAGGCCAGCGGCACGGCACTTAGCCTTACCTCGTCGGACAACGGGAACATAACCGTCACCGGCAGCATCGAAGGTACCAATGCCAATGAAGACACTGCCGTTACAGTAAATGCTGGCGCAGGCGATGTTTCTATTGCATCGGCGACGGTTAAAATTGCCAATGTCGCGCTGACCGGTGCGAATATCACGGTTGGGGATGTTACCTCGTCGGGTAGCCAGATCTATACCGGTACGGCAAACCTGAATGGCGCGTATGTTTCTGGTGGTGAATTCAAGGTCACTGGTGCGGCGCTGCTGAACAGCAACTCCAACACCACGATCAATACCTCGTCGAACAACAGCAATGTTACCTTCGGTGGTACGATCGACAGTGCCAATAACCGCGGTCTGGAAATTACGTCCGGTTCGGGTTCGATCAATTTCAGCGGCGCGATTGGCGGAACCAACATTCTGCAATATCTCACGCTGAATTCATCGGCCAGCCAGCAAAACCTGCCGACTGACGGCCAGATCGTGTTTGACACGAACGCGAATGTCAAAGTCGTCGACGATTTCAAGCAGACCGGTAGTGGCCGGATTTCCCTGCCGTCTTCGATCGACAGCATGTATGGCAATGTCGATATCAGCGGTGCTGCTACCCTTAAGGCCGGTGCGACCAGCATTAAGGCCCTTAACGAAAATGAAGGTGCCCGTGTCCGCTTCATGAGCACGATTACCGGCAACAATACCCAGTTGAAGGTAGAATCCAGCGGCAGTATCGAGTTCTATGACGATTATTCTGACACTGGTGCAGCTTCGAGCGTTGAGCTGATTGCCCCGCAAATGACGGTCAGTGCTGTCAGCACCAAGGGTGCACAAAGCTATACCGGCCAGACCACCCGTATCACGGGTGATCTGACGGCAGGATCGATCCTGGTGGATGGCAATGCGATTTTGGCCGCGCAACTCCAGCTGTTTAGCCTGCCGCAGACTGAAACCACCACGTTTGATACCAGTGCTGCCAATGGTGCGATCACCATTAAAGGTACGCTTGATGGTGGTACTGACAATGTGGTCATGAAGGCTGGCAGCGGTGCGGTTGCCATTGATGATGCGGTAAGCAACAGCACCAGCCTGACGATCACCGGTGGCACGATTGCGCTGCATGACGTCACCACATCGGGTGATCAATCCTATACCGGGACCACCACCCTGGATGGCACGTATCAGGCTGGTCATGATTTCACCATTGATGGTCTGACCCGCATTGCCGATGACACCGAAATCAATACCGAAAGCGGCACGCTGCTGCTGAAGGGAACGGTTAACAGTGTCACCCATGCGGATCTGACCCTGAATACCGGCAACACCAAAACGGTCTTTGACTTTGCCCTGGGCAATACCAGCGCCCTTGGCAAGCTGACGATCAATGCCGGTGAAAATGGTGTGACCCAGTTTGCCCGCACGGCCAGCATTTCGGTTCTGGACGGGTTGATTTACACCGGCGGCATTGAATTGCTGCTGCCGGCAAACATCACCTCGACCAATGGCCCGATCACCCTTGGTAAGTTGAAACTGGTTGAAGATACCGATCCGCTGGATGAAATTGCGGTCAAACCGCAGTCGATTTCGGGTGTGATTGCAACCCTGCCGACCGGAACAGTCACCATTCGCAGCGGTGATGACATTACCATTGCCGGCCTGATCGGAAAGTCGACCGACCTTGTTATGACGGCGGGTACGGGTGATATCCGCATCGGTTCGAAGGAAGGCACCACTGATCAGAAAATCAATGTGAAATCATTGAATGTTGCGGTGGCTGGCACGGCAAATCTGTATGGCACAATCGGCGGTATTTCCGGGTTTGATGCATCCTATGAAATCGGGCCGCTAAAACTGGCACCGTACTTCATCAACGATGCATACTGGCGCACCCGTGACCTCCCGCCGGCAGCAACCAAGACGACCCCGCTGCCCAAACCGCCAAGCACCCCGCAGGTCGATGCCCTGTTTAACCTGACCACAACAACAACGGGCGTAACGCCGAACGTTATTACGGCCTTTGCTGCACCGACGGTTCTGACTGTTGGGACAACACCGGTCAGTATTTCGACAACCGTTAGCCCGAACGTGATCAATACGACGAGCACCGTATCAGGTGGTGGTCGTGTCACGATCAATTCGGGCCCGGCAACGGGAACACCGGTGATCATCGGTAACGGCAACGGCTCTACCGCCATCGTTGGCGGGGCCGCTGGCGTCAGTGCTGGTGCAGGCAGTACTGTTCCTGCGGGCGGCGGCGTAGGCAGCGGCATAGGTGGCGGAGTTAGTGCCGGTCCGGGCGCATCGGGTGGCCTTGGTTCGACAGGTACGACAGGTGGTAATGGCGGCGCTGCACCGGCAACGGGTGGTTCGTCTGATACCGGAAGCAATTCCAACGGTGGTAACCAACCTGGCGTCGTTGACGGACAGTCAAGTGATAGCGGTTTGATTCAGTCGAATGATCAATAATTCGATGGCGCAAGCCGAAGATAAACGAAAGATGTGAGGAAGACCCTTGGCTAAGGAAAGCAAAAATAACGGTGCGACCAAACAGGCGGCAGCAGCCCTGCCCCTGTTTTACAGCAAACCCCGCGCAGTTCTGGCAGAGCGTCATGGCAACATGTCGCTCAGCCCGACTTCGGATTTTTCATTTGCTGCAACCACTAATTCGGTACCGGTTGTTGCAACCGAACTGCCGATGGTCTGCAAGAATTATCCGATCCTGTTTACTGATGGGGCACAGACGCAAATGGTCGCCCTTTTGGGCCTGCGTGCATCTGAAAACCTGATGGTTGATGACAAGGGTAACTGGACCCCGGGCACCTATGTTCCCGCCTATATCCGCCGTTACCCCTTCATCTTTTTTGAAAATGAAGACAAAAGCCAATACACCCTTTGTGTCGATGAAGACGCAAAAACCGTTGTCGAAGGTACGGAAAATCCGTTCTTTGTTGATGGTGAGCCGTCCAAGATGACGCAGGGTGCGCTGGATTTCTGCCGTGACTACCAGGCGCATTATGCCGCAACCGCCGAGTTCCTGAAGGCCGTTGCCGAAGCGGACCTTCTGGTTGAAAACCGGGCTGATGCAACGCTGGCCGATGGCCGCAAGCTGAGCCTGTCGGGCTTTAAGGTTATCGACGAAGCCAAGTTTAATGCGCTGGATGATGAAACCTTCCTGGCATGGCGCAAGCGCGGCTGGCTGCATCTGGTTTATTGCCATTTCATTTCCAATGGCAACTGGAGCGCGCTGGTCGAACGCGCGGCGATGAAAGTCGCGAACTGATTTTTCAGGTAATCCTGTGAAAACAGAAAACCCCCGAAGGTGAAAATACCTTCGGGGGTTTTCTTTGCGTGCATCACCGGGCAAGGATGCCGCAATTGTAATGTCAGAACAGGTTGATCAATATTGATCAACCTGTTTCAGGATCGGCCTGGCCAGCCGTTATTTGACCAGTGAGGGCAGCCATGTTGCCAGTTGAGGGAACAGGACAACAAGCAGAAGGGCAATGACATTGGCGATCAGAAACGGCGTAATGCCGCGAAAGATGGTGCCAAGCGAGATATCGGGGCGCAGCCCCTTGATCACGAAAACATTGATGCCGACAGGCGGCGTGATCATGCCGATTTCAATGACCATGACATTGACGATCCCCCACCAAACCAGGTCATAACCCAGCCCCTGAATGATGGGCACGACAAAGGGCAGGGTCAAAACCATACCGGCGAGGGCATCAAACACGCAACCCAGAACGACATACATGCCAATCAGTGCAAAGATTACCGTAAGGGGTGAAACATCAAGGGCCTGTACCCAGGCGGCCAGATCAACAGGCATGTGCGACAGGGTCAGGAAATACCCGAAAATATTGGCCCCGATCACGATGGCATACAGCATCGCGATGGACCCGGCAGATTCACTAAGCGTTTCGATAAAGGACTGGCGGGTCATTTTGCCCCGTGCCAGCGCAAAAATCAGCGTTAGCACAAGACCAACACCGGCCCCTTCATTTACCGTGAAAAACCCGGAATAAATGCCGCCCATGACAACGACAATAACGGTTAGCGCGCTCCAGCCTTTTTTGGTTTCGCGCATACGCTGGCGCATCGGCATTTTTTCCGACCGCCCGCCATCGTCGGGATTAAGCATTAACTGAATGCGAATGGCGATGACAAACAGCACCACCGAAATCAGCGCAGGCACAATCGCCGCCAGGAACAGGTCAACAACGAACTGTTCGACCTGGACGGCATAAATCACCATGATGATGGAGGGTGGAATAAGCGAACCCAGCGTGCCGCCAGCCGCCAATGTGCCGCTGGCAAGTGACAGGCTGTAATGGCGTTTTTGCATTTCCGGCAGGGCGATTTTTGCCATGGTAGCCGAGGTGGCAATGGATGACCCGGCAATGGCCCCAAAACCGGCACAGCCAAGAATGGTTGCCATTGAAAGGCCACCACGAAAATGCCCGATCCAGGCATTTGCCACCCGGTAAATATCGGATGAAATACCCGCGGCACCGGCAAAACCACCCATCAGCAAAAACAGCATGACAACGGCGAAATCCTTGTTCGCCAGCATGTTTGCGGTTTCGGTGCCAAAAAGCGACAGCATCCCGGTGAAATTGTGGGTCAGCAGCACATAACCCGCCGCACCCACCGTTGCCATTGCAAAGCCAACAGGTACCTGCAGCATGATAACGATAATCAGGCAGAGCAGCCCAAGAAGGCCGGTTTCTATCGGCGTCATGACAATGGGTTTCCTTGGGGGAAGTTTTCGTCGGCGGTGGGAAGGGCGTTGCGTTCCGGGTTGTGTTTGCCACAGGCACCGGCAAGTTTGATGGCAAACATCAGCGCCTTGATCGGTACGCACAGGACAATGAAAAATGTCGCAAGCAACCAGACCGGCCAAACCGGAATGTATAGCAGCCAGGTTGTCTGGCCATTGGCATAAAGGTCCTGGGTATAAAGGCCCAGTTGCCATGCCATTAAGGCGAGAATAACCAGCATCGCAAGGTGACCCAGGGCATCCAGACCTTCGCGGATGCGCCAGTGCAGCATACCGGCAAAGCGCACGGCAACATGCTGGTTATTGGCAATGGAGGCCGGGAAACACGCGGCAGCAGCGGCAATGATGATCAGATCGCCAACATCGCTGAAACCATCGATGGGGACGTTAAACAGTTCACGGCCGAGAATGTCGATAATGGTAACGCATGCCAGCGCGACCATTGCGGCAAGCCCGAACCCGGCAAGATAGCCTGCCATGCGCTGTGTTTGTTGAATCGCAGACATGAAGTTCCCCAATGCGAAAATTAAAGGCGGGGGATGCCATATGGCGGTAACTCCGCCATATGGCAAAAGGGCAGATCAGTTGGTGCTGCCAATGGCGGCACGGGCTTTGGTCATTTCGGCGTAAAGATTGACGCCATCTTTTTCGACATCCCATTTGTCTTTCATCGATGCCAGTTTTTCTTTCATGGCATCAAGGTCAGCCTGCGGGAATTCAAGGAACTGGTGCTTGCCATCCTTTTTCAGGCTGGCAAGGGTTTCGTCATTCTGGGCATCGAGGTTTTGGGCCAGAACGCGCGAAAACCATTTGCCACCGACTTTGTCCAGGGCAGCCTTGGCCTTGGGCGGCAGGCTTTCATATTTGGCCTTGTTGATGGGGAACAGAACGGCAAAGTTACCCAGCGGAACATTGGTGACGTGGTAATCGGCAGCATCGGCAATGCGGAAGTTATAAAGATTGCCATTATCCATCAGGCTGCCATCAATCACCCCGCGCGAGATGTTTTCGGCAATCTGGGTTGCTGACATGCCGCCGACAGGAACGGCACCAAGGCGTTTCATGATTTCACCCTGAACCGGCCCCCCCACGCGAATTTTAAGGCCTTTCAGGCCATCAGCGCTGGTGACTTCCTTTTTGGTGTGAATGTAGTAGGGGCCAATGGCGGCAATGCCGACCAGCTTTAAATTGTCAAAGCCATGCAGCAGGCCTTCTTCATACATTTTATAGGCCGTCAGGCTGGCTTCGACGGTGGATTTATATTCAAACGGCAGTTCAAAAATCGGCAATTCCGGGAAACGGCCCGGGGTGTATGCCGCGGGAACCTCGGCAATATCCACAACGCCGTCTTCAACCAGCTTCAGCTGCGCAGCGGGGTTCGGGCCCAGAATACCGCCCGGATAATGTTCGATCTTTAACGTACCACCAGATTCCTTTTCGATTTCGGCGGCAAATTCCGGGATGCTTTTGGCATTGGTAATGCTTTTGGGCGAAAACGGGCTGGCAAATTTCAGGACGATGGGTTCATCGGCCCAGGCCGTGCTGGCAACCAGGCAACCAATGCCAAGGGCTGCAAGCGAAAACAGGTTTTTCGGGTTCATGTTTTTGGTCTCCCTGATGTGTGCATCCGACCCTGTATCGGAGGCATAAATGACAGCGCCGTATGTACGGGCTGTAATATCTGGTTTTCAGTACTGGTCGAGGGCATCCCTGACGCGGTTGAAAATATCGTGCGGTGGTGTGCAAAATTCAGACCGGCTGTCTTTGGCGCCATCACCGGGGTGGGTGGTGGCAACCATGCCGATTTTGGTTACAGTCAGGCCCTCATGGATGGGGTCGCAGCGATCTGCCTTCACACCTTCAATAACGACAAGGTCTTCCTGCCCGCGAAAACGCGCTGCAAGCGACCATTCAACATCCTGCGGGTTTTCCGGGTCGATATCGTCTTCGACAACAACGACATGCTTCAATAGGTTGACCAGCCCCATCGCCAGCAAAATGGCGCGTTTACCTTCGCCCGCGCGGGGCTGGTGCATGGCAATCACGGCATGAAGCCTGCCCATGCCCCCGTCGGTCACAACAACTCGTGTGACGCAGGGAATGGTTTTTTGCATTTGAAACGCCAGGCCTGCCTCAATCGCAATGGCACCCAAAATGCAGTGTTCCGGTGCATAACCTGGCAGGATGGCCTGAAAAACCGGGTTTTCACGGTGGGTTATGCAGGTGATGGCCCCGCCAATGCCCGCGCCGTAATTAACGTAGAAACCGGGAAATTCCGAAACCGGCCCTTCGTCGATCAGCTCGCCGGGGGATAATGTACCTTCGAGCACAATTTCCGCATGGGCGGGAACTTCAAGATCGACGGTTTTGCATCGCACCAGTTCAACCGGGCTTCCCTGCAGGCCACCGGCAATGTCATATTCATCATCGCCCAGCGCCATATACATTTGCGAGCCCAGCAACAGGGCTGCGTCATTGCCAATGACCACGGCAATTTCAAGATCATGCCCGCGTGCCAGGGCCTTGTCAGCCAGGCGATAGAGATGATGATTTTTGGCAATGCCCGCCATGATACGATTACCGCCTTCAAGGCGTAACCGGGCGATTGAAACGTTGCGTTTTCCCGTTGCCGGGTCTTTGGCAATAATCACGCCAGCGGTGATATAGGGGGCTGCTTCGCGTTCAAACCAGTGTGGTACAGGTAAAGCCGCCATCAGGTCGATATCGGTGGTTTTGACATGTGCCTGTACCGGGGCTGTATCGACCAGCACGGGTTTTATCGGGTTTGTCAGCGCGTTCATGCAATGCGATGCCAGCGCATTTGCCGGAATACCCAGTGACTGGGCAAAACGCGCGCGACTGTTAAACACATTGCCAATAACCGGCATGCTGTGCCCGGTAACATTTTCAAAAAACTGTGCCGGCCCGGTTTTTCGCAGGGACAGGACGGACGATATCTCAAAACGGGGATCGGTTGTCCGTTTTATGATGTATAATTCATTGTTGTTACGCAATTGTTCGATAAAATCACGCAGGCCGATTATTGGCGCGGGATGCGTGGTTGCCTGTATTTTCGCTGCCGGGGTGGTGGGTTGGGACGGGATCATATCGCGCCCTCCGCCAAGGGCAGGTAGCCGACATTGTGTTTTGCAGCGGCATCCCGTGCGGTTTCGTACCCGGCATCGGCATAGCGGATAATACCCAGCGAGGTATCGTTGGTCAGGGCTGTTTGCAGGCGTGATGTTGCCGCGATGGTGCCATCGGCAACCAGGGTGACACCAGCACTGGTCATATAACCGGCATAGCCACCACCACCTGAATGGATAACAACCAGATCGGCCATGGATGAACACATGGTCATGGCGTTTAAAAGTGGCCAGTCGGCAATGGCGTCGGATCCGTCACGCATATTTTCGGTCATGATATTGGGGTGCGCCATGGCACCGGCATCAAGATGATCGCGCGAAAAGGCGATGGGGCCTTTAAGTTCGCCATTGGCGACCATACTGTTTACGGCAACGGCCAGGCGCGTGCGTTCCATATGCCCCAGCCAGGCAATGCGTGCGGGCAAGCCTTCAAAGGGAACATATTTGCGGGCAAGATCGATCCAGTTGGTGACAATGTGATTGTCGGGAAACAGTTTTAAAACCAGGTCATCGATCTTGGCGATGTCGCTTTCTTCGCCAGAAAGGGCCATCCAGCGGAACGGGCCAATGGCCTCGCAAAATAGCGGGCGTAAATAGGCTTCGGTAAAAATTGGAATATCGAACGCATTTTCAACCCCGCCTTCGCGGGCTTGGGTGCGGATCAAATTGCCATTGTCAAAAACCTCGGCACCGGCCTTTTGCATATCAAGCATCGCCCCAACATGGCGCACGATGGAGGCACGGGATGCCGCCATCAGGTATTTGGGGTCATCGACACGCAGGCGGCGTACCTCGGCAAGCGGGATGCCAGAAGGCACATATCCGTAAACCAGATCGTGGGCCGATGTTTGATCCGTGACGATATCGGGCGTGATGCCCCGGCGTACGATTTCGGGATAAATGTCGGCGGCATTGGCCACCAGCCCGATTGATACGGGTTTTTGTTGTGCAACTGCCGTTTCAATTGCGGCAAGTGCGCTGTCAAGATCGGGGGCAATTTCGTCAAGAAAGCCAATTTCATGGCGGGTTTTGGCGCGGGCGGCATCGACATCGACCACCAAAATTGCCGCACCGGCCATGCGCCCGGCCAGGGGTTGCGCACCGCCCATGCCCCCCATGCCAGCCGTTAAAATGAATTTTCCGGCAAGCGAACCATCGAAGCGTTTTTCGGCAATCCGCATGAAGATTTCATAGGTACCCTGAATAACCCCCTGGGAGCCGATATATTGCCAGGCACCAGCCGTAAGCCCACCCCAGCAGATCAGGCCTTTCTTTTCCAGCTCATAGAAAATTTCGGCCTTCGCCCACTGGCCAACCAGATTACAATTTGCCATGACCACCAGCGGAGCGGATGCATGTGTTTTTAACAACGCCACCGGTTTGCCGGACTGGATAACCAAAGTCTGGTCTTCGTCCATGCCAATCAGCGTTTCAACAATGGCTTTGTGCGATGCCCAATTGCGCGCGGCCTTGCCAAGGGCGGCATAGACCACAAGGTTTTCCGGGTCTTCCCCAACAGAAAGAACATTTTCCAGTAGGCGCAGCAGGGCTTCCTGGCGCCAGCCTTTGGCGCGAAGGGTGTTGCCGTGCGGAACGGGAAAATTCGGGTGGCGCGATTGGGGTGCTGGCATCGCTTTGATCTTTCACATGGGGCTTTAACGGTGTGGGGCGTGGTTATTCGCCAAGGGCATATCGGGTAATTTCAATACCCATTGCCTTTTCAACAGGGGGATAAACCGCCGGGTCCTTGACGCTGGCCGATAGCGGAATAACCGTGCGCGGAACATGAAGGACAAAAATTTTCATGCCTTCTTCCAGTTCACCAACGCTCAGCGGGGCGCCTTCGGGCGATAGCGATGTGATGACATCGGGGAAGGTGGCGATGCGGGTGCCGTCGGCATCATCAACGGCCATATATTCATTCATGACATGCAGGGTGCGTGCCTGCGCGCCCGTGCCAATGGTTATGGTGCCAACATCAAACGCGTCGCTGGTATAAACAACGTTTTTACGCGAAATGATGCCTTCGGCCATAATCGTACCGTTGGTGGCACGCGTGATGGCATCAATCACGGCATGGCCGCCTTTGCGTTCGGCGTCAATGATGGCTTCGCCCAGTTTAAGGGCCATGGAAATACCGCCAAGGGCCGCATTGTCACGCACATAGGATGCCCGAAGCGGATTGCGGCATGATGCAATAAACCCGCCGGACTGATCAGCCGCTGTACGCAAAACCGGCGAAACACGTGCCGTTGCCCCGCGCACAACCAGTTCGATATAGCGGTTTTCATCGCGGTTGCCGCCTACGGCAGACTGGATCATCTGTTCGGGCGAACCGGCCATGCCAATGGACCCCATATCGCCGGTGGGATGGGCACGAATATCGCCAACGGCATCAACAACCTTTGTGCCCAGAATGGCCGATGGCAACCAGCCATTCAGGGTCGATGATTTGCCATTCTGGCCGACCATCAAGCCGCTGATTTTTTCGCCAAGCTCTTTTTGTACCAGTTCGACTGCCTTGATGTAATCGGTGCCGCGCATTTCCCAGGGCGTGGTGGATGCGGGCGCACCAATGGCGGCCGCGGTGGCAACCCAGTCATTTTCATCAAGTTCGTCAATGGAAACCAGTTCAGGCTTGCCAGCATTAACCGCAGCATAACCCAGCATACGGCCATGATCGGCCCAGCCGCCGCCGCCTGCGGCATAAACCGATCCGCCTTTTACGGCGGCTTCAACGTCTTTTTCGGTTAGAATGCGACCCATTCCGGTTACTCCTGCAAACTTTTATCTAGGCTGATGACGGCGTTGCGCAGAACGGCCGCACCAACAGCAATGTCGTGGTTTTCCGCCCATTCTTCGGGCGTGTGGCTGCGGCCTTTCAGGCAGGGGATAAAAACCATTCCTGCCTTGCTGACCGATGCGAGAAATGCCGCATCATGCCCGGCACCCGAGGCCATTTTTTTCCAACTGGCGCCAACCGCGTCGCTGGCATTTGCCAGGGTTTCGATGATGGTTTCATCCATCGGGGCGGATGGGTTGTCTGAAATGCGGCGGGGTTTGGAAATGCCAACACCGGTTTCAGCAGCCAGTTTTTCGGCGGCCTGATCAATACGGGCGCAGAAATCTTCCATCACTGCGCTGTCTTCGGCGCGGGCATCAATTAACAGGCGCACATGCGAGGGAACGACATTTGCGGCATTTGGCTGCATGTCAAATTCGCCAACGGTGGCGGCAAAATGCGTGGGCCCCTGGGCCAGTTCGCGCCCGAATGCCTGCACATCCATCACCAAACGTGATGCGGCACAAAGGGCATCGACGCGCAAATCCATGGGGGTGGTGCCGGCATGGTCGGCCTGCCCGGAAAAGGTAATTTCAATGCGGGTAATACCGGCAATGGCGCTGACAACGCCGATATCCTTTTTTTCCGCCTCCAGCACCGGGCCCTGTTCGATATGCAGTTCAAGGAAAGCTGCGATATCATTACGGGGTGTTACAATTGCCGGGTTGCCGCCGACCTGTGAAATACCCTGTGCCAGTGACAGGTCGCCTGACATACGGTTAAGCCAGGATTCCGGGCGCTGCCCGGTCATGCCACGGCTGCCAATGCAGGACACGCCGAAAATTGAAACTTCTTCAGCCAGGAAATCAACGATTTCCAGGTCGTGATCAAGTTCAATGCCCTGGTCCTGCAGGGAACGGGCCACTTCAAGCGCTGTGACAACGCCAGCAATGCCATCAAACCGGCCGCCATCGGGCACGGTATCGGAATGCGAACCCAGCATGATCACCCCTTTGCCCGGTTTTTTGCCGGGGCGATGACCAATCAGGTTGCCTGCCGCATCAACCCGGGTGGCAAGGCCTGCCTGCTGGAACCGGTCGTTAAGGTAGGCACGGCCGCGCATATAGGTCGTGCTGAAGGCGCGCCTTGTATAGGGGCGGTCCGGTTCGGTAATGCCAGAAAGGGTATCAATATCAGCAGCAATGCGGTCCGCATTGACCGGCAGATTGGATGTTACGGTGCGGGTCATGCAGCCCCCCGAATAACTGAGATGCTTTTGGGCGGGCGGACAAACTGCCCGTGACCTGGCTGGGCGATGACATTTTTGCCATCAAATACCAGTTCGCCGCGCAAATAGGTGCCCGCAACCCGCCAGGGCAGGGTGATGCCGTTATAAGGCGACCAACCGACAACGTTATTGCCGCTTTCGGCCGCGTCATAGGTGTATTCTTCCGGCGTCATGACGACGATGTCGGCATGTTTGCCAATTTCAAGCGCACCTTTAAGGTGATCAATACGGAAATGGCGGGCCGGGTTTAATGCCATCAGGCGGGCGGCCATATTTAACGGAATACCACGTTCCAGCGCACCTTTGATAAACAGGGGCAGCATGGCCTCCAACCCTGGCACACCCGATGCATTTGCCAGCATATCGGGGTTGGTTTTGCGGTCTTCGGACCAACTGACATGGTCGGTTGAAACCAGGGTTACATTGCCTGCCGCCACATGCCGCCAGATTTTTTCAACTTCGGTGCGCGGGCGAATGGGCGGGTTGATTTTGGCTTTGCCCCCCAGGCGGCGAACGTCGTTTTCTTCGTCAAGCACCAGGTAATGAATGCAGCATTCAATGGATGTTTCATATCCTTGCGCGCGGTAGGCCGCGGCAATGTCGTATCCACGGCCAAGCGAACAATGAACTACATGGGCCGGGCAGCCGGTTGCTGCACCAATTTCATAAATTTCGTTGATGGCCAGAAGTTCGGTCAGCGGCGGGCGCGACAGGCCATGTGCGCGATAATCGGAAATACCCGATGCCTTAGTTTTGGCGATTGCCGCGCGGACAAATTCGTCATCCTCGTTATGGACACCGGCACTTAGGCCTGTGGGGGCAATGGCGGCAAAACATTCCTGCAGCAGGGCCGCGGGAATACGCGGGAAGCGTTTGGGATCGGTGCCAAAGGTTGAAAATTTGAATGCGCTGACACCCGCTTCAACCATTTCGGGGATGCGGGCGGCACCTTCTTCGGGGGCGATGGTGCCATAAAGGGCAAAATCAACCCGCGCCTGCGGCGATGCATGGTCGATTTTCTTTTGCACGGCGGCGGCCGAACACACAAGGTTGCCTTCATCATAGGGCATATCGACAACGGTGGTGACCCCACCAGCCGCGGCAGAGCGCGTGGACCAGATGAAATCTTCCTGGTCTTTCTGGCTAAGGGAATGCACCTGGGCATCGATCAGGCCCGGCAGGATCAGGCCACGGCCCAGATCGTGCTGTTCGCGTGCATCGGGCATGGCACCACGGCCAACATCGGCAATCAGCCCGTCGCGAACGGCAACATAGCCATCCTGCAAAACGCGATCAGGCAGTACCACACAGCCCTTCAGAACCAGATCGTAATCAGACATTATTTGCTATCCCTTTGTCGCAGTCATTTCAGGCGCCAGCGGATGTATAGGTTTTGGCCGATCCCCGATATCGCCCGCCTGCCGCGATTTTTGCGGTGACCGGAAGACTGCATTGCATTTTGTTTTCGTCTTGAAGCTACCCTATTGGATGAATCCTGTTTTTGGCATATCCTATTTATTGAACAGGTGATGCGGCCAAAATGCAGGCAGATCATTTTTGTGATTAAAAAGGGTGCATTATGGATACAACGGCGCTGGCAGTGACCTATCAGGTGCTGGCACTGGGTGGGGTCAGGGCGGCGGCACGGGCGTTAAAACGGTCGCCGGGCAGCATTGCCGCGGCGGTTTCCAGGCTGGAAGGGCAAATCGCCGTACCGCTGACGCAAAAGGCGGGCAACGGCCTTTCGCTTACGCTTGAGGCACGGCGCCTGACGCCCGATTTTGAAATGGCAAACACCCTGATTGGCGAAATGGCCGCCCTTGTTATGCTAGGACCAAGTGCGCTGCCGCAAATGCCAGGCATAGGCAAAACGGACACCAAGCCGAACGACGTTACAAAGGCCAAATCAGCGGACAGGAGCGCCGCAAAAGGCAAAACCGCACCAAAAACCACAGGCAGAACGGAAAGTTTCGATGCTTTGCCCCCCACCATCAGCATGGTGGCGCTGGCGCGGTTTATTTTGGTGGTGCGCACTGGCAGCATTCGCCGTGCCGCGCGCGAAATTGGCATTGGGCAGCCGCAATTAACCCGGCAAATGTCCCATCTTGAAAGCCAGATCGGGCAGGCATTGCTGGTACGGTCGTGCGACGGGGTTTTGACAAGTGCTGTTGGCAGCCGCTTTCTGGCGATTGCCGAACAACTGGATGAAGTCTGGCTGCGCCTGTCAAACACGGCGAATGACAGGTTTCGTCGCATGGCGGCAACATCACGGTTAGGGTCGGTTACGCCGCTGGGTTATGAAAGTGAAACGGCGCGTCTGCTGGCAACGCTGGTGGCAAGCTGGCTGCGCGAACATCCGCAACGGCCATTATTTGTTTCAACCACCACGGCCGAGGAATTGCTCGCAGGGCTGAAAAGTGGCCTGTTTGATGTTGCCGTGCTTGATACCGACACCAAACCATCCGATCTGGGTGGGCAGACGATTTCGCGGTCGTCGCTGGTTCTGGCGGGGTCCAGCGCATTGATCGGCATGCCAGACCATGACGTGGCACGGGTTTTAACCAGTTTTCCCATTGCCGTGCCCAGCCTGCGTACCGGGTTGCGCCACAAAATTGCCAACGCGATTGCCGATGTGATCCCCGAAGAAAGCCAGCATAAAATCAATATGATCGAGGTGGATTCAATCCCTGTGATCGTGAACCTGATTTTGCAGCATGAATTTATCACCATTTTACCGGAATTTGCCGTTCATAATATTGGTGCGCCGCTGGTTTATACGCGTATGCCAGTTAATCACGATCTTTCATTGTCACTGGTATGGCCCAATAATGCGGCGGCGAAAACCCTTGCCATGTCGGTTCTGGAAATACTTGGTTTTCCAAGGCCTGCATCGCTTTCCTAGCAGCAACCTATTTTATTTCATTCTTTTTGGCGCGTGCCTGTAACAGTGCGCGGTTCTGTTTCGTCCTGTTGTCAGAAGCATGCAGCGGCTCATCGGGCGGCTGCGATATGGCAAGGCAGGACTGGAAAGATGAAAATTGTTGTTATTGGCGGGACGGGCCTGATCGGGGCAAAAACCGTCGCCCTTTTAAATCAGCGTGGCCATGATGTGATTGCAGCATCGCCGGGAACCGGTGTGAATGCCCTGACCGGCGAGGGGCTGGATATTGCGTTAAATGGCGCGGATGTGGTTGTTGACGTTGCCAATTCCCCATCCTTTGAAGATGACGCGGTTATGGCGTTTTTTACCCGCGCCGGGGCCAATTTGCGAGGTGCCATCGAACGGGCCGGGGTGAAACACCATGTTGTTTTATCGGTCGTGGGTACATCGAACCTGCTTGAAAGCGGGTATTTCCGGGCCAAACAGGCCCAGGAAGATATGGTTCGCGCCGGTAAAACCCCCTTTACCATCGTGCATTCAACCCAGTTTTTTGAATTTCTGCCTGGTATCGCTGCAGCCGGTTTTGACGGGCAATCGGTGCGGTTATCCAATGCTGGTATCCAGCCGATTACATCGGGCGATGTTGCCGGTTTTGTGGCTGATATTGCCCTGTCTGCCCCTGCCAATGGCACGCTTGAAATTGCCGGGCCACAGGTATTTGGCATGTGTGATCTGATCGAAAGTCACATGGTGGCAATTAACGATCCCCGCCCGGTCATATGCGATGCGGATGCGCCCTATTTCGGGGTGCGGTTATCGCAAAATTCCCTGTTGCCCCAATCCACGGCCCTGCTGGGGGCGACCCCCTATCATGAATGGCTGTCGCGGTTTGTATCGCTGAAAACTGCCTGAAACCGGCCTTTGCCGAACTGCTGTGATGGTTGAAATCACGGTGACCCACGCCAGGCCCTGCGATCCCCCCGTTAGCAGGGCCTGGAATGATAATTCAAGGAAAGATGAAATGCTGAAATCACTGTTGCTGGCCGTGTGCCTGCTGGTTACTGCGACATTTACGGCCCAGGCCGATGATGCCAAATCGAAAAATGCCAAAGTCACGGTCGTATACGAACACGAATTGCCCAATGTGCCGGGCAAAAGCATCAAGGGCGTTTTGGTTGAATATGGTCCGGGTGGTTATTCCCCGGCGCATACCCATGCCCCGTCGGCCTTTATTTATGCCACCGTGCTGGAAGGTGCGATTACCAGCCAGGTGAATGGCGGTCCTGTCACCACCTATCAGGCCGGTGAAAACTTTTCGGAAAATCCCGGTGACCATCATGCTGTCAGCCGCAATGCCAGCGACAGCAAACCGGCACGGTTACTGGCGGTTTTTGTGGTTAATACAACAGATGAAAATCTGACCACGGCAGATTAAACCTGCACACCATAAAGAAAGGGCCGACTGGCGTTTATACCTGTCGGCCCTTTTTGTTTTTTGAAAGCATAAGGTTTTATGCCCAGCCAAGCCTGCTTTCGATGCGTTTGGCACTTTCCTTTACCAGCCCGACCAGATCAGGCTCGCTTTGATTGACCTTGATGTCGGGGACGACAATGGAAATGGTTGCCAGGCATTCACCCTGCGGATTGCAAATGGGCGAGGCAATACAGGCAACCGAAAAATCGGACTCACCTGCCTGAATGGACAGCCGGTTGGCAAGGGCCTGTGCCGCCTTTTGTGATAGGGTGACGGGGTCAATTTCGGCCCGGCCGGTGGGGGAATTTTTGGCGCAACGGGTGAAAATATCGACCTGTTCGTTTTGCGCCAGATGCCCGACAAGCAATCGTCCCGATGCCGTCCAGTTTAGGGGCGTGCGTGTTCCAACCCGCGATGTAACCTGAAAATGATCGCGGCCTTCTTCCATCGCCAGAACCACCATCATGTCGTTATCGCGCCCGCAGATCTGAACGGTTTCGCCTGATTTTTGCGAAAGTTCGTGCATTTCGGCATTGGCAACACCCAAAAGATCCAACCGGCGCGAATAGGTCAGGCCATAATAATAAAGGCGCGGCCCCAGCCAAAGGGAACCATCCTTTTGCCGCAGCAACAGGTTTTTCCCCACCAGGTCTTCGACGATGGTGTAAATGGTCGAAAGTGGTGCACCGATACCATGGGCGATTTCATAGGCCGTTGCCGGTTTTTCAATCGCCTGCAGGAAATCAAGGATCTGAAGGATACGGTCAATCCCGCTGGTGCGGGACCGGCGTTTGGGTTCAGCCATTGGGGCGTCTGCGGCGGCCTTTGTCGCGGCTGAGGGCATTTTTTCCTCCTGATCCTTTATTTCCTGGCGTTAATTTCTATCGTGCTTTGTTCAATCGGGCCAGTTCAGGATGGCCCGTTCTTTTTTCAGGCTGCGTTCTTCAAACGGGGTCGCGATGATGTCGTTTGATTTTTGCGCGGCATCAAGTTCTTCGCCAAGGCGTTGGGCAACGATCTGTTCCTGGCCTGGCTGCAGGTTGCAGGGGTCCAGGAAGAAATAGCCATGTTCAACTTCGTGGTCGCGCGCAACAATTGGCTGTGTGCCCGATGCCAGCCTGTCAACCAGATCCCACGCCGTGATATGGGCGGCCTGGCTGTCGATATCGATGCGCAGGCGGTCCAGCGGGTTGTGGGTCGGATCCGGGGTAATGCGAACGGCAACGCCGGGGCGGCCATCCAGGGTTTCAAACCATAAATCCAGCGCCTGTTTTTCGCGGGCGCGAATGGCGGCATGGTCACGGGTTTTCCAGGCTTCCATGGCGGCAATGGCACCGGCAATGCCTTCCTTTCCCACTTTCATGCCCCGGCCAATGCCACGGTTTTGCAAATAGATATTGCGAACAATGTCCTTGCGCCCGGCAACGATACCCGATGTGGGACCACCCAAAAACTTGTGGCCGGAATAAAGCGCGATATCAGCGCCGTCGCGGATAAATCCGGTTAAATCATATTCCGATGCCGCGTCCACAATAACCGGGACATTGTGTTTTTTCGCGACAGCAGCAAAGGTTTTAAACGGGATTTGCCCATATTCCACCGTGTGGTGCGACACGACATAAAGGGCCGCAAGGGTATTTTCGTTGATCGCGCTTTCAAGGTGGAAGGCCGATGCACTGGTGGCCTGGCCGATTGGCACCACCTTCGCACCGGAAAGGCGCACGGCCTGGTCAACCGGTGCACCGTAATTCACCATATGGCCCATCTGCATGATGACGTTGCATTTGGCATTTGCATGGTCTGGCAGGCGTTCGATCGCGCCCAGATCATTGCCCGTCATAAGGGCGGCAATCGACAGGGTAATGCCTGCCGAACAGGACGCCGTGATAAAGCCTGCTTCGGCCCCGGTCAGTTCGGAAATGGTTTTGCTGGCCCGGCGTTGCAGATCATCGATTTCAACAAACTGGCCCAGAATACCGGCAACGGACTGAATGGCATTTTGCCCGACAATCGAGGCACCAAGCCCCGTCATGGTGCCCGAAGTGTTGATAACGTGCCGCAGATTGAGGGTCGAGAGGATATCATCTGACATGGTCGTTTTCCTTATGCGTCCTCAAGGGCGATGATGGCTTCGATTTCAACGGTGATCTGGTTGGGAAGCGACCCCATGCCAACAGCAGAACGGGCATGTACGCCCTTTGCGCCAAACACAGCGTTAAACAGGTCCGAACAGCCGTTGATCACGGCGGGGTGGTCGCAAAATTCAGGGGCAGCATTGACCATGCCCAGCAGTTTGACAACCCGCTTCACCCGGCCAAGATCGCCCAGCGCATCTTTCATCACAGCCAGAAGGTTGATGCCGGTAAGCCGGGCATCGTCATAGGCCTGTTGCACCGAAACACCGGCGCCAACCTTGCCTTTTGATAATACGCCATTGGCATCAAGCGGCCCCTGGCCGGACAGGAAAACAAGGTTTCCTTCCTGGATATGGGTAACGAAATTGGCAATCGGGGCCGGGGCAGGCGGCAGGGTAATGCCCAGTTCGGCCAGGCGCTGTTCCGGGTGGGTGCTGGTCGGGTTCTGGTTGTTTGACATTCTAGCTAAAGGCTCCGTTTTGCGGGCGTTGCCCGTTTGTGTCCTGTGTCGATAGGCCCTTTTAATGCGGGCCTTTTACGATTGGTTTTAACCGTCGATATGACGATAAAAATGGTTCGGTCCGGCCGAGCGGATATGGGGATGAAGCAGTTTTGCCTGTTCACGCACGCGGTTGACGGCGTTGGGTTCCAGGCGCGAACGCGGGTCATCAAACCGGATGTCTGGGTCGGGCACGGCGGCAAGCAACATGCGGGTATAATCATGCTGCGGGTTTGACAGCACGGCTTTGACATCGCCCCATTCCAGGATCTGACCGCCATACATCACCATGATATCCTCGGCGACATAATGGGCGGTGGCGACATCATGGGTGATGTAAAGAAGGGCCAGGCCCAAATCGCGTTTCATGCGATTTAACAGTTCCAGCACCCCCTGGCGTACCGAAACGTCGAGCATGGATGTCGGTTCATCGGCGATGATGGCTTTGGCCCCGACGGCCAGGGTGCGGGCAATATTGATGCGCTGGCGCTGCCCACCCGAAAGGTCGTGCGGGTGCTTGGGCGCAACAATTTCCGGGTCCAGTTCGACCTGGGTCAGCAGGTCGTGGATTTTATCGGTAACTGCCTGTCCCTTTAAATGCCCTTGATAAAGCGACAGGGGCCGGCGCAGGTGATAGTCAACGGTGTGCGCCGGGTTCAGGGATGCAAACGGGTCCTGAAAAATCATCTGTACGTTTTTACGGTACTGTTTCAGGCCCTTGGGGCTGTTATCGGTAATGGCGGAACCGTTAAACAGAAGTTCGCCGCTATCGGCGATATATTCGCGCATGATGATGCGGGCACAGGTGGTTTTGCCACTACCGGATTCCCCGACCAGTGCCAGCGTGCGCCCGGCATGCAGATCAAACGAAATATCGTGTGCGCCACGAATTTGGTGGGCGCCCAGATGAAATGTCTTGCCGATATTTTTAAGCGAGATGATGGCAGGTTGTGTGGTCATGACGGGCTTCCCTGCCTTTCGGGCTGCGGGGCATGAAAGGACGGAAACGACGCCCACAGCTTTTTGGTATAGTCGTGTTGGGGCTGGTGATAGATTTGTTCGGCCGTGCCCTGTTCCACCAGTTTCCCGCCCAGCATGATGCCGATACGGTCGCAAAACTGCACCATCAGGCCCAGGTCATGGGTGATAAACAGCACCGAAAAGCCCAGTTCACGGCGCAATTCGTTAATGCGTTGCAGGATTTCGCGCTGCACCACCACATCAAGGGCGGTGGTGGGTTCATCCATAACAATCAGTTTGGGCTGCAGGGCCAGACAAATGGCAATCACAATGCGCTGGCGCATTCCGCCGGAAAACTGGAACGGGTAATCGCGCATGCGATCCGCCGGGATATCAACCAGTTTCAACAGTTCGGCACAGCGTTCACGCGACTGGGCCTTGCTGTAACCGCGATGGCGTTTCAAAAGGTCGTGGAACTGGCTTTCAATGCGCAAAACCGGGTTTAGGGAATTCATCGCACTTTGAAAGACCATGGCAACCTCGCTCCAGCGGTAGCGGGCCAGTTCGGCGGCATCAAGGTCCAGGACATTGCGGCCGCCAACCATGATGTTGCCGCCGCTGATCAGTGCGGGTGGTTTGTGCAGGCGGCTGATGGCAAAGGCAATCGTGCTTTTGCCGCAACCTGATTCACCAGCAAGGCCAAAAACCTCGCCCGGGGCAACGTCAAAGCTGACATTTTGCACCGCTTTGAAATCGGTCTTGTCGCCAACATATTCGATGGAAAGGTTCTGAACGGATAAAAGCGGGTTGTTCACAGGCGTCCCTCCCCGGCGCGGACACGGCCGACCCAGCGGGCCAGCGAATTGCCGGTTCTTAGGCGTGGATTGGCAACTTCATCAATGGCGAAATTCAGCAACGACAGGCTGGCACCCAGCAAAACCAGGGCAAAACACGGTGTCAAAATATCCCACCATGCCCCCACCTGCAGGGCCGATGCGTTTTGCGCGCTATAAAGCATCACACCCCAGGAAACGGCCTGCGGGTCGCCCAGCCCTAAAAATTCCAGCGTGGCCTCGGTAATGACGGCAAAGACGATACTGCCAATGAAATTGATGCCGACAATGGAAATCAGGTTGGGCAGAATTTCGGTTGCCATGATGCGCCAGGATGGTTCGCCCAGCATTTCGGCAGCCTTGATGAAATCCTTTTGTTTGATGGAAAGGGTTTCGGCACGGGTCACGCGTGCGCCCCAGGCCCAACTGGTCCCGCCCAGAATAAGGGCAATCACCGCCGGGCTGGCCTGGCCGATAAAAGCAGCAAGTACAAGCAACAGCGGCAGGTTGGGCACAACCAGCACCATATTGGTCAGAAAGCTGATGGCTTCATCGATTTTTCCGCCTTTGTACCCGGCGGCAATGCCCATAATGGTGCCAATGGCGGTAATGATGAAACCGGCACCAAAGCCGACGGCAAGGGATGTGCGCGCGCCATAAAGCAGGCGGGCAAATACATCCTGGCCAATGCGCGTGGTGCCCAGCCAGTGATCGGCACTGGGCGGCTGGTGGGGCAGGCCCACCCGGCGGGCCGGGTCAAACTGGGTTAACAGCGGTGCCGCCACGGCCGCGATGATGATAATGGCAAGAATGATCAGCCCGGCGAGTGCCTTTTTGTTTCGCAGCAGGCCCATAAGAACGTTTTTCATGTCAGCCTCTCCGCAGCCGGGGATCAAGCAGCACATAGCTGACATCGACGATGAAATTCGCGCTCAGCATGGCCAGGGTCATGATCAGCAATTGCCCCTGGATGACGGGGTAATCACGGGCGAGAATGGCGTGGTAAAGGGTGTTGCCCAAACCGGGATAGTTAAACACCACCTCGGTCACAAGCGAGCCGCCCAGAATGGTGCCAATGGCAATGGCAAGGCCCGAAACCGTTGGCAGCAGGGCGTTGCGTGCTGCATACCAGAACATGACATTGCCATCAGACAGGCCCTTGGCCCGGCCCATGGTGATGTAATCTTCGCCCAGAAGATTGATCATGTTGTTGCGCATGGTCACAACAAAGCCGCCGGTCAAAACGATGGATAGGGTGATGATCGGCAAAATCGCGTGGTAAATGACGCTGCCGATATATTCCAGGCTGAAGGCCGGGTCGAGCGACGGGTCAGCCGCATAACCAGTGGGGAACCAGCCCAGTTGAAAGCCAAAGAAATAAAGGGCGACAAGGGACGTCACCATGGCCGGTACGGAGGTTGCGACAATGGCGGAAACGGAAAATAGCACGTCAAATTTGCTGCCACGGCGCCATGCGGCGACAATGCCCAGAAACGTGCCCAGCGTAAAACTGATCAGCGTTGCCGTGCCCATCAAGCCGACGGTCCAGATCAATGCCCGGCCCAGAACGGCGGTGACTGACAGCGGGAAATATTTGATCGACATGCCAAGGTCGCCGGTAAAGATACTGCCCAGATAGGTCAGATACTGTTTCCATAACGGCGCATCGACGAAACCGAATGTCAGTTTCAGGGCTGTCAGGTTTTCAGGCGACAGGGTGCTTCCCGCACTGGAAAACATGATCTGGATCGGGTCGCCAGGCAAAAGGCGCGGCAGGAAAAAATTGATGGTCGCCGCCGCAATGAAGGCTGCCAGATAAAAACATATTCGCCGGAGCAGAAATACCATGGTGTCCTCGAAATCGTTAATGTCGCGGGCTGCCAGGGGAGGTGAGGAGGCGGCAGCCCGCGACGGTCATTGCGGATCGGTTTTATTTAACCGGGCGCAATGCAAGCAGATGCAACAGACGCGCATGGTTCTGACGCGACAGGGTCGGGTTGACAAAGGGATTGTCCGGGGTCGACCAGCCGGTAAAGCGCGTGGTGTTGTACTGATACCAGGTCGGGTTGTTGTAAACCGGCAGCAAAGGCAGGTTTTCAGCAACGATGCGCTGGGCCTTTGTCATGATTTCCTTTTGTTTGTCCATATCCGAGGTATTGGTGAATTCGCCCAGCAGTTTGGACAGGTCATCATTGAACCAGCGCTGCGCGGTAAAGCGGGTTTTGCCCACATCATCGCGGTTAAAGGCCTGCTGATAGGGGTAATAGGGCAGGGCGGCGGCACGGATGCTGTTGATGGCGGCGTCAAATTTGCCGGTGATCAGGTCCTGGCCCCAAACGGCTTCTTCCGGGGTGCCGATATTGGCATTGATGCCCGCATCATGCATGCCTTCAACAGCGATGCGCACGGTATCGAGCCAGTCGGTCCAGGAATTGGGAACGATGATGTCAAACTTGATCGGGGTGCCATCGGGATTGTCGCGGAAACCATCCCCATCGGCATCGACATAGCCCGCTTCATCGAGCAGTTCCTTGGCGCCATCAATGTCATAGGTGGTGTATTTGCCGAATTCTTCCAGCACTTTGGGGTCTGTCCAGCTGGAATAAACCTGGCCAAAGGTGGTCGGGTCTTCGTTCAGTGTCGGGTAACCATAACCGGCAACATTGACCATGCCTTGGCGGTCGAGCGTCATGCTCATGGCACGGCGGAATTTAACGTCCGAAAATGCCTTTTTGTTATCGGCATTGGCTGTTTCCTGGTTGAAAATAAACTCAACCATGCTGCCTGCTGTGTACCAGTAATGGAAATGGTCCGGGTCCTTGGCGACATAGGTCTGTTCGACATTGGGCAGGAAGGATGTGCCCCAATCCAGTTCGCCGCTGGCGGTTGCCGTCAGCATCTGGTTGTTGTCGGAAAGCTGCGGGAAACGGAAACAGTCGACCTTCAGGTTTTCGGCATCCCAGTAATGCGGGTTGCGGCACTGGTCGTATGTTTGCGGAGTAAAGCGGGTGATTTCCGTCATCGGGCCGCTGCCAACCGGGGTTTCGTTGGCAAAGGTGACGGGTTCGGCAATATCGGCCCAGACATGTTCGGGCACGATCGGCAGTTCGATCAGGCGGTTAACCGCAAGGGAACTGGGGCTTGAAAGGGTGAATTTGACGGTGTGTTCGTCAACGGCTTCGACCTTTTCCAGGATGTTCCAGATCGAAACAAAATCCAGCGCCGGGTTTTTCTTGACGTAGTTGAAGGTGAAGACAACGTCATTGACGGTCAGATCCTTGCCGTCCGACCATTTCAGGCCGTCGCGCAGGGTGAATTCAACGCTTTTGAGGTCGTCCGCGATTTTATAGCTTTTGGCGAGGCGGTAATTGGCCTTGTCATGGTCAAAGCGGTTAAAAATCACCAGCGGTTCATAAATGAAATCCGATGTGCTTTGGCGGGCGGATGTTTGGTTGAACGGGTTGAAGTTCTGAACCCAGGTGGTGGCCGGTTCGATATTGGCCGTCAGGATGGTTTCGGCACTGGCAGCAAGCGGTGGCATGATGGCAAGGCCGAAAACGGCAGCCATCAGAAGGCGTTTTTGCGTGATCATTGGTCTTTTCCCTGATTTTAAACGGTATTGTTATGCGCCGAAAATTTCTTCGACTTCGGCGTGAAGCTGGTTGATATCCACTTCGAGATTGCCCAGGCGGGCTTTTGCCGCGTTCATACGACGAATGGTTTCGTCACTTAGCGGACGGGCAGCTTTGGCAGCGGCAAGGGTTTCGGTGTTGTTGCCATGGCTGTGCAGGGCGATATCGCAGCCTGCATCAAGGGTTTGGCGCACACGCTCGGGCAATGTGCCCGAAAGGGATTCCATATAAACGCAGTCGGAAATCAGCACGCCGTCATAGCCCAGTTCATCGCGAATGACGTCCTGGCAAATCACGGGTGAAACCGATGCCGGGTTCTGGTTGTCATAGGCGGTGTAAACAACATGGGAAACCATTGCCCAGGGCGTGTCGATCAGGTCGATAAACGGTTTGAAATCGGTGGCGCGCAACAGGGCCTTGTCGGCATCAACGCGCGGGGTTTCCTTGTGGCTGTCCACCGTTGCCTGGCCATGGCCGGGAATGTGTTTCATGATCGGCATATTGCCAACTTCAAGCAGACCATCGACCACTTCGCGGCCCAGCGCGCTGATCAGGGCGGGGTCCTCGCCAAAGGCGCGTGCGCCGATGACATCGCTGGTATCACCAAAAACAAGGTCAAGAACCGGCGAACAGCCGCTATCAAGGCCCAGTTTGGTCATCATGGCACCCATTGCCTGCGATGACAGGCGCAGTGCGCGTTTGCCAAGTTCAAGGTCGCGGCGTGCCAGCGCGCCAAATTCACCAAAGGACCGAAAAAGCGGCCAGGAACCGCTATCAAGATGCGAAACACGCCCGCCTTCCTGATCGGTGAAAATGGGGGCATCGTCGCGGCCAACAGCAGTGCGGAACTGTTCGGTCAGTTTTTTGACCTGGTCGGGGTTTTTAAGGCTGCGGCGGCCCACAAACAGACCCAGCGGATTGGTTTCGCGAAACAGGGCGATTTCGTCACTGGATAAATGGTCGTTCGGAATGCCGATAAACAGGGCAAGCGGCGTGGTCGAGGACATGAAACATCACCTGAAAGCTGGGGTCGTCGGACCCGGATAGCAAAAGGACGGGCAGCAGGGCACAGCCCGGATAAAGGCACGGTTATTTGCGCGGCGCGCGCAGCATGTCGGCGTAAATTCCCTTGCCGGGCAGGGGGATTTCGATTGCGCCAACGCTATCGACGTAAAACTGTGTCGGGCCGGGATCGCCAATAATGGCGTAGGCATAGCCCATGGTTTTCATGGTTTGCAGGGTGCGATGCAGAAGTGCCGCGCCAATGCCCTGTTTGCGGGCATCAAGGGCAACGCCGGTCGGGCCAAAAAAGCCGCGTGCTGTGGCGTCATAGCAGGCAAAGCCCAATATTTCGCCATCACGAATGGCAATCAGGCAGGCCGATGGCTGCCGGGCAATGGCAACCAGGGCTTCGCTGGCCCAGTTATCGCTGAAATTGTCGCGCACCCAGTCAACCACCAGGCGCTGTTCGGGTGCCAGCACGGGGCGGATAGTGATGTCGGTTTTGGCAACCTTTTCGCCCAGGGCATCAAGTGCCGGGGCATACAGGCTTACAACCAGATCTGCCATTCCCTGTATTCCATTATTATGAAATTTATGTCGTTATTAAGTGATGTTATGGAGATTCCGGGAAGACGTCAAGTCAAATTGGCATCTTATTGGTATTCAAAATGTCGGAATTGGATAAAACCACTTTGATAAATCGGCACTTTTCTGGGGCGGCGTTGGGCACGTTGCCTGCTGACTGCTCCCGGATTTGTGGCTGGTAGCGGTCTTTTGCCGGTTTACGGGCAAGGATTCGGTTTTGGGATGCTCGATATCGGGGGATATGCAGTGCAGGTGACGGTTGGAGTCTGCCGCACTTCCGGTGCCCGGGAAGCCGCCATTGCGCACAGAGTCATTTCTATCCGGGGCGCTGGTTGGGGGAAGGATACGTGGTGGCAGGGTGTATAAAACCGCCTGTTTTTGCCAAAAAATTGCGCCGGGCGTGATAAACACACCCGGCGTCATTGATCGTCTGATTATTCGCAACCTTGGGCAAACCTGACCTAAAGTGCCAGTTCTGCTTCGTTTGCGGGTGCCAGATTTGAATTGGTATCATCATTCAAATGGCAGGCTGAAAAAT
This sequence comes from Thalassospira marina, assembly GCF_002844375.1. Lineage (NCBI taxonomy): Bacteria > Pseudomonadati > Pseudomonadota > Alphaproteobacteria > Rhodospirillales > Thalassospiraceae > Thalassospira > Thalassospira marina. Next base: position 122,697 of record NZ_CP024200.1, on the reverse strand, counting down.
GGCCCGGGGCAATTTCGCGTTTTTGCGGGACGTGCGTTCGGCATTTTTCCATGGCAAAGGGGCAGCGCGGATGAAAATGGCAGCCCGGCGGTGGGGCGATGGGACTGGGTAATTCGCCATCAATGACCTTGAATTTGCGTTTGGTCAGTTCAATACGCGGAATTTCCGATAGCAGCGCCTGGGTATAGGGGTGATTGGGCCGGTTGAAGATTTCTTCCGTCGGGGCATCCTCAACAATACGGCCCAGATACATGATCACGACACGATCGGAAATATGCTCCACCACGCCCAGATCATGGCTGACAAACAGGTAAGTCAGCCCCAACTGTTCGCGAAGATCCATGAACAGGTTGATGACCTGTGCCTGAATGGAAACATCAAGTGCTGCAACGCTTTCATCACACACCAGAAATTCTGGCCGAACGGCAAGGGCGCGGGCAATATTGACGCGCTGGCGCTGCCCGCCAGAAAATTCATGCGGGAAGCGGAATTTCATTTCCGGGTCAAACCCTGCCATGCGCAAATACTTATCGGCATGTTCGGCGCTTGAACCTTCCAGCATACCGTGTGTTTTGGGGGCTTCGGTGATGATGTCTTCAATACGCATGCGCGGGTTAAGGGCCGCCATCGGGTTTTGAAAAATCATCTGAATGGCAAGGTCGGCCTGTTTCTGGCTGCGGGTTGTGTTGGCATCGGCATGGCGAATGACGTCGCCTTCCGAAGGCGGGATAATCCCGGCCACAACGCGCCCCAGGGTCGATTTGCCACAACCGCTTTCACCCACCAGACCAACGACTTCGCCCTTATGGATGGTCAAATCGACATTATCCATGGCATGGACGACGGGGGGCTGCGGGCTGAGGCCCAGGGCGATCATGGCCTTGCCGATCAGATCGGGTTTTGCGCCAAACCGGCGGGAAACCTTTTTTAATTCGACAATTGGCTGTTTGTCATTTTGGCCGGTCATGATCAAAGCCCCCCTGTGACAGGATGAAAGCAGCGATAGCTGCGCGTTCCGGTATCGGTCCGGTCCGGGATGGTGTGGCATTGTTCGGTGGCAAAGCTGCACCGGGTGCGAAAGCTGCAACCGGTGGGAAGGCGCGTTAGGCTGGGTGTCATGCCGGTAATCTGATGCAGGCGACTGCCCCGCTGGTTCTGGCTGGGAACGGATTGGATCAGTCCCTGGGTGTAGGGGTGGCGCGGATCACCCAGTATTTTTTCAACGGGCCCGGTTTCAACCAGCCGCCCGGCATACATGACGGCAATATCATCGGCCAGGCGCGACACAATCGCCAGATCGTGGGTAATCCAGATAACCGCCGTACCGCTGATTTCAGCCATTTTCTGAAATTCGGCGATGATTTGCGACTGGATAGTAACATCCAGTGCGGTGGTGGGTTCGTCGGCAATGATCAGATCGGGGTGGTGCAGCATGGCAATGGCAATGGCAACGCGCTGGCGCATCCCGCCTGAAAATTCGTGCGGATAGGCATCAAGCCGTTCTTCGGGGCTTGGAATACCCACCAGCCCCAGGGCATCACGCGCCCTGGCGCGGGCGGCCTGTTTGCTCATGGGGTCGTGAGCGAGGATGGCCTCGGTAATTTGGGTGCCAATGCGCAAAACCGGGTTTAACGTCATCATCGGGTCCTGAAAAACCATGGCGATGCGTTTGCCGCGCAATTGGCGCATTTCTTCGTGGTTCAGTCCCAGAAGGTCGCGGTTATCAAAAATGATGCGTCCACCGGTAACCCGGCCGGGGCGGTCAACCAGCCCCATGATGGAAAAGCCGGTAACCGATTTTCCCGATCCACTTTCGCCGACAAGGCCAAGAACGCGGCCTTTTTCCAGGCTGAAGGAAACATCATTTACCGCACGCAAACCGGGCGTGGTTTTGCTGCCGCCAAATTCGGTGACAAGGTTTGAAACGGTCAGAAGATTCACCATCTCAGATGCTCCTCGGATTAAGAATGTCGCGCAGCCGATCACCAACCAGATTGATGGCAACAATGGTGATCAAAAGGGCAATGCCGGGAAAAAAGCTGATCCAGTAAAGGCCGGACAGCAGATACTGGTAGCCATTTGAAATCAGCATCCCCAGCGAGGGTTCGGTTACCGATGCCCCAAGCCCCAGAAAGGACAGGGTTGCTTCAAGGCCGATGGCACGTGCCACCTGCATGGTTGAAATCACGATAACCGGTGCGAGGCAGTTGGGCAGAAGATGGCGAAACAAAATCCGATAACCGGGAAGGCGCAGGCAATGTGCGGCTTCGATATATTCCTTTTCGCGTTCCACCAGGGCGGAACTGCGTACAGTTCGGGCATAGGTTGCCCATTCGGCAATGATCAGTGCAATCACCACATTGATCAGGCCTTTTCCCAAAAAGGCCAGCATCATCAGAGCCATCAGGATGGTCGGAAAAGACAGCTGCAAATCGACCAGACGCATCAGAAGCGTTTCGGTGCGCCCGCCAATATAGGCCGCAATCAGGCCAATGGTGGTGCCGATGGTGGCCGCAGCAAAGGCCGATAACACACCCACAATCAGCGATGTGCGCAGGCCATAAAGAATGCCTGACAGAATATCGCGCCCCTGATCATCCGTACCCAGATAATAGGGCACCCCGTCAAAAGATGACGACCCCGGTGCCAAGCGACCATCAAGAATATCAAGCTGGGTCAGATCATAGGGATTTTGCGGGGCAATTAGCGGGGCAAGAACGGCAAGCACAATAATCAGGATCAGTGCGCCTAGCCCGATGGCGGCCCCCGGTGACATGACAAATTTTTGCGATAGTTTGCCAAACCGTGCCAGCCGGGTTGCGGATGGCAGGCTTTCCTGTGTGATTGTGGTGGTGCTGGAATCATGTGCGGCGTGGGACATGTTATTTGCCCTTCGTGTCCAGCCGGACACGCGGGTCCAGCAAAGTATAACAGATGTCGATGATAAAATTCAGCGCGACAAACAGCATGACCATCATCATCAGATAGGCGACGATCACGGGACGATCGAGGTTGTTGATGCTGTCAATGATCAGCTTGCCCATGCCCGGCCAGGCAAAGATGCTTTCGGTCACAACGGAAAAGGCAATCAGCGATCCAAATTCCAGGCCGGTAATGGTTACGACCGGGATCATCAGGTTTTTCAAAACATGGGTGTAAATCACACGCTTTTCCGTCAGGCCCTTGGCGCGGGCAAATTTGACGTAATCCTGTGGCAGGACTTCCTGTACCCCGGCACGGGTTAATCGCAGGATCAGCGACGTTTTGAAAAGGGCCAGGTTAAGGGCGGGCAAAATCAGATGTTGCAAACCATCACTGGTAAGAAAGGACCAGTTGGCATCAAGAAAACCCGCCGTTTCGCCGCGCCCGCCCGATGGCAGCCAGCCCAGTTGTACCGAAAACAGCAGAATAAACATCAAACCAACCCAGAATGTGGGCAGGGAAAAACCCAGGATCGAGCCGCTCATGATCAGGCGGGCGGACATCCGTTCGGGATGCAGCCCGGCATAAAGACCCAGCGGCAAACCCACGACAATGGCAATCAGAAGGGCGGTTACCGCCAGTTCCAGTGTCGCGGGCAGCCGTTCGGCGATCAGAGAAAGGGCAGGTTTGTTATAAACAAAGCTGGTGCCGAAATCGCCATGCATGATGCCCTGAAGAAACATCAGATATTGTTGCCAAAGCGGCCGGTCCAGGCCCAGATGGGCCACCACGCGCGCATATTCTGCCTGACTGGCGTCAGGATTGATCAGGATATCAACAGGGTTGCCGATGACATTTACACCGACAAACACAATGATTGTCATGGCCAGAATAACCATGACGGCCTGTATCAATCGGCGCAATAGGGATGCGAGCATAGTGCTTCTCCTGCCCGGGGCTTAATCGATTGAAATGGCAACGCCATCGCGCTGCGGGTCTGCCGCGCCTTTGGATATGCCATTATCAACACTGATGGCATGCAGGGCGGCAAAGGCATAGCTTTGCGGCGAACGGGCAATATCATAACCCTCGCTGCGCAGCGATTTTTCAACCGACCGACGGATGCGATTGCAGATATCGATTTTGTTCGACACCCCGATAACACGCGGGGCACTTACGGCTTCGGATATCGACATGTCGAAATCAATGACATTCATAATACCCTGCGCAACGGTCGGTGCGATATAGCTTCCGCCCGGTGCGCCGATAACCATGCGGGGTTTTTCGCCCTGAAAAACTATGGTTGGTGCGGCCGAACTGGCGCGCCGTTTCCCCGGCGCAATCGATGCCGCGCGACCTGGTCTGGGGTCAAACCGGCCCATTGTGCCATTATACATAAAGCCCAGCCCGTCGGTAATTGCGCCCGATGGGCTGCCAAGGGTGTGGGTCATGGAAACGGCATTGCCATCTTTGTCGATGACGGAAATATGCGTTGTGTCGCGTTGCGACATGGCAAGGCGTTCCACCGATGCCCGTTCACCCGAACGGATGGATGCGGCCAGCCGGGCAGTATATTCCGGTGTCAGCAGTTTTTCAAAAGGCACATCAATATAGGCCGGGTCGCCCATATAGGTGTCCTTGTCGATGGTCATGCGTTTCATGGCTTCAAACAGGGTCAGCACATGGTCGTGGCTGCCGTGTTTCATGCCGGAAATGTCGAAATGTTCCAGAATATGAAGAAGTTCCAGCATCGGAAAACCCGAACCGGGCGGGGGGCTGGTGGCAATGCGGTGCCCGCGATATTCGCCCCAGATCGGGTCGGTTTTGGTGATGTCATAGGCGGCAAGGTCATCAAGGCCGATCAACCCGCCGGACTGTTTAAAATCATCGGCAATCTGCCGGGCAATTTCGCCATGATAGAAAATATCGGCACTGCCGCTTTTGGCGATGCGTTCCAGCGTATTGGCCATATCGGGGTTGCGCAGGATTTCGCCGACATTGCGCAGGCGGCCATCTTCGTGGAAGTAAACTTCGCGGCCGGTTTTGGAAAATTTCAGCTTGTCGATGGTATTGGCATACTGGTCGCTGGACTGGTCCTTCGCCCAGTACCAGTGCATATGCGGGCGGATCAGAATGCCGTTTCGCGCATAATCCACTGCCGGGGCAATGATATCGGCCCAGTCAAAGGTGCCATAATCGCGAAGGGCGGTTTCATAGCCCTTAAGCGAACCCGGCGTACAAACTGCAAGATAGCCGATATCGGAAATATTGTTTTCCAGGATAAAGCCAAAACCATCGCGGCTTTGACCAACCAGTTTGTCTTCCCACATGGTTTCGGTCGCGGCCAGGGGCGCGCGGGCATAAAATTCCAGAATTTCATGGACGCCCTTGCCCGGCATATAAACTTGCATGGAGCCAAAACCGCCAATACCGGCCATTTGTGGGTCGGCAACACCCTGGACAAAGGCGCAGGCCAGGGCCGCGTCAATGGCGTTGCCGCCACGTTCAAGAATTTCCGCACCGGCTTCCGCGGCTTCGGGTTGCGGGGCGACGATGGTTGCATTTGTCATTGTTGGCGGATCTCTTTTAACGTGCGCGTCAGAAACGCCTTTACGGTATCAAGCACTTTCATGCGGTCATGCGAAACGCCGGGAACTTCGTTCAGCGTTACTGTGATGCCGGCATTTTCAAACGACCGGGCAAGGGCCTTCAGGCGTTCGGGTCGTGTATTGCCGGCATCATTGGCACCTTCCATGTAATATTGCGAACCGGGGGCGTGCATGATTTCCCAGTTTTCAAGGTCGGCGGAACCAACAACCATCTGAACCGGAACTTTCTGCAATGCCGGGATATCAAGGCTGATGCCGAATTTTTCCTTGATGTCCTTTACGCCGACCCACCAGTTACGTTCGGTATCGAGCAAGGTAACCGAACCGGGCGCACCAATGCAGGATGCCCATAAATTTTGTGGGTGCAGCAGGGTAAAGCGGTGGGTGAAATGCCCGCCACCCGAAAAGCCGAACATGGCAAATTTTGACCAGTCCTGGTCATATTTTTTTGCCATTTCTGCAACCATGGACAGCAAAATCTCGTCGTAGCGAATGTCCCCTTCAAGAATGTATTTATATCCTGAACGGGCCCCGTCGCCACGGGCATTCATCGGGAAAATCGGGCACAGGATTGCGCAGTCGTTATACAGGCCAAATTCGGCGAAACCGTCGCGAAATTCGATGGCGGATGTGCGCCCCGTGCCATGAACCGCGACCAGAAGATCGACCTTTTTGCCTTCGGCGGCTGCTGGCGGCACATAAAGCAGCATGTGAAAGCGGGGGTCGGCCTGGCTTGCGAATATGGCGGTATGACCATAGTCATAGATCGCCTTTGCACGCGCGGCTGAGCCGCTCGAACTTAGTTCCTGCATTCAATTTCTCCAAGGGAGGGTGGCGCGCATCCGGCAAGGGAGAGAAATTCCGGATGCACGCCGGGGTGGACTGGTTATTTGGCGGCGCTTTTCACGTCATATGCCAGGGTATATTTGTCGCCACGCGGGGCGTAGCTGATGGATTTTTTCGCAGCCAGAACCACGTTTTCGTAGTGAAGCGGCAAAATCCAAAGTTTGTTGAAGGTCAGCTCGGATACTTTTTCAAGCAGCGGCTTGCGCGATGCTTCGTCCAGTGTCGAGGTGGCTTCATCCAGAAGTTTGTTGATTTTCGGGTCATTCACACCGCCGCCATTATAACGGCCGGTGCCTTTTTCTTCGTCACGTCCGGCGACCACGGCCAGGGCGGGGTTGGAAACTTCGCCGGTATTGATGCCCCACGAACCCAGGAACACGCTGTAATCACCGGTGGTGTATTTTTTTGAATACATGGACCACGGCATGACTTCGACGGCGGTTTCAATGCCAATGCGCGAAAACATCTGGCCAACAGCCTGCAATACGGCGCTGTCATTTACATAACGGCCGGCAGGGCCCTGGATGGTCATTTTAAAACCATCACCCCAGCCTGCTTCTTCCAGCAGCTTTTTCGCTCCGGCCGGGTCATATTTGACCGGCTCCACGGCATCGGAATGCCCGAAATAGCCCTTGGCAACAAACTGGTCGGCAACGGTGCCGTTTTTCTGCATAACGCGATCAACAATCGCCGGACGGTTGATGGACATCAGAAGGGCGCGGCGAACACGTTCGTCCTGCAGCGGGTTTTTCTCAAGCTTCGAGCCGTCTTTGGCGGTGATGAAGGCAGTGGGGGCATCCATGACATTAACGCCAAGGAATACCAGACGGGTCGATTGGCCGCGGATCAGTTGAAGCTTGTCGGAATTCTCGACACGGTCAACGCCCTCGGCAGGCATGGTTTCGATCAGGTCGAGGTCACCCGAAAGCAGGGCGGCAAGACGTGCGCCATTATCGGGGATCATGCGCAGGGTGACGTTTTTCCATTCCGACGGGCCAGCGAAATAATCGTCATTGCGTTCGAGAACCAGACGGTCCCCCGGGGAATAGGAAACAAATTTGAACGGGCCGGTGCCGATGGCGGCTTTGCCTGAATCAAAATCCGCAACGCTGTCTTTGGCGTGATCGGCGCTGATGATGCGAATGCGGCTAAGCGAATTCAAAATCATCGGGTCCGGGACGGTGGTTTCGACCACAACGGTATAGGGATCGGATTCCGTAACGTCCTTGATATTGCGGGTATAGGAGGCGAAAGCCTGGCTGGGTTTGTCGCGGGCACGCAGCAATGATGCAATGACGTCTTCGGCATCAAATGTTGTGCCATCATGGAACTTCACGCCCTTGCGCAAATGAAATTCCCAATGGGTCGGGTCCAGAACCTTCCAGTCGGTTGCCAGTTGCGGGTTGTTTTCGGCCGCACCGCCACGATTGATCAGGCTGTCGAAAATGTGCCGGCTGGCGGCATTGTTGGGCGAGCTTGATGTTTCGTGCGGATCAACGGTGGTGAAGGTGGTGGACATGCCGATGGTCAGGCTTGCATCGGCAGCCATTGCCATTGACGGAAGTGCCAGGCCAAGCAACAGGCCAAAGCCCGCCTTGCATGCTTTTCCCAGTGTCGGGGTGAGCGACATTATCGTCTCCATTTCGTTAGAGGTCTTTCGCGGAGCCAGTCCCGGATCGGATATTCGGTTAGTCGCAACTCTGCGGGTTGCTGATGAAGCATGATCGGCAGGTTGGCCGATTTGTGTCAATTTTTTTTCTTGCGGTGTTACGCTATGTGTAACACAATTTTCACAGGAATACCGTTATCGGATATGCAGGTTTAATTGCTCATGCTTTTAGAATCAGTTTCAGATAAAAAACAAATAATTCAATCAGTTGATACCGCGCTTTCGGTTTTATTAGAAGTTTCGCGTGAACCGGGGCAGACCCTGTCGTCCCTCGCCCGTAATCTGGGGGAGACAAAGCAAAAAACTTTGCGAATGTTACGCACAATGGAACACCGAAAATTCATCCAGCGGGCGGAAGATGGGGGATATAACCTTGGAAACGCGATTTTGGTGCTTGGAACCTCCGCGTCGACCCAGGTTGATCTGGTGAAATTGGCGAGTCCGGTGCTTGAGACACTGGGCCAGAAAATGAACGAAACCATCCAGATGCGTATTCGCGACAATACCGAGGCATTGTGTATTGCAAAGTTTGAACCCTCGCGGGATTTGCGGGTGCATGCGGTGGTGGGCCGGCGACGGCCTCTTCATGCCGGATCCAGCAAAATTCTGCTGGCATTTTTATCTGACAGCCTGATTGCGCGGGTATTGCCCAAAACCTTGGACCGGATGACGAATAATACCATCACCAGCCATAATGACCTGATGCGCGAATTGATGACGATCCGCAAACAGGGCTTTTGCATCAGCCATGGCGAAGTCAGTGATCAACTGGTGTCGGTGTCGGTGCCGGTCTTTGCCGTGGATGGTTCGGTTATTGCCGCCATCAATGTGGCGGCCCCGGCCTTTCGCACCCAGAAATCCGACCTTGACCGTTTTGTCAGCCTGCTGACCGAGGCCGCACGGGGCATTTCCCGCGGTTTGGGCTGGGTTGGCAAATGACTTTGACAGGGGGGGAGATAGGGTAATGGATCAGCCAAAGGCTTTGGATGTTACAGTTTTACAGATCATTCCACGGTTAAACAGCGGGGGTGCCGAACGCACGACGCTGGAAATCGCCCAGGCGTTAAAACAGGTTGGCGCCAATGCGGTTATCGTGTCGGAAGGTGGGCGGTTGGTTAATGAAATCCGCGCCACAGGGGCGATTTTTATTGCCCTGCCGGTTGCCAGCAAAAACCCGTTTCGCATTATTGGCAATATTTGGAAAATTGGTAAAATCATTCGCGACCATGGGGTGACGCTGGTTCATGCGCGTAGTCGCGCGCCCGCTATTTCGGCATTTTTTGCTGCCCGTCAGGCGCAACTGCCTTTTGTGACCACCTATCATTCGACCTATTCCCTGCCACGTAGGCAGCCATTCAGGGCGCTTAAAAACTTTTACAGCAGTATCATGGCCCGCGGGGATCGGGTGATTGCCAATTCGCGCTTCATTGGCGATTTGATTGCAGCGCGTCACCCTGTCGGGGCAAAAAAGGTGCGTGTGATATATCGTGGGCTTGATAGGGCCTATTTCAACCCGGACCGTTTTTTAGCCAACGATATTGCCCGTTTGCGGGCGGATTGGGGTGTTGATATCCGTGACAGGGTCGTTCTTTTCCCCTCGCGTATTTCACCAACCAAGGGGCAGTTGGTGGTGATTGATGCGGTCGCACGCCTAAGCACGGCAGATAGGGAAAACCTTAAGGTCGTTTTTCCAGGCCCGGAATTGGGAACGCCCGATTATGTCGCGCTGTTGCGCCAGCGTGTCCATGATCTGGGGTTGGATGATATTGTGCGTTTCGTGCCGGAATGCCGTGAAATGCCTTTGGCCTATCTGGCAGCCGATGTTGCCATTGGCGGTTCACTTGTCCGGCCCGAGGCCTTTGGCCGCACCGCGATCGAGGCCCAGGGCATGGGTTGCCCCGTTATCGCCAACCAGGAAGGTGGCCCCGCTGAAACTGTGCTTGATGCCGCGAAAGAAGGTGGTGAGGCCTTCACCGGCTGGCTTATCCCGCCGCAGGATTCTGCGGCACTTGCCAGTTCGCTTTCCAGCGCCCTTTCACTAACCTTGGCCGATCGTCAAACTTTGCGGTTACGGGCGCGTAAACACATCCTTGCGCATTTCAATGCCGATCAAATGCGGACCGATACCCTGGCTGTTTATGACGAATTGCTTGGCAGTGAACTGGCGGTTTTGTTTCAGCAAAAGGCGGTGCATCAGGAACAAAACTAGTTTCAGGTTAGTGGATTGTTTTGACGCAGACATTTGCAGGTGAAGTTCAAGGTTTATGTGTTAAAAGCACGCATATTATTGAGGCATGATTATTTGGGATTGGGGGCGGTTTTGAGTAAGGTTCTGGTTACAGGCGGTGCGGGTTTTATTGGTCGTTATACTTGCCGGGCGCTCGTAGCAGCAGGGCACGATGTTATCATTTATGATAATTTCAGTAATGCCAGCCACGATGGTTTGAATGGCCTTGGTCGTGTGATTGAAGCTGATATTCGTGATCGGGATTCTTTGTTGGATGCCGTGGCAAACGCTGATCATGTTGTTCATCTTGCCGCACTTGTCAGCGTGCCAATTTCAATTGAAATGCCCAAGCAGGTTTTTGATATCAATGTTGCCGCGACAGAGCAGCTGTTTGATATCTGCCGCGAAACCGGTTTTGCCGGGCGCGTGATTTACGCCAGTTCCGCTTCTGTTTATTCCAACGACCTTGGCGGAAATTTCAAGGAAGAATGGGCGACGGGACAGGGACTTTTATCCCCTTATGCGTCCAGCAAATTCATGAACGAAGTGCAGGCCGGGATTTATAGAACCTGCTACGGGCAGAAAACCACGGCATTTCGCTTTTTTAATGTTTACGGCGCAGGCCAGGACCCGAAAAGCCCCTATAGTGGTGTCATTACCCGTTTGCTTGAAGCCCGCGATGAAGGCAAAAAATTCACCATCTTTGGTGATGGGTCGATCACCCGTGATTATATCGCGGTTGAAGATATTGCTGGTGCGATTGCCCTTTTGGCGGGTTTTGACGGCGATGCACCGCGTGTCATGAATTTGGGCACTGGGCAGCAAACAACTTTGAACGAATTGGTTGAAGCCTGGCAGGACGCAACGGGACAGGGGCTTGATTATTCCTATGGTCCCGCCCGTTCGGGTGATCAGCAACATAGCTGTGCCGATATTGCGTTGGTTCAAAAAACATTGCCGGCGTGGCAACCGGTTTCGCTTGCTGAAGGGCTGGTGCGCTGGGTAGGGGCTGTTTAGCCTGACTTTTAATGAAAGTCATGACTGTCGACTTTCAGGCGGCTGGATTTGGCGTGGTCCTGTTCGTGGCGCTGGCCCAGTTCTTCGAGTTGGCGGGTGGTGTTTGTTGCGGGTTGTTCCGTTGTTTTTGTAGCCGGGGGCAGGGTGGGGATACCGCCGGTGCCGGTGGCCCAGCGCAGGTTGCGGGGATGGCCGCCGGACTGGCGGCTGATTTTTGTGTTGTCGGTCAGGCTTTGTAACATGCCGGAAAGATCGACCAGTTTTTCTGCCACGATATGGGTGACATTGTCTTCGCGCTGAAACTTGCCCGAAACGCCCAGCAATGTTGCCGTCATGACCTCGCGGCGGTGTTCTTCCATCACTTTGGACCAGACGACAAGGTTGGTAATGCCGGTTTCATCTTCGAGCGTGATGAAAACCACGCCCGAAGCTGTACCAGGCCGCTGCCGGACAATGGCAAGCCCGGCATGGGTGACCTTATCGCCATCGCGCGCGGCATTAAGGTCAATCGCACGTTTGACACCTGCCCCCTGCAAAGCATCGCGCAGCATGGTCAGGGGGTGCCCCTTAAGGGACAGGCGCAGGCTGGCGTAATCTTCGATGATTTCTTCACCCGGCTGCATGACAGGCAGGTTCACAGCAGGTTCCGGGCCAAATTCAGCAGAAACGCCCATATTATGGTTAAAGCTTTGGGCCGCTTCAAACAAAGGCAGGGCTGCGGGGGCCTTGCGGCCTTTGCCAAAGCGTTTAACCGCCCAAAGAGCTTCGCGCCGGCGCAGGGCCAGGGATTGAAAGGCATCGGCCTCGGCCAGTTTTTCAAGTGCGGCCGGGGAAAGGCCGGTTTGACGCGCCATCAAATAAATATCCTGAAATCCGCCAATGGGCCGGTTGGTAATCAGTTTGGCGATTTCCAGTTCGCCAAGACCCCGGATTTGCCGGAACCCCAACCGCACGGCGAGATAGCCCGATGACCGGCCCATTTCGCGTTCCATGGTGTTATCCCAGAAACTGTAATTCACATCGACTTCCAGAACCCGGACCCCGTGATTGCGGGCATCATTGACCAGTTGCGCCGGGGCATAGAACCCCATGGGCTGGGCATTGAGAAGGGCACATAAAAACACATCGGGATGATGATGTTTCAGCCAGGACGAGGCATAGGCCAGAATGGCAAAACTGGCGGCGTGGCTTTCGGGAAAGCCATAATCGGCGAAACCTTCGATCTGTTTGAAGCAGCGTTCGGCGAAATCGGCGTCATAACCGTTACGCAGCATGCCATTGATGAATTTGTCGCGATGTTCGCCAATGGTGCCGGTACGTTTGAAGGTTGCCATGGCGCGGCGCAGATTATCGGCTTCACCGCCGCTAAAGCCTGCGCCGACAATGGCGATCTGCATCGCCTGTTCCTGAAACAGCGGCACACCTTCGGTGCGTTTCAAAACAGCCTTCAGTTCTTCGGACGGATAATCGACTTTTTCCCGTTTCATCCGCCGTTGCAAAAACGGATGCACCATGCCGCCCTGGATCGGGCCGGGGCGGACAATGGCGATTTGGATGGTCAGATCGTACAGGCATTTGGGTTGCAGGCGGGGCAGCATGCTCATTTGTGCGCGGGATTCGACCTGAAAGGTTCCAATGCTGTCGGCCTTGCACAGCATGTGGTAAACGGCAGGGTCTTCCTTGGGCAGGGAGGCAAGGTCGTAATCGATGTTTTTGTGCTGGCGCAGTTCGTCAAATGCCTTGCGAATACAGCTTAGCATTCCCAGTGCCAGTACATCGACCTTCAGGATGCCCAGGGCATCGATATCGTCCTTGTCCCATTCAATGGTGGTGCGATCCTCCATCGCGGCATTGGCAATGGGGGAAAGTTCGCATAACGGCCCGCGCGTAATGACAAAGCCGCCCACATGTTGCGACAGATGGCGGGGAAACCCGGTAAGTTCGCCTGCCAGGCGCAAAATGGCCTGAATGCGTGTTTCATCGGGGTTAATGCCGGACTGGCGCATCATGGCATCATGCGGGCCACGGCTGCTGGAGCCCCAGATGGTTTTGGTCAGTTTGACGATGCTGTCTTCGGACAGACCAAAGACCTTGCCTACATCGCGCAAGGCACTGCGCGAACGATAGGAAATGACTGTGGCCGTCAACCCGGCGCGATCCCGCCCGTAACGCTGATAGATATGCTGGATGACTTCTTCGCGGCGTTCATGTTCAAAATCGACATCGATATCGGGTGGTTCATCGCGGGCATTGCTGATAAAGCGCGAAAACAGCAATTCAACCTTTGCCGGGTCGACGGCGGTAATATGCAAACAAAAACAGACCGATGAATTGGCTGCCGAACCACGGCCCTGGCATAAAATGCCTTTTGAGCGGGCAAAGGCCACAATGTCATGCACGGTTAAAAAATAGGGGGCATAACCCAGCTGATCAATCAGGGCCAGTTCGGCATTCAGCAGGCCTTCGACTTTGCCGGGAATACCATCGGGATAGCGTTTATGCGCCCCTTCCCAGGTTAGCCGCGTCAGGCGCTGCTGGGTTGTTTCGCCAGATCCGTCATTTTCATCGGGATATTCATAGCGCAATTCACGTAAATGAAAGCTGCATTGCCGGGCAATTTCAACGCTGCGCTCCAGCCAGTGTGGATGGTCGGGGAACAGGGCCGCCATTTCCTGTGGGGATTTGATATGGCGTTCGCCATTGGGAAATAAACGGTATCCGGCATCCTCGATCCGGCAGTGATGGCGAATGCAGGTGAGAACATCCTGCAGGGGTTTGCGCGAACGCACATGCATATGCACATCATTGGTAACAACAACGGGAATGTTCAGGTTTGTTTCCACATGTTCGGCAAAGGCCAGCCGATCGCGATCAAACCCGTCCATGAAACGGCCAACCGATAGCCACAACCGGCCAGCAAAATGGGCCTGCAGGATTTGAAGCTGATCATAAAATGCCGCATCGGGCACCTGTGGCGGGACGGCAATGAAGAGCAGCCCCTCGCCATATTCCACCACATCATTGAGATAGATTTCGCATTCGCCCTTGGGGGCACGGCGTTTGCCCAGGGTCAGCAACCGGCATAACCGGGCATAGGCCTGCCGGTCGGTTGGATAGCATAAAAGCGAGGGGGCATCGCCCAGATCAAGCCGGCAGCCAACAATATATTGCAAATGATCCTGCCATGCCTGATGCGCACTAAATCCCCGGACAATTCCCGCCAGACTGTTGCGGTCGGTAATGGCAAGGCCATGCAATCCCTTGCTGGCCGTGGTCAGAACCAGTTCTTCTGCATGGGATGCACCGCGTAAAAAGGAAAAATTGCTGCTGACTTGTAGTTCGGCATATCGCGGACATTTTTCCGGGTTGGTTTGATAATCTGCCGGTTGCCGGGGCTGCGCTGATGCAGTTGTGCCCGGCAGGCTGTTGGGGCTTGTGCCGGGATTTGGGGATTGTCGCGAATAAAGGGGTGGTTTTACGGAACGGGCCATTTAAACCTCAGGCAAACAGGCCATGGACCGACCATAAATCCTGATCGGGTTGGGGCGTGTTTTGTGGTTGGGGCCATGAAAATGCCTGCTGGGCCGGGGTGGTGTTTGTGGGGTTTGCAGTGTCTGCAAAGGAGATTTCTGGATTTCGCCGGGCCGGATGGCGGCAAAGCCATAGCCAGCGACCAGCCTGGTCGTGGACATGGAAATAGTCGCGGGTTTCCGCGCCCAGGGCGAAATCATCCTGGTTTAAGTGATGCCACCATTCCGGGCATATCCGTTCCGGGCCCTGCAGTTTCAGGATCTTTAGGGGCATGCGGCGCCAGCATATTTCAAGCGGCAGGCCGTTGGCACCGCGCTGAAGAATCTGGATCGGTTCGGGCGGATCAATCAGGCGGATCGGGCGGTTGGGCAGGGGTGTTTCCGGCTGGCGGGCACGGGTTCCCCTGGCTGAGATATGCTTTTTCCCGGCGGCAAGTTCCGGCAAATGGCTGGTATGGTGGGACGGGCGGTAAAGCTGGTCCTTGGGGCCAAGATGGTGGCTGATACGATCAAACAGTTCGTTTAAGGCGATGGTGTCGTTTCCGGCGGGCTGTTGTGCGTCCAGGCTGATTTGGCGAAAGGCGATATTTTCCACCCATGGGGCAAAAATGATGACTTCTTCGATGCCGAAACCGGTATCGACACCGGGCAGTTTTTCACCCAGCAGGCGCAACAGGTGCGGGGCGGACTGGCAGGGGCTGCTGGTGGTGATGGTAACGGTATGGGTATGCCCGTCCACGCGGATGCAACGCAAAATGATCCGCCGTAATCCTTTGTGATCGGACTGCAAATTTTGGCAAAGCGATTGCACCAGTTGCGTGATTGCAGCTTCCAGATTGGCCGCATCGCCCAGTGGTTCGGCGTAATGCTGGCGCAAAAGCCAGGGTTGGCTGGGCAAATGAAAATTCAGATGTTCGGGCAGGCGACCATAAAACTGGTCTAGTTTTTCCAAAACATCTGGCCCCAGACGGGTGGTAAGGGTGGCACGCGGCAGGTCGGCCAGGTCGTGAAGATGATGAATGCCCAGGCGGTGCAAAATTGCCAGTGTGGCAGGCGGCAGGCGCAACCCGGTGACCGGTAATTGCCGTGCCTGTGCATGGTCTGCTGGCAGGGAAAGGATACGTAAAGGCTGGTCCTGCGGAAATTGCGCACAGGCCCAGGCTGCTCCGGCGGTATCGGCCATGCCGGTTTGGCAGGTAAAGCCCATTTGGCGCAAATCCCGTTCGATTTGCGTCATCAGGGTTTCTTCATTGCCAAACAGGTGAATGCCGCCGGTCATTTCCAGCCAGAAACCATTATGTCCCGCAAGGTTTTCGCGGGCATGTGCCCGATCGGCAGCAATCCAGGGGCTGTAACGGTCCAGATGGCGAATGATCCGGGCCTGATAATGTTCATAAAGGGCCGGTTCTTCGGTGATATTGGCAATGTCTGGCAAAATGCTGCGGGCTTCTGCCAGGCGCATGGCAGGCAAAATACCCGATGCACGTGCCTGTGCCGTCAGGCCACAAACAAGCACACCTTTATGGTCATTGCGGGTGACAACAAAGGTCTGGTTGCGGGCTTTGGCAGCACGGCCATTGGTCTGGGGTGCTTGTTTGTCCTTAGGCGTGGACCGGGTATCGCATTCTGGATGTGGGTGTGGATTGTGATTGCGGTGGCAGTCCGTTTTCCAGTGGGGCAGCCACAGATACAAGAAGCGTTGCTTCATCAATATAGACTTTCCAGCTTGCCGGTCGAACCCCGCGTCCCCCGATCAGGCTGAGTTTGCGATAAATGCCGTGGGCAGTGATGTGCCAGCGTGACCATGCCGGAGACGGGGCAATTTTTTGCCCGGCCCGGTGGTGGCGCAGCACAATCAGGCGGCAGGAACCTGCCTCGCAGGCCAGTTGCAGGCGGCGTGCGGTGGTCAGGTCATAGTCTGTTGTTTCGAGTATGATATTGCCAACCTGCCCGGATTTTGCGGCTTCTTCGCATGTCCAAAGGGCAGTTTGTTGCTGGTCAATATTCATCATCACCAGATCAGGATGATGCGTATGGCGGGCCGTGGAGGTATCCTTGTGGGAGGATGCAAACAGTGCCGGGGCATAAACCTGCCCCTGATCCAGGGCCTTGCGTTGTTGGACCCACAAAATGGTAGCCGGTTTGGGACTGGCCCCGTTTGTGCTGTTTGCGGCCCATGCCATGTTATTCTGGCTTGGTGCTGTTTTGCCGTGGCCGGTTTTCATATCGGCCGTCAGGCTGGCGATATGCCAGGCAAGGGCAGATGCAGCGCTGTCGTGATGTTCCGTCATGATTTCATGCAGGCCGGTTGGCATAAGACCGCCTGCCGAGAAATATGTGGTCAGGTCGATATCGCCAAAGGCACGGGTAATCAGGGCCGGGCGCCCGCCATGAACGCAGGCGGCACTGCCTTGCCATTGCCTTTCCGCCCGAAGAAGGGCTGCGCGTGCCTGTTGCAACCTGCTGTTCATGGGAATGTGCCTGGTTAATGTTCCTATTTTGTTCTGATTTATGTAATGACGGGGCGCTGAGAGTCAAGATCAAAGCAGGTGAAAGAAAAACATGCCTGATTTTCCCGTCGCATCAGGGGGTTGGCGAGGAAGGGGTTAAGTTTTAGCTTTCAGGGGCGGTGTTGTAAGGTGGTTTTGAAAGATGATCACGGCGAATCCTGATTGAGGCCCAATGAACGCGGATGCTGTTTCGCAATGCCTGGTCACGGGCCCTGGAGCAAGGATTACGGGGTAATGAAACCCAGTTTGATGGCGGTTACCACGGCCTGTTCACGGGTGCGGGCCCCCAGTTTTTGCCGGCAGTTTCGCATATGCATTTCAACCGTGACACGGGTAATGCCCATACGATCGGCGATGGCATCATTGCGCATTCCCTTGCACAGCCATAACAGGCATTCGCGTTCACGCGGGCTGAGTTCGGGATAATGCGTGATTTTGTGGGGTGCCAGATGAACGTCTGTGCGGGTTAGTTGCGGGTCAAGTTCCTGGCAGCGTTGATGCACGGCATGGGCTGCCATAACCAGGGCGTTTTCCTTATCATCATAGAATTGGGAAAACTCCTGCTTCTGCATGGTATTTGCAATGTTAAAGCCGCTAATTTGCGGAACAGAGGGTGCCATTGTCGGGATGACAAACCCGGTGCTTGAACCTGTTTCGGCAAATTCGTTAAGCATCTGTCTGGCAGGAGCAGATAGGGAAACTGGAAGATTGACAGAATTGGTGTCAAATCTGGTGGGGGAAAAATAGGCACGGCCAACATCAATGAACGGGTCGAGGTTGGCATAGTTATTGTCGAGATAATAGCTCATCCACCAGTCGGGAAGGGTGGTTAGAAAGACGATACTGCCATCCTGTCTTTCGTGGGTATAGGTGATTTGATTGCCCCCATACTTTCTGAAAAACACCAGCCCGACCTGCCATGCGTCTGGAACGGTTTGTGCGGTGTCCAGTGCATTTAACAGATCAAACAGATCGTGATTCGGGTTCAAGAACATCCTTGCCCATTGTCAGTCTGGTGAAAATAAAAACCTGTGGTTTTTCATAAGTCATGGATTTTACCTTTATAAGGTAAAATATGCCCGGTTGTCAGCAAAAAGGCAGATAAATTCACGCTGGGTTTAGGGGGCGGACCATAAGGAAGGGGGTGTTCAGGGCGTAATGAAACCCTGTTTGATGGCGGTCACCACGGCCTGTTCACGGGTGCGTGCGCCCAGTTTTTGCCGGCAGTTTCGCAAATGCATTTCAACCGTGACACGGGTAATGCCCATACGTTCGGCAATGGCATCATTGCGCAGCCCTTTGCACAGCCATAACAGACATTCGCGTTCGCGCGGGCTGAGGTCGGGATAATGTGTGATTTTCGCTCGGACCAGGTGAACGTCTGTCTGGATAAACTGATGATCAAGTTCCTGACAGCGCTGTTGCAAGGCATGGGCCGCCAGGATCAGGGTGGTTTCCTTGCCACGATAGAATTTTGAAAATTCTTCCGTATCCATTGTGTTGGAAATGGCCAGGGCGCTTAATTGCTGCGGCATGGGCGTCATTCCCGGAATGACCAGCCCGGCAGTCGATTCCGTTTCACCAAATTCATTAAGTAGTTGCCTGGCCTTGGGCGAAAGGGTGACGGGGAAATTGGTGAAGGGCGTTTCAAATTTTCTGGGGGTAATATAGGCCCGGGCAATATCGATCAGCGGATCGCAACTGCCATAATTGTTGTCCAGATAATGGCTCATCCACCAGTCGGGCAGGGTGGTCAGAAAAACAACGCTGCCATCCAGTCTTTCAAAGCCATAGGTGAGCTGACGGGCCCCGAATTTTCTGAAAAACCGCAAGCCAGCCTGCCAGGCCGCTGGCACATCCCGCGCATCATCAAGGGCGTTTAACAGATCATAGAGATCGTTATTCGGATTCTCGATCATCTCTGCCCATTGTCAGTCTGGTGGAAATGAAAATCGGGGGTTTTTCAAAGGTCATGGATTTGACTTTTATAAGGGGAAATCTGCCAGGTTGTGAGAAAAAAGGCGGATAAGGCGGATGTGCCAGTTTGGGCTTATGGAGCAGGGCACTAAGAAAAGCGTGTTCAGGGTGTGATGAACCCCTGTTTTATGGCGGTTACCACAGCCTGTTCCCGGGTGCGCGCCCCCAGTTTTTGCCGGCAGTTTCGCAAATGCATTTCAACCGTGACACGGGTAATGCCCATACGCTCGGCAATGGCATCATTGCGCAGTCCTTTGCATAGCCACAGCAGACATTCGCGTTCGCGCGTGCTGAGAAGCGGCGAGCTGTATCGTGGCGCAACATGGACGTCCGTCTGGACGAGCTGTGGATCAAGTTCCTGGCAGCGCTGTTGTACGGCATGGGCTGCAAGGATCAGGGTGGTTTCCTTGCCGCGATAGAATTTCGAAAATTCTTCCGTATCCATCGTGTTGGAAATGGTCAGGGCACTGAGTTGCTGTGTCATGGGTGTCATTGCCGGAATGACCAGACCGGCGGTCGATTCCGTTTCGCCAAATTCATTCAGCATCTGCCGGGCTTTGGGCGAAAGGGTAACGGGAAAATCGGTGAAGGCCGTATCGAATTTTCTGGGGGCGATATAGGTCCGGGCAACATCGACCAGCGGATCGTCGATGGCATAATTGTTGTCCAGATAATGGCGCATCCACCAATCGGGTAGGGTGGTCAGAAAAACAATGCTGCCATCCAGCCTTTCAAGGCCATAGGTGATCTGACGGGCGCCGAATTTCCTGAAAAACCGCAAGCCAGCCTGCCAAGCGGCTGGCACATCATGCGCATTATCAAGAGCGTTTAACAGATCAAAGAGATCGTTATTCGGGTTGGTGATCATCCCTGGTTTTCCGGCAAAATTACACACCTATGGTTTTCCATAGGTTGTCTTCGATAATTTATAAGATGAAAATTGCGGGCATGTCAGCAGAAAGACGGACAGGAAACATAAATGTAAAAACAAAAGCTCATTGCCGACTGTTGGGTTTTGACTTTTCGCAGCAAGTGATCGTCAGGGATTCATATAGGGAATGCAGTTCTTAAGGGTAGGAAATCGAATCTATACTTAAGAGTGGTGTAGTGAAAAAGTTCACTTTTGAGTTTAATATGGTTTGAAAAATCAGACCATTGGGTAATTATTAATACCCATTGGGGACGACCGGCTGATCCTTTGGAAAACAGACCGGTCTTTAAAGCAAGATTTCGGGGCACTTGCCAGAAAGGCGTTGAAACGCACTTTCGCCAAAAACGGGAAATTTCGATATGACTTCAACGATGAACAGTGTTGAGGCGTCTGCGCAGGCAGTCGTCGGTGAACTCGCCAATGCAATTGATCGCGACACCAATGCTGCGTTTCTTGCAGGCCATTTTTTGCCATCCATTCGTGTGGCACATCAGGATGTTGACCTGGACGTTTTTGCCGGGCAGCAGACACGGGAAATCGAAATTCCCCAGGGACGAAAGGCGTTTCTGGAATTTATTGCTGACTGGCAAAAGAAATATCAGGCCAATCTCAAGCTGGGTATCGTTTCAACGCTGATCCTGCCACTGGCGGCGTGCGGCGGCGGTGGTGGCCTTGGCGGCGTTTTTGGCGGTGGTTCGGGCGGCCGCGTCGTTGACGGTTACATTTCCGGGGCCACCGTTTCGCGTGTTAACGGTTCGGGTAATACCGTTACGACCGATGCCAATGGTAATTTCACCGGGCTGACGGGCACGGGGGCGATCCAGATTACCGGTGGTACCGATATCAGCACCGGGCTTGCCTTTAACGGTACACTGACAGCGCCGGATGGCTCAACGGTTGTGACTCCGCTGACAACATTGGTTCAAAGCCTGATTGATTCGGGCGAAACTGAAGAAGACGCACTGAATGCCGTTAAAGCGGCCTTCAACGTGACGGAAGATCTTAAAACCGTTGATCCGGTTGCAACCAGTAACACAGCACTGTTCAAGGCTGGTGTTCAGGTTGCCAACATTCTGACCATGGGCGCAAAGGCCATTACCGGTTCTTCAAGCACGCAGTCGGAATCCGATGCGATCAAGTCGGTCGCGGATGCGCTGGCAACGACACTGAAGGGCGCAGTTGGCGCGGTAAACCTGGACAGTTCGGCAATCAATACCGTGCTGACAAATGCCGGTGTTGATACCACGCTTTCCAATGATACGGCCTCGATCATTTCGGCCAGTAACACCAACATCCAGAACGCCGCAACGACTGAAGACATCGTCAAAAGCCAGTATGTTGCCCAGGGTGAAGCTGCAAACGCTATCCAGGAAGGGGCGGCATCGGGCAGTCTCTCGCAAACGGCATCGGAATATGATTCCGCTGCACAGGCTGCCAAGGCGCAGAATGTCTCGCTCAGCAATGGCGGGGTTGGGTCCTTTACGGTTTCGGTCACGGAACAGGGCGTGTTGTCTTTCAGCAACCTGCCGACATCGGGCAATATTACCCTGACGCTTGATGCGGATGGTGGTGGATCGGTTGTGTATACCGGCGGAACCCTGACCATTCCCGACACAAACACCGTTACCTCGCTTAATCTTGCCGGTGTTGGCCGCCCGGTGATCATTAATGATTTTGGCGCAGTCACCACCCTGACCGGTTCCTCAACCGCGCGGACCACCATTGTTGGGTCGCTCGATACCCTTCGGGCCTTTATCCCGACCGGGTCGGAACAGGACCCCAATACCATTACCGGTATCTTCACATTCCGGGTTACGGGGATTTCCGATCTTAGCACCAATAACGCCGCATTTTATGACCTGGTTGATGATATTGCCAATGTCGGCACCAGCCCGCGTGTGGCTGTTGTTGGTGACACGGATGTCAATTTCACCATCGCTGCGACCGGTGCGCAGTCCCTGGCTTCTCTTTACAGCCTGACGACAACGGGTACAGGGACCATTGCGCTGACCGGGGCAACAGCGGCAAACCTTGCTGCATCGGTAGCAAAGCTGACGACGGCCGTTTCGGCAGGTATTTCTGCTGAAGTAACCGATACCAGCGGTGCATCGCTTGCGCTTTCCAAAACGCTGCTGGCACGTTTGTCCTCGCTGGATTTCAATGTTGATAACGGCATCATCAATTATAGCGGTGCAACCAACGCCGCATTGACCACTGATCTTGCGAAGATCGATATTTCAGGCCACACGGTAACAATCAATGTTGCCGGTGTGATCAACGAAAACTTTTCGATCACGGATGACCAGCTGGAAACTCTTGGCGCACTGACGGCTTCCGGGACTGGTACCATTACCATCACCAGCCTCGATAATGCCGATGATATTTCCGCTGTCCTGACCAAATTGACCGTCGCTTCGGGTTCGACGATTTCACTGGTTGCGGCGGCGGACGAAAATATCGCCATTACCAAAGCCCAGCTTGACCAGATCGCTACCCTGACCGTAAGCGGGACTGGTGAAATTACCCTTGGCGATGCGACCAGTGCTGCGCTTTCAACTGATTTCGCAAAGCTTTCTGCCGGGAGCGAAAAGATTTCGATCACCGGTGCATCGGGCGAGAATTTCACTCTTGCGAAAACCTTTATTGATCAGCTTGGTCATTTCACCACGGTTTCAGGCAATCTGGCTGTCACCGGTTTGACCGCAGCCGATTTGACGACTGATCTTGCCAAATTGACTGTTGACGGTACAACCTCACTTGCCGGTGCGGCCGGGGAAGATTTTGTCTTTGATAAAACCTTCCTTGATAGCTATGCCGCCTTTGAAGCCACCGGTGATGGTACCATCACCTATCAGGATGCAACCGGGGCTGCGCTTACTGCCGATCTTGACAAGCTTTCTGTTGCCGAGGGTGGCAGCATTTCTGTTGTTGGTGCGACGGATGAATCCTTCAGCCTGACGCAAACCCAGCTTGATAATCTGGCATCCATTGGCGCACTCGGGACCGGTGATATTTCCCTGTCCGGGGTTACAAATGCCAATCTGGCAGCTGACCTTGCCAAAATCTCGGTTGTGTCGGGTGAAATTTCGCTGTCCGGTGCTGCCGATGAAAGCCTGGTTCTGACGCAGGCGCAGCTTGATAGCATTGCAGATGTTGCTGTCAGCGGTTCGGGTACGATTACCGTTACGGGTGTTACATCATCCGATCTTGCAGGTGATCTTGCCAAAATCCAAAGTGCGGCTTCTGGCATCACCCTTGAAGGTGCCGCCGATGAAAACTTTGCTGTGACCAAAACTGTTCTTGACCAGATCGGGCATCTGAATGCGACCGGAACGGGTACCATCACCTACAGCGAAGCACTTGGTTCTTCTTTGACCGACGACCTTGCCAAGCTTGGTGTTGAAACGGGTACAATTTCGGTTTCCGGCGCCGATGGTGAAAGTTTCAGCATCAGCGAAGCCAATCTGGCTGAATTGGCCGGGCTTGCCGCAACAGGTAGCGGCGATGTCACGATTACAAGCGTGACGGCAGCCGGCATTTCGGCCGCCATTGGCGCGGTAAGTGTTGTTAGCGGGACCATTGGTGTTCAGGCGGCATCGGGTGAAAATATCGTTCTGTCGCAGGCTGACTTTGCCCGGATCGACAGCATTTCCACCACGGGAAGCGGCAATCTGACGCTAAATGGTTACAGCGCATCGTCCCTGAGCGAAGCAATCGCCAAAACATCCGTTGATGGCACCTTCACCGTAAACGGCGCCACCGATAGCAGCTTTGTTATCACCGAAAGCGACCTTGACGATGTTGATGCCCTGAATGCGACGGGTACCGGGAATGTTACGCTAAGCGGTGTAACGGCAGCACGCCTTGCTGCGGATCTGAGTGCGATTTCGGTTGAAACCGGGAATTTCAGCATCACCGGTGCATCTGGTGAAAGCTTCACGATTTCGGAAACGGATCTGGGCGAACTTGCCGGTCTGGAGGCAACAGATGGCGGTGATATCGTTCTGAATGATGCGACAGCCAGCAACTTTGTCGCAGACCTTGCAAAACTTTCCGGTGCTACTGTCACGGTCAATGGTGCGACCGGGGAGAATCTGACAGTTACCAAAGCCCAGCTTGATGATCTTGCTGCAGTAAATGGTGCCGATGGCACGACTATGACCATCAGCGGCCTGACTGCGGCAGACTTCACCGCCGACTTGGGCAAAGTGTCGGCAAATGGCGGGTTGGTTCTTTCGGGTGCGGAAGGCGAAAGCTTCTCGATTTCCCAGTCGGTCCTTGATGGTATCAATCAGTTCACCGTTGTCGGGTCTGGCAGCATCACATTGACAGATGTAACAGAAGCCTCCTTTGATGCAGATGTTGCCAAAATTACGGTCGACACTGGTGCAATCAACATCGTTGCCGCTGATGGCGAAAACCTGACTTTGACCCAGTCCGAAGCAGCCTCTTATGGCTCCATTACGGTTACCGGGGCAGGTGACATCACCATTACCGAAGTTTCGGGCGATGTTACCGCCGTTCTTGATAATTTGAATGTGGGCAGTGGCTCTATCAGTGTTTCGGCTGTTGCTGACCAAAACCTTTCGATTACGGAATCAGCACTGGGCGACCTTGGTGGTTTGGCCGCGACCGGTACAGGCAATATTACGCTGACCGATGCCAGCAGTTCGGGCGTTTCTGCCGATCTTGCCAAGCTTTCCGTGGAAAGCGGTACGATTTCCATCACGGTTAGCGAGGTTGATACCTCGGACGTTAACCTGACCTATGCCGATGTTTCTGGCAAAAACATTGCCATTACAGCAACCGGTTCGGTCAATGTGACGGTTTCGGAAGACGGCGCCTATGATTTCAGCACGCTTTCGGGCGATACCGTTAAGCTGGTGATTGATACCAGCAATGGCGATGTCACGATCAGCAGCCTCGAACTGAATGGTATCGATGAAATCGAAGTTACCGGCACGGGCAATGCCTATATTCAGGCGGCTGATGTTGACGGTCTGACCATTACCTTTAGCGCGACCGATAGTGGCAATGTTGTTGTGGCCGTTCCGGAAGGCACCACCATTGATCAATCCGGCCTGACCGGCGATGTCGAATATCAGTCAAGCGTCACCTATAACGAAAGCGGTGTTGCGCTTGATGGGTATCTGGCCGGGGCCACTGTCATGCTTGTTGATGGTGATGGCAACCAGGTTGGTCAGCAAACCTGGACGACGGATGCTACTGGCCACTACACCATTACCGATTTCCAGTTTACCGGCATTCTTCCCGAAGATGTTGCTGTGCGTATCACCGGGGGGACGGACCTTACGACAGGTCAGTCCTTTGATGGGGTCCTTCTGGTGTCGGCAGGTGAAAGTGCAGGTGTTGCGACCGGTCTTACGACGGTGATGCATTATCTGGTGGCGGGAAATTCGGCAGCAGATATCACCGAAGCACAAAGCGATCTGATTGCAGGGCTTGGTCTTGATGCAACATCGCTGTCGGGTTCCAACCTTCTGACGATTGATCCTCTCAGCACTGTTGCTTCAAGCAGTGCGACGGCCGCTGAAATGGCAAATGCCGCATCCTTGCAAATCGCCTCTGCCGAGATGCTGGTCCTGACCAGCGAACTGGCAAAAGGCCTTCAGCCGGTTCTGCAAGGTTTGGGGGATGATTCAAGCCAGAGCGAAATCTCGCAAGTGATCATGCGCCAGATTGCCGCAGCTATTGAAAATGCGAATGGCGCAGAAGTTGACTTCACTAACGGAACGGTTCTGACCGACCTTATTACTGCTGTCGGTAATGCGATTGTTGGCAGCTCGAACTTTGACGGGACCCAGACAGTTGGCAGCAACAATGTCACATTGAATGACGTGTTTACCGAAATTGCCGAACTGGTCGGGAATACGGTTGGGGCGCTTGAACAGTTGATGCCGTCTTCGTCCGAGCTGCAAAGCCCGGCGGATATCGATGCCATGTCCCTTCTGATTTCGGCGGTCAAGATTCAGGTGGCTGCCGGGTCAACGCTCGCAAGTCTGATCAATGATCTGTTTGACAGCAACGGTGACTTCCAGGATTCCGCCTATGACGCGCTGGTTACCTATAACAATGACTTTGCCACCAACTTCCAGGATGCGCTTTCAAATGCTGCTGTTGGCGAACTGATTGACGGAACCATCTATGGCTCCTCCGGGGCCGATGTTCTGGACAATGGTGACGAGGGTGGCCGCTTCTTTGGCAATGGCGGTGGTGACACCATGATCGGCGGTACGGGCGATGACCGCTTCTATCTTGGCACCAGTGATTTTGTTTCCGGCCTGTCGATTAGCGGATCGGATCAGGGCACCCTTGGTCGTGACCGTGTTGTGCTGCGTGGTGAAGCCGATGATCAATATGATTTCACCACATCGGGGACCGTGTTTAACGGTATCGACCGGATTGAAGTGGGCAGTGATGTTGCAGGACAGCAGATCGTGCTGGGGGATGGTGTTGTCAGCACCGCAGATGGCAATAACGATACCAATGCGGGTGATATGCGCATTGTTTCGCGCATCTATGACAGCAACGGTGTTGATGTTGGTATGCAAAACGGTGTTGTCGTTGATGCCACCGAATTGACAGGCAACAATTCCATTTCGTTTGAAGGACAGCGCGCTGTCGAAGATGGTGAAACCTTTGGCGGTTTCATGGGGGATGACACTGTCAAGGGTGGCGATGGTGCAGACACGCTGTTTGGCGGTCTGGGCAACGACATCCTGGAGGGCAATGATGGTGATGATACCATCAGTGGCGACGAAGGAAATGACACCATCTTTGGTGGCGATGGCAATGACTCGCTTCTCGGTGGGGATGGTGCCGATGTTATCAATGGCGGTGCGGGTAAAGATACCCTGATTGGCGGCGACGGCGTCGACACCCTGATGGGGGGCGAGGGTGATGACCGCTTCTTTATCGACGCTGATGGGGATACCATGGTTGGTGGGGACGGTAAGGACCGTTTCTATCTGACCTCGGTCGCAGATCTTGCCAATGGTGTTACTGTGATGGGTGATGGCACGACATCGGGTAACACGGGTGAAGACCGCCTTGTCATTCAGCTTGATGAAAGTGAAGACCCGCAGTCGGTTGATCTGACGGCAAGCAATATCCAGATCGACGGTATTGACCGGATCGACATTGGTTCGGATGTCGCTGGCCTGACCATCACGCTGGATCATGCACTGGCAATGTCAGCGGACAATAACCAGGATGATACCCTTGGCGATATTCGGATTAACAGCCGTGTCTATGTGGACAATGAATCTGAAATCGGTCTGACGGCTTCGCCGATTACCAATGGCATCATTGTTGATGGCCGTGGACTTGAATCAACCGACAGCCTGTTGTTCGACGGCGAAGTTCATGTTTCCCTGAATGATGCACAGACAGGTGACGAAACTTATGGCGGCTTTAGCGGTAACGACACCGTTTATGGCGGCGCGGGGTCCGATACCATGTTTGGTGGTGCGGGCAATGACCGGCTTTATGGTTATGACGGTAACGATTACCTCGATGGCGGGGATGGTGATGACCGTCTTTATGCCGGCGGTGGCGTAAACAGCCTGATCGGCGGTGCCGGTGCTGACCGCTTCTATATCACCAATATCGCCGACGCCGCGGGTACCTATATTGACGGTAATGGTGGATCATCGACAGAAGACAGTGCCGTTTCCAATGACCGGCTGGTTCTTGACCTGTCAGAAGGTGTCACTGTTGATTTCAACAATGTCACTGTCTCGAATATCGACCGTATCGATATTGCGCAGGACGTTGCCGGGCTTCACCTTATTCTTGATCACGATTTGGCATCGACAGCAAATTCCGACAATGACGGAACGCTTGGTGACATTCGCATTACCAGCCGTGTCTATACCGATAATGATACCGGTTTGACATCAACGCCGATCACCAATGGCATTTTTGTCGATGGTTCAGCACTTGAAAGCACTGATTTCCTTCGGTTTGACGGCGAAGTTCATGTCGATCTGATCGAGGGTAGTGAAACCGAATACGAAACCTATGGCGGCTTTAGCGGTGATGACACCGTTTGGGGGGGTGCCGGTAATGACGATATCGCCGCGGGCGATGGCGATGACCGGATAGTCGGTAACGATGGCGACGACGTATTGCTCGGTGGTAATGGTGCAGACCGCATTCATGGCGGTGCTGGCGTTGATACCATGATCGGTGGTCTTGGCACCGACCGGCTCTATGTTGACCTGGCAACAGATCTTAGCGATGGCAGCGTGATCATCGGTGGTGATTATGACTTCGATAATGACGAACTGGCAGAAGCCGAAGCCAGCACCAATGACCGTCTTATCTTTGGTCAGGCCTCGGCCTATGATCTAAGCGATACCACCCTTGAAAATCGCGATATCACCATTGCCCAGATCGATCGCATCGAATTCCGTGACAATTCGGCAGGCTATGAACTGACCCTTGGCGATGGTGTTGTCTCCACGGCGGATGCCAATGGAGATGGTACGCTCGGCGATATCCAGATCGTATCGCGTGCCACGGAAGAACAGGATGGTGAAGAAGTTGATGTTCCGATTACTGCCGGTGTCACGGTTGATGCCAGCGGCCTGTCGGCCAACTATTCTATCCATTTCCAGGGTGAAACCCTGTTTGATGATGAAACGCAGGCCAATTTTGGTGGTTTCTCGGGTAACGACCGTATTTACGGTGGCTTGGGCAATGACACCATCAATGGTGGTGCCGGGGATGACCGCATTTATTACAATGGTGGTGCCGATACCCTGATCGGTGGCAGCGGGCGTGACCGTTTCTATCTGATGACAACAGCCCTTGCTGCTGGTCTGTTAATTGATGGTAGCTTTGAAGCGGCAGCAAATGACCGTCTGTTGCTTGCCACGGCAGGTACATTTGATCTGACCGATCAGGCCCTGACAGATGGCAATGTTACCATTACCAATATCGACCGTATCGAACTGCGTGACGATGCGGCAGGCAACGTGTTGAAGATCGGTTCTGAACTGGCATCCACGGCGGATGCCAATATGGATGGCACGGCAGGCGATATTTCGGTTGTCAGCCGCGTCTTTGACAGCAACGACAATGATGTGCCCTTTACCAATGATGTCGTCATTGATGGTTCCGAACTGACAGCATCACAGCGCCTGATTGTTGAAGGTGAAGTCCGTAGTGACGAAGATGGTAATTATGGCGGGTTCGATGGCAACGATACCCTGATTGGTGGTGCTGGCAACGATACCCTTGAAGGTGGTAACGGTAACGATACCCTGATTGGTAACGGTGGCGATGACGTCCTGCGGGGGGGGGCAGGTGCTGACCATATTACGGGTGGCGCGGGTGCCGATATCTTTGCCATGAGCCTTGGCGGTGACGCGGTTGCCGTGACCTATTCGGATTACACACCGGTACAGGGTGACTCCTTCGAGGTTACAATTGACGGGTACTCCTATAGCGCCCGTGCGGACGAGGCCAATACCACCCTTGACAGCATCCTCGATGACCTTGCCTATGTGATCAATAATGACAGCGGGCATAACTATTTTGCCCGGGTCTCGGATGGTCAGCTTCAGATTGCCGGTATTGATGGAAATGCGGTGGTCGATGCCAATACCTATTCTCAAGGCATGGCATATGCCGACCAACCGGAATCCGATGATCTGTTTGCCTTCAGCTTCACCGACACGACGACACCGCAGGTGGGCGATTTCCTGCGTCTGACAGTCGGTGATCAGGTCTTCCAGGTGCAGATGAGCGATGGTGACACACCGGGTGGTTTGATCTTCCAGTTGGCAGCTCAAATCTCGGCGCAGGCACAGGCTGCTTATGACCTTGATGAAAACGCCGATGTTGTGGATGCCGCCGCCATTGATACCGACGGTGATTCAGGACATGAAGCAGACCGTCTGTTCATCTATGTTCCGGATGGTCAGTCGATCGATCTGGATCATTCCGGTACCATCCATGCATCCAGCGGGCCTGTCTTTAACGAAACGGATGCTGGTGATAGCTTTAATGTCGATACAGCAGCCGATACGGTAACGGCCCAGACCGGGACGCTTACCCTTTCTACCAACGATGGTGATTATGTTGCCGGTTCTTTCCTGTCGATCGAACTGACAATCACCACAAGCGGCAACGAAGTTGAAACAAACTATCTTTCAACCGCAGTTGTTGCCGGGAATGCCGCAGCCAGCATTCAGGCGCTTGTCGATGAAATCAAGGCACAGGATGCCGCCTTCGCTACCAGCGACGGCGACCCAAGCCAAACCTTCTTTGACAGTATCACGATTGATGGTGGCAACATTCAGTTTGTTGGCAAGGAAGTCGGTTCTGATTTCACCATCGATGCGACCTTCCTTGGCGATTTGACGGCAAATGCTGCTTATGTCGATCCGCTGCAAAGCGAAACAGACACCTTTGACGCTGTTCTGTTTGATTTCTACGATTTCGCACAGGCAAACCAGACCCTTCAGGATCATGGGACATTCGTCCTGTCGATTGATGACATTACGCTGACTGAACCGGTAATCAGTACCGACACGCTGGCTGATGTAATCTCGCGTTTTGCCGATAACCTGAAGGCGAACGGCTATACTGTCGGCATCGAAGACAATCAGACCCTGTTTGTTGCTTCCGATGAACAGATCACCAGTCACTCCATTGCAGCCTATCAGTCCGGTACGGCACTTGATAACGGCAGCGATGAAGCGATTAGTGGATCGTCCGACAGCATCGTTTCGGCATTTGACGTTGTTACCGACTTCGTGGTGGGTGAAGACAAATTTGATCTGTCCCTGCTGGGTGGTGATCACACCGTGCCGAACGCGGTAAGTGTCGATAATACGTCGATTACGAATTCTGCCGACGGGGGCTTTGAACTGTCTACGGCCTTGACCGGACTGAACATCGATAGTGGCGCTGCCATGTTCGTTACGGTATCGGGCGGCGGGGATGCTGATGGAACATACCTGATCGTTGATAATGGAGATGGAACCCTTAATGGTGACCAGGATCTGTTTGTTGACGTGTCGGGTATTAGCGGCGATCTGAACAGTGCCAATGTTTCCGATCTTTTCTATTCGGAAACATAAGCCTGGACGACATCACGGGCACGAGGGGTGGCATGTCCACCCCTTGTTGCTTTTCGGGGAGATACACCCTTTGCGGGGAAAGAGGGATTGGTGTTTAACCCAGAATGGAAAATAAATTTGCTTGCCTGCTGCTGATTTCGGGACTGATCAGTACAACGACTTTACCAGCCACCGTTAACGCTGCGCCCCAGAATGGCGCGGACATGGCTTCTGCGACCATGACGAACGAGGACCAGCTCGCCCGTCAACTGGGCGAGGATGCTGCCGGTTCAACGGCGATGACACCGCTGTTTCGTGAAATTGCCAAAAGCATGAATGGCTCGGAAGTGCTGGTGAACCAGTTTCTGACCCAAACCGGCAATGAAACCGTGAAACGGCCGTTGCCGTCCGAATTGTCGTCCATGTCGCAAACGGATGCATCCGCCACAACACAAATGGCGGAGGGTAAACCCGAAGGGTTTATTGCCAAGGTGCGCCAGGCTGTTGAAACTCACCCGTCGATCAAAAGCACCATTTATGGGGCCCGCCAGGCCACCGACAGTGTTGATGAAGTCGGCGGTGCACTTTATCCGCAGGTCGATTTCGCCCTTGAAGGGGGCTATAATGTCGCCCGGGCAGATGACCGGGTTGCTGCAGATAACGACCCCGATGGTGTGTTGTCGGTCAGCCAGCTTTTATATGATGCCGGTGAAACCTTTGACCGCATCGATGCCGCGCGTGAAAACGTAACCGGCAGCAAATATGCAGCCCTTGATAGCGCCCAGCAATTTTGCCTGCGGGCCATTTCCGCCTATTTTGATATTGTCCGCCTGCAAACCAAGGTGTTGCTGGCAATTGACAATCGCGACCGCCACGAACTGATTTTCCGAAGTGTAAATGACCGCGCTGCCGGTGGGGCCGGGACATCTGCCGATGTTTTCCGTACTGAAGGGCGCCTGGCCGAGGCCAATGCCAACCTGACCGAACTGATTGGCGAACTGGACCGCATGCGTGCGAGTTACAAGGAACTGTTTGGCGATGTCCCAACCCATGGTGAACGGCCCGATTATATCCCCGATATTCCCAAAAATGCCGAAGTCGCCCTACAACATGCCCTGGGTCATAACCCCACCCTGGCCCAAAGCGAGGCCAGCACACGGGCGGCATCATTTGAATATGATGCCAGCAAAGCCGCCTGGTACCCCAAGGTTTCGGTCGTGGTCGAAGGCCGGCAATATGACCTTTCCGAACCGCGCGCCAATGACAACGAAATGCGGTTTTACCTGCGGTTTAACTATAACCTGTTTGATGGTGGCAGTGACCAGGCACGCGAAAGCCGGGCATCAAACCGCCTGTCACAGGCCAAGGAACGCGAACGCCAGTCCCGCCTGGAACTGGAACGCCAGATTGCCAGTTCGCTAAGCGATATTGCCACCCGTGAACAGCGCCTTCATGCCCTGTCACTGGCTGCGCGCGCGGAAAAAGAAACATTCCTGACCTATCTGGACCTGTTTTCCATTGGCCGGCGTGACCTTGTCGATGTGCTTGATAGCCAGCGTGAATTTTACCAGACCGCAAGTTCCCTGATTGACGCCCGCACCCTGGCGGACCTGTCGCGTTATGTGTTGCTGTCGCTTACCGGTGAATTGCTGCCCAGTTTTGGTATTGATGATTTTGGGTGGGAGGTGAAATGAACCGTTCCCTTGGCCGTATAACCCCGGTGAAGACAGTTTCCACCAAACCCGAAACAGGTGCAGCGCCCGTGCCTGATGAAGATGCGATGACCAATGCAAACCAGCAGCCTGATCGGGCAGCAGAAGCCACAACGGGTGCCACAACCGCGCCCAAAAAGCCGATTGATGATGAACCTGCGCAGCCGCGTGTGACAAAAGCCGAAAATACCGCCCGGGCTGTTGATTATATTGAACAATGCCTAGTTTATCTGTGCCGGCATTATGACATGTCTGTCACGGCAAATTATTTTCGCAATCTGGGCGATGGCAACCACGAAACCGGCCCGCAGTTTTTTGCCGAAATGGCGCGCAAGGTTGGCCTTGCCTGCATTGCCGGGGATGTGAAACTTGAAACCTTGAACCATACAACCCTGCCGGTTGCAGCCTTTCTGGATGATGGCAAGGTTGTTGTGATTGTCAGCCGCGAAGGGCCACATAAACTAGCCGTTTATGACCCAGATTTTGGCGATGCGCCGGTGATCATGTCGGTTGCGGATTTGCGCGGGGTGTTTAGCGGGCTTGGCATTGCCGTGCGCCCCTATTTCCGCGAAAGCCAGCATGTTGACCACCAATTGGCAAAACGGGGTCGGCACTGGTTCTGGTCCGCACTTGCCAAAAACAAGCCGATCTATTTTCAGGTTATCGTTGCTGCCGCCCTGACCAACTTTTTAAGTCTGACGGTGTCGCTGTTTACCATGGTGGTTTATGACCGCATCCTGCCTAACGAAGCGATTGATTCCCTGATCGCGATGACGGTGGGTGTGGGCTTTGCAATCTGTTTTGATTTCACCATCAAAATGCTGCGCGCCCATTTTATTGATCGGGCGGGGATAAAGGCCGATCAGGAAATTGGCAGCGAAATTTTCGATCATTTGCTGGAAATGCAAATGAAGGACCGTCGCGGGTCATCGGGTGCATTTGCCAATACGCTGCGCGAATTTGAAACCCTGCGCGAGTTTTTTACCTCCGCCTCGCTGGTCGCGCTGGTTGATATTCCCTTTATCATGCTGTTTTTGTTTGTCATTTATGGCATTGGCGGGCCGCTGGTGCTGGTTCCCGCGATTGCGGTGCCGACAATCATTATTCTGGGCATTGGCGTTCAGCCCCTTTTGGCCCGTTATGCCCAGTCTGCCTTTGAAGAAGGGCAGACCAAGCAGGGGGTTCTGGTTGAAACCATTTCCGGGCTGGAAACGGTTAAAACATCGGGTGCGGCCCGTCTGATGCGCCAACGCTGGAAAGACAGCCTGAAATTCCAGGCTGGTGTCGGCGCGCGCAGCCGCCGTATTTCGCATATGGTTGTGAATATGACGGCATCGGCACAGCAGGTGTCGCAGATTGGCATTGTCGTTTTTGGTGTTTTCCTGATTGCCGCGGGCGAAACCTCGATGGGCGCGCTGGTCGGGTCGGTTATTCTGGTGGGGCGGGCATTGGCGCCGCTGGGTCAGATCGCACAGACACTGACACGCCTCAACCAGGTGCGCACATCCTATCGCAACCTGAATGGCCTGATGAAACAATCCACCGAACGCCAGGATGGACGGCATTACCTGTCGCGTCCGCGTCTGGCGGGCCGGATCGAATTTCAGAATGTCAATTTTTCCTATCCCGGGCAGAACATTGCCGCTTTGCGCGATGTATCGTTTGTGATTGAACCGGGCGAGAAAATTGCCCTTCTGGGGCGGATCGGGTCGGGCAAAAGCACGATTTTGCGTCTGATGCTGGGCCTTTATGAACCCGATAGCGGATCGATCCTGATTGATGGAACCGACATCCGCCAGATTGACCCTGCTGACCTGCGGGCCAATATATCGGCCGTGTTGCAGGATGCCTGGCTGTTTTCCGGCACGGTGAAACAGAACATATCTGTTGGCGCCTATCGCCCGAATGACGAGGAAATCCTGCGGGCATCGAGCCTGTCGGGGGCGCACGATTTTATCAGCCGCCATCCCAGTGGATATGACCTGATGATACAGGAACGTGGCGAGGGCCTTTCGGGCGGGCAGCGGCAATCCATTTCGCTGGCGCGCGGTTTGGTCGGTGCGCCGCCTGTATTGTTGATGGACGAACCCACCAGCATGATGGACATGCAGACCGAACAACTGGTGGTGAACCGCCTGCGCGAGGAAGCCAAGGACCAGACCATTCTGGTCGTGACCCACCGGCCCAGCATGCTTGATCTGGTTGATACGGTTCTGGTGCTTGATGGTGGGGCGGTTGTTGCCCGTGGCCCAAAATCCATTGTGAATAAAAAGATGCCAACCGCTGGCCAGCAAAGCGATGATGTGCCGGGTGAACAAACGCCCGTATCATCGCCAATGGCGGCTAAGCCGGGCAATCCCGCCGTGCAGGATGATGCCAACCATGCCGGGGATGGCGGGATTACGGATGCAGAGCCATCGGATGGTCGCGATGACCCTGCTGTATCTGGCAATGGTGCGGCACGGGCCTTTCGGCGGATATCGAAACTGCGTGCTGCGCAGCCCCAGCCGGTTGCCAAAATTGTGCGGCATAGTGCGGCAGGCCTTGATGCCGCGGCAGATAGCAGCGTGATTGCGGCAAAGGCCGTTTCGGGTCAAGCCACCAATCAGCAGGCTGGTGGTAATGACGGGGATGATGCTGTTTCACCATCGGCGCGTGCCGCCGTGGAAGCAATCGAGCCACAAACGGTTATAAATCGCGCAGAAATGGGCGATGAAAAGGAGAACGGTAATGCGTAGCCGTGATCTTAATTCCGAAATCATTCGCCAGATAAACGGGCGGAAGTCGTTTTTCTCTGGCTGGGCATTGCTGGCAGTGATCGGGCTTTTTGTTGTCAGCATGATCAGCTGGGCCGCCGTTGCCGAGGTTGACGAGGTCACGCGCGGGTCGGGCAAAATCATACCGTCGCAGGATTTGCAGAAGGTGCAAACCATGCATGGTGGCATGATCAAGGATATGCTGGTGCATGAAGGGCAGAGCGTCCATCGTGGTGATTTGTTGCTCGTGCTTGATACCACGGCATCGCAAAGTGAATATAACCAGCTGGAACAGAAAAAATTCGCGCTGCAGGCCCAGATCGAACGTTTGACGGCCGAAATCCAGGGGGTGGAGCTTAAATTTTCGCCCGGTCTGGCCGAAAGTTCGCCTGCTGTTACCCTGACCCAGCAACGCCTGTTTGAAGGCCGCCGCTCGGAACTGGCATCGGAACTGGCCGTGCTGGAACAGCAGAAACGCCAGAAGATCAAGGAAATGGGCGAAGCCCAAAGCGAGCTTGATACCGCGACCGAAGGATTGACCCTGTCGCAATCTGAAATCAGTATGATCCAGCCGCTGGTGGAACGCGGGATCGAACCGAAACTGTCGCTGATCCAGTTGCAGCGTACCCATGCCGAATTGCAGGGAAAACAGCAGACATCAAAAATCCGCATCGAACGGTTAAACCTTGCCCTGGCCGAAATTGCCGAGCGTTTCAAAACCATGCATGAAACCTTCCGCAAGGATGCCTTGCAGGAGCTTTCAAAGGCAACCGCGGAACTGGCCGAACTCGAAGAAAGCCTTCCGGCCTATGCCAGCAAAGTGGACCGTTCGGAAATTCGCTCGCCGGTTGATGGTATTGTGAACCAGATTTTGAAAACCACCATTGGCGGTGTGGCCCAGCCCGGTGAATCCCTGGTCGAAATTGTACCGATTGACGATGATTTCCTGGTCGAGGCCCATATCAAACCGGCCGATATCGGCTTTTTGCATCCGGGGCAGCGGGTAAAGGTTAAACTGACGGCCTATGACTTTGCCCGTTATGGCTCGCTTGATGGCGAACTGGCAACCATTGGTGCAGACGTTATTGAACTGCCCGAAACAAAGGAACCGGTTTATCCGGTTGTCGTGCGGGTGTTTTCCCGCCTGACCGATGCCAGCGGCAAAGCACTGGATATTGTTCCGGGTATGGTGGCGGAAATCAACATCCTGACGGGCAGCAAAACGGTTTTGAATTATTTTGTCGAGCCTGTCGTCAAGGTGAAGAAAAACGCCTTTACCGAAAGCTGATGGTGCCGGGTTTGGATGCGGATAACCCTTGTTGGGGGCGTTTTCGTTCTCGTCCCCGTCCCATCATCCGGGATAGCGGTAATGCAACACAGCTGATCCAATTGGTTTGGCGGGTTCCGAACGCAAAACCAGCGACGTTGTAACCGCGCCGTGGCGCGCGATGCTATCGACGATGGATTCAAGGTCGCCCGGTGTTGGCACCAGCACCTTTAACATAAAGCAATCCTCGCCGGTTAGCCGGTGAACTTCGATGACATGGGGCATGCTGGCGAAATGGCGCAGGCAGGGCTGGATATGTTCATGGGTGGTTTTCAGGCGGATAATCGCCATTAATCCCAATCCCAGTGCCGCCGGGTCAATGCGCGCACCATAGCCGGTAATGATACCCCGTTCTTCCAGCCGTTTTACCCGTTCGGACATGGCAGGTTGCGACAGGCCAATGCGCCGCCCCAGTTCCGAAAGCGGGGTTCGGGCATTTTCCTGCAGGGCTTCGATAATTGCGATATCAAGCCGGTCGATTGCTGGTTGTGTCATGTGTTTGGTCCCGCCTTAAACCGTTAAGTCATCGGAAAATTCAAACATTTGCCGATGACTTGCCATGTACGTTTTTTAAATATTACCCATAATTGGCGTCAGAAATGATGGATTTTTCAAGGACGCCCAACATGCAACACCCCATTGTGGTCCTGCCCGGTATTGGTGGGTCTGGCGAAAATCACTGGCAAAGCCTATGGGAACGCCGCTGGAAAAACGAAAATGCCAATATTGTGCGTTTCGCCCCGCCAGACTGGAACCAGCCAAAGCTGGAGGACTGGCTTCTGGCGCTCGATCAGGCAATCACGGATATTGGAAAACCGTCGGTATTGGTTGCACACAGCCTGTCATGCCTGCTTGTGGCACATTGGGCGCATTGGCGGGGCCAACTTGCCGCCCAATTGGTGCGTGCGGCCTTTCTCGTTGCGGTGCCCGACCCGGATGGATCCGCCTTTCCCCCACAGGCCCAAACATTCAAGGCGGTGCCGCGCAATCCATTGCCGTTTCCTGCACTGGTGGTATGCAGCACCAATGACCCCTATGGCACGGTTGATTATGCCAAATCCTGCGCGCAAAGCTGGCAGGCCGATTGTGTGGCGGCAGGGGCGTTGGGGCATATAAACGGTGCCAGCAATATCGGTGATTGGCCACAGGGACAGGCACTGTTTGCATCGTTTTGCGCGGCGTTGGCTTAACAGCTTGGTGCAAAAGAGGGTTTTGTCGATAAAACACGATTGCAGGGCAGGGGCGAAGCAGGCTTAAATATTGCGATGTTAGAAAGGCTTGTGCCAAAGAAAGGCAGCAATGACAGATAAAACAGATCCGGTACGTTTTATCACCCGGACATCCGATGGCGTTGATATTTCCGGGTTTGAATGGCGGCCAGAAACCCGTGAAGGTGATGAGCCGGTCACCCGCCCTGTTGTGATCATTTGCGCGGCAACCGCTGTTCGCTGCCGCTATTATGCGCGCTTTGCCCGTTATTTATGCCAGCATGGTTTTGATGTTCTGACATTTGATTATCGCGGCATCGGGGAATCCCGGCCGAAAAAACTGCGCGGTTTTCGCGCGGGCTGGGGCGAATGGGGATTATTCGATGTCGAGGCCATTTTACAATATGCCCAAGCCCGTTTTCCTGGTCAGCCGCTTTATGCCGTTGGCCATTCGATTGGCGGTTTTGCCCTGGGCCTGGCACCATCCAGCCATTTGTTAAAACATGTGGTTACGGTTGGGGCGCAATTTGCCTATTGGCGCGATTACGCATTGCAATCCCGCCGGCGCATGTTCATGAAATGGCATATTTTCATGCCGGTGCTGGCACGATCCGTCGGCTATTTTCCCGGCGCGCGGCTGGGCTGGCTGGAAGATGTGCCAAGGCACGTTGTCCATGACTGGAGCAGGATGGGCCCGCGCGCCGAAAACAGCCTGTCTTTGCCATTGGCAGCAAACCGGCTGCAACAGCATTTTGCGGCCATGCAGGCGCAATTACTGGCAATTGGCTTAACAGATGACCCGTTTGGCACGGTTGCTGCCGTGGAACGGTTATTATCCTATTACACTGGTTCAAATCGCACCCATCTGCGCATAGCGCCAGATGATATTGGTGTGGAGGATATTGGCCATTTCGCCTTTTTCCATAACCGTTTTGAAAACAGTTTATGGCCCC
Organism: Thalassospira marina; assembly: GCF_002844375.1. Lineage (NCBI taxonomy): Bacteria > Pseudomonadati > Pseudomonadota > Alphaproteobacteria > Rhodospirillales > Thalassospiraceae > Thalassospira > Thalassospira marina. The sequence continues at coordinate 83,410 of NZ_CP024200.1, read as the reverse complement.
TTGCCCTGGGCTGGTTACAAAATGGCACATTGCCAGATAATGCACCGGGAATGGTGCGAACCCCCGATCAGGAACAGAACCATGGTTGAAATCAAACAGGCCCGTGCCGCCGACCGCGCAGGATGGGAAGCATTATGGCGCGAAAACATTGCCAACTTTGGCGCGCCGGATATGGGTGATGATGTGATCAACACATTATGGCAGCGGATTGTGGACCCAAACCACCCCATGCAGGCCTGGCTTGCCGTTGAAAACGGTGCGGATGGCGTGATGGATGATAGTCAAACGGAAGGTTATGGCGAGGGCAGCAAGGAGAGCAGCAGGATCGTGGGCCTTGCGCATATCATATTGCATCCGCATACCTTCTCAGTGCGCAATGTCGCCTATCTGGAGGATTTCTGGGTATCCGATGATCAGCGCGGCAAGGGCATTGGCCGTAAAATGATTGCAGCCCTGGTGGATGCCGCCAAACAGCAAGATTGGGGGCGGTTATACTGGCTGACCGCCAACGATAACGTCGCGGCCCAGCGCCTGTATGACCGTTTGGCAGACCGCGTTGACGCCGTTTTATACCGGATTGATACCGCCTAAAGCTGAAAGCATTCGGGCGATGGCAGTTTGGTTTTCTGCCATCGCCATATCTTTGTCAGGGGATAATTTCCAGAACCGGCGTTTCAAGAACGCTATCGCTGATGACATCGGCGATACCCCGGTCTGTCTGATGCGGGCCGACATTGCAGGCAAGTGTCGCCCCAAACAGTGCCTTGAACACCAGATAGGGCGGGTTCCAATCGACAATGCGGTCGGTTGCTGCACGGATGGCGGCAAATTGTTGGGCGGTTTCGCCCATGGAAATATCGGTCAGCAAGCCGCATAAAGGCAGCGGTAACAGGGCATCTATTTTACCATCCGATGCCACTGCCATGCCGCCGCCTGCAGCAATAACTGCATTTGCCGCAACGGCCATATCTTCGGCATTGCCGCCAAAAACCGTCAGATTATGGCTGTCATGGGAAACGGTGGTGCAAACTGCGCCGCGCCATTTTCCCCACCCGGTCAGCAGGCCCACACGCGGGCGGCTGTCGGCCCTGCCATGGCGGTGGGCAACCGCAATTAACGTTGTTTCTTCGGGCGGAATGACAAAACCGTTGCCGATATTGGCCGTGATTTCGCCCCAGCGGGTAAAGCGTGGCTGGTCAATGGTGGCAAGGCGGGCCTTGCTGCCGTTTCCTTCCACGCGAATGCGGAAATCATCACTAACAAGCGGCGCGATTTTCATGGTGTTGTGTAAAACGGCGCTATTTTGGGCTGGGGCCGGTTCGCATAGGGTTCCATTTTGTGCTGCCAGTTTGCCATTGGCAAAAACATGGCTGGCAACGAAATTTTCCAGATCATCAAAAATTGCGATATCGGCACGTTTGCCCGCGGCAATCAGGCCCAGATCAGCGCGGCCCAACCGGGATGCGGCATTAAGGGTAGCGGCGCGCAATGCCCAAATGGCGGGCATGCCATATGACACCAGCCGGCGCACCACATCGTCTAACCCGCCTTTTTGCGCCAGATCGTCGGGGAACACATCATCGGTACAAAGTGAAAGCGTTTGCGGTAAAAATCCAAGCTCGTTCAGGGTTTTAACAAAGCCTGGCAACAGGTGGTCGTGTGATCCGCGCATTTCGACATGGATACCCGTCCGCAATTTTTCCAGCAAATCCTCGTTTGATGTCAGTTCGTGATCGGAACTGACACCGGCCACCATAAAGGCCTGCAGGTCGGCCCCGGTCAGGCCGCGGGCATGACCACACACCATTTTGCCCGATGCCAGGCCTGCCTGCATGATATTGGTCATGCGATCTGTCCGGTTGATCACGCCGCGCATATTCATGACTTCGGCCACACCGGCAATTTCCGGCCAGCTTAAAATATCGGCCATGGCGGTACCGTCAAAATCCGCACCCGAAAGCTCCAGCCCCGGGGCGGCGGGCACGCAGGAAGGTGCCAGCACAAGTGCGCGCAGCGGCAGGTTGCGTGTGGCATCAACCGCCCATTTTACCCCATCCTTGCCTAATACATTGCCCAGTTCATGCGGGTCCCAGACAATGGTGGTCACACCACGTGGCACCACCGTTTGGGCATAAATGGCCGGTGTGACCATTGAACTTTCGACATGCATGTGGCTGTCGATCAGGCCCGGTGTGATGAACTTGCCGGTGGCATCAATGGTTTTTTGGGCAGCAATGAACTGGCCGGGGGCATGGATACTGGCAATCAGCGGGCCAACAAGGCCGATATCGGCAGCGCGAATTTCACTGGTGACCATATCCACAATCTGCCCACCGGTGATCAGGTAATCAAAGGGGGCATCACCGCGTGCGCATACAACTGCACGGGTGCGCAGGGCTTCGTCATTCAGATCAGTGGGTTCGCTGGTTCTGGTGTTCATTTTTCGGCTTCTGCTTGCAGGGCGGCAAAAATCATTTCACGCGCGGTGACGGCATCAACGCGCACGGCATATTCGCCGTTTTTGGGCGCGGCTGGCCTTGGGTCAACAATGGTGCGCCCGCGTGACGGGCCGTTGTTCAAATCAACGGTGATATGGGCCGGGGCAAATTCGATCACATCATCGCTGACAACCGAAATGGCAGCACACGGGTCAAACAGGGCCATGGCCGCGCGGCCCCGCGACAGGGCGATATTGATGTAACCCTGTGTCAGATCGGCCAAAAGGGCGGCATTTTTGCCCCCGGCCGCGCGAATGGCCTGGACATCATCGGGCGCGGCCTGCACCTGGCGGCATAAATCCAGGTCGACCATGCGAAAAGGTACATTATGGGCCAGAACAATCGCCAGGGCCTCAGGGTCGGCAAAGGCATTATATTCGGCCGATGCCGTATGGTTACCAAGGCTGATGGCACCACCCATCCATGTGATCTGGTCAATTTTCGTGGCCATTTCAGGCCGGGCCAGCAGCAGGGCGGCAAGATTGCCAAGCGGGCCTAGCGCCAGAATATGCCTGTCTTCGCCGGCGGCAGATGGCTTTTGTAACCAGTCGCACAGGGCATCAAAGGCCGGGATGGCAGGTGCAAGGGGAACATCGGGCAATGTTTTGCCGGCGGATAACATGCCGGTTGCACCCATAATACGTTCTGCCGTTTCCAGGGTGCCAAGGATGGCGCGTGTGCGGCCCATATGAATAGGAAATTGCCAGGCAAACAGGCTGGCGGCTGCAGCAGCATTTTTTGCCACCTGAGGTAACGGGCAATTGCCCGCCACCAGCGACATGCCATCAATGACCAGACCGCCATGGGAAACGCACAGCACGGCGGCAATGTCGTCAAAGCCCATGTCGGTATCGATCCAGATTCCCATCAAAGGCCCCCAAACCGGGAAAGCGGTGCTGCTTTTTCAACATTCAGGTCAAAGGCAACGTTACTGCCAAACGGGTGAACCGGCAGGGTGGCGTCACATTCGGCCTTGATTTGGCCAAGCGGCGTATCAAGCAGATATTCGCGTGTGCCACCAGCAAAGGATGTACCACGCACCTGGCCCTGATGCGGGCCGGAACCAAGGGTGATGGTGCCGGGACGCCAGGCAAGGCCCATGGTATTGGGCGGGACGGTGCCGCGCAGGTCGATATGCTGGCTGCCGGTTTTCAGCATGCCATTTTCCAGGGCAAAAACATTTTCAAAGCCAACGAAATCGGCAACGAAATCCGAAATCGGATGGTTATAAATTTCCTCGGGCGTGCCGATCTGTTCGATATGTCCGTCTTTCATCACGATGATGCGGTCGGCCATGGCCAGGGCTTCAACCTGGTCATGGGTGACGAATATCATGGTTACACCGCTTTCCTTTTGTACGCGCTGTAATTCGGTGCGCATTTCAAGGCGCAGGCGGGCATCCAGGTTGGATAACGGTTCATCCAGAAGCAATACCTTGGGTTCCATCACCATGGAGCGCGCCAGCGACACACGCTGCTGTTGCCCACCGGAAAGTTCGGCGGGCTTGCGGGTGGTGAATTTCTCCAGCCCTACGGTTTTAAGGCCCTGTTTGACCCGTGAATCAAGATCAGTGCTCTTAATCCCCATCAGGCGCAGGCCAAAGGCAACGTTTTCATACACATTAAGGTGCGGAAACAGCGCATAGGACTGAAACACCAGCCCGACAGGCCGTTTGTTGGCAGGCGTTCTGGTAATATCAGCACCATCCAGGCGAATGGTGCCCGATGACGGGGCCAGCAAACCAGCAATCGCCCGCATGGTCGTGGTTTTGCCGCAGCCTGACGGACCCAGCAATGCCACCAGTTCCCCCTTGCCGATATCCAGATCCATTTCCGGCACGGCGATATTTTTGCCGTAAGACAGTGTCAGTTTTTCAAGGCTGAGAAATTTTGAATCAGACATAGCGGGAAAATCCTAGGAAACGTTCGGCCAGAAAAACAATACCCAGCGACATGAAAGCCAGCAGTGCTGACAATGCCGCAACCGAGGGGTCGTAAGTGATTTCCATATAGGCCAGCATATCGATGGGCAGGGTGCGTATACCGGGCCCGGATAAAAACAGCGATACCGGCACCTGGTTGAAACTGGTGACAAAACCCAGAATAAAGGCCGCGAGGATACCGCCGCGAATATTGGGCAGCACCACCCGGAAAAAAGCCCCCAAACGGGACGCGCCAAGCAAAACGGCGGCTTCTTCGATGTCGGACCGCAAATTGGTCAGGCTGGCGGAAACAACCCGCACAGCATAGGGCAAAATAAGCGCGGTGTGGGCGACAAACAGCGCAAAAAGAATGCCGGTATTAAACGGCACCACAAAATAGCGCAGCAGTGCCAGACCAACGATAATGCCCGGCACAATAATGGGCGAGGACACAATGGTACGGATGGTTTCAGCACCCGGCACCTTGTAGCGCGACAATGCATAACTTGCCGGTACGCCAAGCAACAGCGCCATCAATGTACCGCCAATGGCAAGAAACATGGAAATGCCAAAGCTTTGACGGAAGCTTTCGATTTCAAAAACCTTGAATACCCAGCGCAGCGACAGGCCCTGTGGCGGAAAGGCAAGGGTTTCACCAGCGGAAAGGGATGCGGCAATGATAATGGCAAACGGGCCGATCAAAAAGGCCAGTACCAGCAGCAAAACAATGGGGGAAAACAGGCGCGATGTCATTTCTTGTTCCTCGCCGTGGCCAGCCGTTTAAGCAGCAGGTTTGCCGAAAAGGCCATGACGATCAGGATCAGCGCAATCACGCTGGCCGATACAAAATCATTGGCAACCGTGACCCGCTGATACATCAGGGTTTCTAGCATCAAAACCTTGGACCCGCCCAGAATGGCAGGGGTGATATAGGCGGTCATGGAGCCGGTAAAAACCAGCGTACCACCAATAACCAGCCCTTCGCGGGTGAGCGGCAGGATGACGCGGGTAAACACCTGCAACCAGTTCGCGCCCAGCACGCGGGCGGCGGGCACCGCATCGCGCGGCATGTTTTCAAGCGCACTGATCAGGGAAATGATCATCAGGGGCAAAAACAGTTGCAGCAGGCCAATGAAAACGGCGGTTTCGGTAAACAGGAAGCGGATGGGTTCGTCGCTCAGGCCAACGGCCATCAGGGCCTTGTTGACAAAACCGGTGCGCCCCAAAATGACCAGCCAGGCATAGGTACGCGCGACCGGTGATATCATTAACGGCAGAACAACCAGCCCCGTCACACGGCCCTTGCCTTTGGCCGGCAGGTTCACAATCGCAAAGGCTGCGGCATAGCCGATAATCGCTGCCGCAGCAGTTACCATTGCGGCCAGTTTCAGGGTGCGTAAAAACACCGCCTGATTAAGCGAATGGGAAAAGAAATCGATATAGGCCTGGATAGACCAGCCATCGGCCGTATGGAATCCTTCGGATAAAAGGATAATCACGGGAACCAGAAAAACGGCTCCGGCAAAAACGGCAGCAGGCAGGACCAGTGCAATGGCTTCGGCCCGGTTCTGAAACATTTTGGTTGCTCTGTAGGGATTGGTCGGTAAACGCCCGGCGTGGTGGCGCAAGGGGCGGTTATTTCATTCGGTATTTCGCGGACAATGTTAGGGTTTGGCAGGGCACCCGATGGCGCCCTGCCGCCCAATATTACTGGCCGACTTTTTCGTTCCACTGTTCAAGCCAGGCATCGCGATTATCAATCATGACGTCTGACGGGATCAGGTGCAGGTTGGCAACCGTATCGGCGCCATAGGTCAGGTTATCGGCAATGTCGTCGGCAACTTTAACGTCCTTGTTGGCCGGGCTGTCCACCAGGCCTTCGGCAAGTTTGGTCTGAATGTCGGTCGACAGCCAGAAATCCATAAATTGCAGGGCAAGATCACGATGTTCGCTGCCTTTGGTCAGGACCATCACATTCATGCCGCCGGACTGGCCTTCTTTCGGGGTGGCCCATTTGATTGGCAGGTCCATTTTGGAAAAACCTTTCCAGGCAAAACGGCCAATCGGTGCCGCCCAGATTTCTTCCTGCTGCATAAGCTGAACAAGCTGCGAAGACCGGACATAAAAAGTCACGATATCGTCTTTGTGCTTGCCGACTTCCTCGATCGGGCCTTTCAGGCTGGTGTCATCATCGCCCATGGCTTTGCCCAGCATATAAAGGGTCAGCGGGCCCTGGCTGGTGGTGATGTTGGGCAGGGCAACATGGCCAGCCAGCTTGTCAGACAGAAGATCCTTCCAGGATGTCAGGTCGATCTTGTCGGAACGATAGGCAATCGAGCTGGTATAGAAGGTGTAACCAAGGCTGTAACCATCGCCATTGGGGTCTTTGGCGATGTCATAAAGCTTGTCGAAATTTTCAAGCTTGCTGGTATCGATTTTGTCGGTCAGGTCCTTGCGGTGGGCCGCAAGTGCATCCTGCGAGGTCATCACGGCAAGGTCGACAACCGGGTGATCCTTGTTGGCTTCCATCTTGGCGAGACGCTCAACCGAATTGCCGGTTTCAACAACCAGTTCGCAGCCGCATTTTTCCTCGAACGGTTTATACAGGATTTCCTTGAAGGCATCCTGGGCAAAACCATAAACCGAAATTGTCAGCTTGTTTTCGTCAGCCTGCGCCGCATTAAGGGATGCGATCAGCGCACATGAAGCCAGCAGCAGTTTTTTCACAACGTCTCTCCATTGGGAAGGGGTGTTTGGTCAGGGGTTGCCGGGCCGGTGGAAGACCGAATGATCAGTTCCATCGGAACCCTGGACGTATCAGCCATGACGGTATCGGGGACCGTTCGTTTTTTTGAGCTTGCAGGTGTCGGTTTTTTATCCCGGTTGCCGGTGATTTCGCTAATCAGTGCGGCAACCGCGATTTTGGCAATTTGTGCCATATCCATATGGACAGTGGTCAGGGCCGGGGTGACGACGGGCGAAAAGATAAGGTCGTCAAAACCCGTAACGCTGACCTGTGCGGGCACGCGAAAGCCCGCTGTTTGCAGTTCCGTCAGGACCCGCAGTGCCAACAGGTCGGAAACGGTTGCAATTGCGGTAACGCCGTTTTTCACCAGGTCCGGCAGGTTAAGTGATGCCGTTGTGCCGCCCTGGCGCAAAATAGGTTCCAGCCAGATCGTCTGGCATGAAATATCGGCGGGGAAGGCCGCGCGCATGCCGCCGATGCGGTCATTTTGCACATTTGATGCCGGGTCATTGCCCAGCAGCAGGATGTTTTTATGGCCCAGCCCGGCAAGGTGATGGGCAATCTGTTCGCCGCCATGCCAGTGATCGGCCGAAACGGTATTACCCGGTGTTGACGGGGTATCGACCATAGCAACAGGGCAGCCCACCGTGCCAATGCGCGTCCCACGACGGGGAATGACAATAAGCCCGTCAACGCCACGTTCAATCAGTCGGCCGATGGCGTCGGTCTGGGTGGTGACTTCACCGCGGGAATCCGCAATCAGCACGCCATAACCATTGGCTGACGCCGCGCTTTCCATCGCCTGGGCAATTTGCGGGAATAAAGGGTTGGCAATATCAGGCAGGACAAGCCCCAAAACGCCTGACCGGCCCGTGCGTAATGCCCGCCCGGCATTGCTGGGCACATAGCCCATATCGCTGGCTTTTTTGCGAATTTTCTTTACTAGATCAGCCGAAACCCGGCCCTTGCCCGACAGGGCATTGGACACAGTTGCCGATGAAACCCCAAGGGCTTCGCCGATCTTGGTTAGATTTGGACCTGTTCGCTTGCCAGCCATTCAATACCCGAAAGCAATATGTGCCAAAACGATGATTAATCGATTAAGCAAACGCTAGTCGAGTCTTTGAAAAGAGTCGAGAAGAAATTGAGGCAAGGTTAGGGGAACTTATTCCGCAGGTGCGAGGCGATTTATAAGTATTTGAAAAACAACAATTTCAAATTTTGCGAATGACAGACAAGGGAAAGCGCGCCGCCAGGGACGAGGTTTTTCTTGACAGCTTATCAGTCAGAACTGTAGCATAAGTTCACAATAATGAACAAGTTCAAAATACTGAACTTTAGAAAATACCGGAGGAAAGATGAGTGGTCGTGGGGCAGAACGTATTCTTGAAGTGATCGAATGGCTGGCACGCCAACCCGCCGGCCGAACTCTGACGGATGTTGTTGCCAATCTGTCTCTGCCCAAAAGCAGTGCGCTGATGTTGTTACGTACATTGGTGGAAGCTGGATATGTGCGCCGTGATGAGGCGGGCCTTTACCACATTCGCCGATTACCGGGAGAGGCAAGTGCCGACAGCCGTGCCTGGGGCACGGTTTTGCGACTTGTCGATGCCAGCTTGCGCGAAGCAGTCCGTCTGACCGATGAAACCGGATTTATTGGCGTTTTTGATGATGTGCAACAGGTGCGGTACCTCAACAAGGTGCTGCCGGCACGCGAAATTCGCTATGACCGCGACATTTCGGTGGCGCGTATTGCCGCACATGTTGCCACCGGGCAGGTGTTACTGGCGGGGTTAACCGATGCCGCATTAAGTGCCTATTGCGCTGATTTGGCCCGCGAGCGTGATGATGTCGACATTAACGAACTGATTGCACAAATCAAAACGGTACGGATCGACGGTTATTCATTGAATTTGCAGGGACGGGTCGAAGGGGCGGCTGGTATTGCGGCGCCCATTTTTGACCGGAACGGAAATATGGTTGCGGCACTGAATATAGCAGGGCCACGCGAAAGAATTGCGGCACGGCAGGATGAAATTCTGTCTGTCGTTATCAAGGCAGGGCAACAGGCTTCGGCCGCGCTGTCGGAAATACGTCGCGAAAGCCGATAAAAACAGGTTTTCCGACGCCAGGTCGATGCAATTTCCATCCTACGGGAAAACAGGACATGAAATTGCGATTTAAAAAACATTGGGAGGAAGAAGATGACATTCACGAAATTGATAAAAGGTGCACTGGCCGGGGCTGTTGCCCTGTCATTCGCCGGGGTTGCACAGGCAGATGATTTTCCGTCACGTGGTATTGAATTTGTGGCCGGTTATGGCCCTGGCGGCGGGCACGACACCATGTTGCGTGCCATGGCAAAGGTAATCCAGAATAACGAATTGTCGGAAGTTCCGATTAATGTGGTTAACAAACCCGGTGGCAGTTCTGCAGTGGCCCTTGGATATTTAAATTCGCATAAGGGTGACGGGCATTTTCTGATGTCGGCAACATCCTCCTTCATTACGACGCCGCTGACCTCGAATGTCGGGCTTGATTACACCAATTTCACCCCGATTGCCCGCCTTGGTGTTGATCCGGAATTACTGGTTGTTAACGCATCTGGCCCCTACAAGACGCTTGACGACATTGCAAAAGCCGACAAGGTTTTGAATGTGGGTGGTACGGGCACCGGAACAATCGAGAACATCGTTACCATCAAACTGGCCGAAGCCCTTGGCAAGAAACTGAATTACATTCCGTTTCAGGGTGACGGCGAAGTTGTTTCAGCATTGCTGAGCAATCAGGTTGATTTCACCATTACCAATACTGGCCCGGTTGGTGATTTCATTAAAACCGGTCGCTTTAACGCGCTTGCAATCAGCACCGAAAAACGTGTCGAACTGTTTCCCGATGTCCCGACCTTTATCGAACAGGGTTATGACATCAATCTAAGCCTGTTTCGTGGCGTTGTAGCTGCAGGTGATATTGGTGATACCGAAAAAGCCTACCTTTTGAAAATGGTCAAGGCGATGAGCGAAACCAAAGAATGGCAGGAAAATTACATTCAGCCGAACTCGGTTGTACCTGACTTTCTGGGACCAGACGAATTTGCTGAATATCTCAAAGGTATGAATGATGTTTACAAAGCATCGCTGACCAACCTTGGTATCATCAAGTAAAAAACTTCCGAAGAAACGGAGTTCTCCATGAAAATTTCGGAGATCATTCTTCTGGGCGGGCTGTCGGTATTTTCCGGCAGCCTCCTGTGGGGCAGCCTTGACATGCCCTATTCAACCGACACCACGTTTGGTCCGGGTTTTATTCCGCTTAACATTTCCATTGCTTTGCTGGCATTGGTTGGTGTTGTCGCTGTTCGGGCTGTGTTGCGTTCAAAACGTGGCTTTGTTGCTCCGCAAGATACTGCTGCACACGGCGGGGATGGGGGCGAAAATAGCGGCGTGGAAACGTTGGGTGCTTTTATGCTTGGCGGCGCAATTGTTGCAATTGCGATCAGTATCTATGCCATGTCGTATATTGGTGTGCTGATCCCGCTTGGTTTTTTGCTGGTCGTTCTGTCGTGGCAGTTTTCGGGGCACGGGTTGCTTAAATCTGTTGTGATCAGCCTAATTGTGCTGGCGGCGATTTACCTGATCTTTTCGATTTGGTTGCGCATCCCACTTCATTGACCGCCCATCCCTTGAACATCTGTTCTGGAAACAGTCATGCTTGATACTCTCGCCAGTCTCAGCGGCGGCTTTGAAACCGTGCTGACTTTTCATAATATTGTTCTGATTTTCCTTGCCGGAATTATCGGAACTGTCATTGGGGCTCTGCCCGGCCTTGGCCCGTCGGCGGGTATCGCGCTGATGCTGCCTTTGACATTTGGCATGCCCCACGCATCGGGCTTGTGCCTTTTGACCGGTGTTTACATGGGGACCATGTATGGTGGTCGCATAACGTCGATCTTGATTAATACGCCCGGCGATGCGCCCGCGATTATTACGGCCCTTGAGGGGTATCCGATGATGTGCAAGGGCAAGGGTGGCCTGGCATTGGGTATTTCGGCAATAAGTTCGTTTGTTGGCGGATTTTTCGGCCTCGCAGTGCTGGTGTTCTTTGCACCCGTGGTTGCGGAATATGCCATTTTCCTCGGGCCGCCGGAATATTTTATGCTGATGCTAGTGGGCCTTAGCACGATTGTACTGTTAGCAGGTGCAGATGTTTTCAAAGCATTGATCGTTACCTGCTTTGGCTTTTTGGTCAGTACCTTTGGCAGCGATTATATTTCTGGTCATGTCCGGTTTGCGTTTGTGCCTGAATTGATTGAAGGCGTTGATTTCGTTGCCATCATCATTGGTCTTTATGGCCTGGGAGAGGTTTTTTATAATCTTGAACGCAAGATCGTTCTAAATTTGGGTAAACCAAATTTCGGTTTTTCCGATTACATTCCCGGTAAAGCAGACCTGAAAGAAGCATCCGCCCCAACAGTACGCGGATCAATTTTGGGGACATTCATCGGTATTCTGCCTGGTGCTGGCGCCACAATTGCGACATTTCTGGCTTATGCGCTGGAACGTAAATTGTCAAAAAGGCCCGAAACATTTGGCAAGGGTGCGATCGCCGGTCTTGCCAGCCCCGAAGCTTCAAACAATGCTGCCGTTCCGGGATCGCTTATCCCGCTTATTACGCTGGGCATTCCGGGGTCCGGCGGAACAGCTATTATGCTGGGTGCGTTGATCATGTTTGGGTTGCAGCCTGGCCCGCTTTTGATGGTTCAGTCCGGCGATGTGGTTTGGGCCATGATTGCCGGTCTGATTTTGGCAAACTTCTTTTTGCTGGCATCAAATGTGTTGTTGATCCCGTTATTTGTGAACCTGCTGCGTCTGGTGCAAAAGCATTTGCCCAGTATTGTAGTTGGGCTTTGCATTGTCGGGGCGTTTTCGCTGAATTACGGCACATTTAATATCTGGATTGCACTGATCTTCGGCGTTATCGGCTATTTGATGCGGAAGAACGACTATCCGACTGGTCCGTTTATTCTGGCAGTGGTTTTGGCACCGTTGGCGGAAAACTATTTCCGTCAATCGATCATGCTTGCCCAGGGGTCATGGAGTATCTTTGTCAGTCGTCCGGTTTCATTGACGCTGGTAGTGTTTATGGTTCTGGTGGTTTGCGCCAGCATCATCAGCAAGCAGTTTTTACGTCGCCGCCGTGTCGGCACCGAATAGCATTATACCGCGACTGAACCTTGGTCTGGTCGCGGCTTCGTAAAACTGAATTTTCAGAATAAAAATATAGAATTGAAGGACCGAATTTTCATGGATGCATCCACATCACATTGGCGTAAGGCAGCCTTTACCCCCGAACAAAGCGGTGCTTTGAAAGGGCTTGTGGTTGTTGACCTGTCCCGTCTTGTGGCGGGAAATATGACCTCGCTGCAATTGGCTGATTTTGGTGCCGATGTTATAAAGGTTGAACCGGTTTCATCGGGCGACCCGTTACGGGCGTGGCAAAATGCAGGTGTTTCGTCTTTCTGGAAAGTTTACGGGCGTAACAAGCGCAGTATTGCCCTGGATTTTCGCAAGGATGGCGCGATTGATATCTTGCGCGGCCTGATCGCCCACGCCGATGTGCTGATTGAAAATTTCCGCCCCGGCACGATGGAAAAGATGGGTCTGGCACCTGATCAATTGCGCAAGGATCATCCGGGGTTGGTGATTTTGCGGGTGTCAGGGTTTGGTCAGACCGGACCCTACAGCCCGCGTCCGGGTTTTGGCACGATTGTCGAAGGGATGTCGGGCTTTGCGCATCGCAATGGTGAGGCCGACGGAGGGCCGTTATTGCCGCCGCTGGCCCTGGCCGATATGATCGCCGGTTTATATGGCGCGTTTTCGGTGATGACGGCCTTGCGGGTGCGCGATGATACCGGGCAGGGGCAGGTGATTGATCTGTCGCTGCTGGAACCGATTATTTCAACCCTTGGCCCTGAAGCGCTGGATTTTGCCCTGATGGGCAAGGCAAAGCCACGGGTTGGCAATGGCTCAAATACATCAAGCCCGCGCAATGTTTATCAAACGGCAGACGGGTTGTATGTGGCCCTTTCTGGGTCGATGCAGCGCATGGCAGAACGCCTGTTTTGCCTAATGGGCCGCGACGATATGAACAGCGACCCCCGCTATGCCACCAATGCGGCCCGTGTTGCTCATCGGTCGGAGGTTGACAAAATTGTTGGCGACTGGATCGGCCAATATACCCGCGATGAAGTGATGGAAAAATTTGAAGCTGCCGAAATAACGGCATCACCGCTTTATAACATTGCCGATATTCATGAAGATCGCCACTTTATCGAACGTGGCGTTTATGTTGATGTGCCTGATGATGACCTTGGTGAAATCGCCATGCACAGCCCAGTTCCGCGTTTGTCTGATACCCCTGGCACCATTCGTTTTGCCGCCCCCCGGCTGGGCGAGCATAGCGAACAGATCTTGCGCGATATTGGATATGATGATGCCCAGGTCAAAGCCGCCTTTGAAAGTGCTCTAGTTAGCCGGAGTAAGGATAAATGACGGTTTTGCCGGATCAACCGCATTATTCTTGGCGATCATTGCTATATGTGCCCGCCAATAATCCGCGATTTGTCGGCAAGGCCCAGCAGCGCGGCGCTGACGGCGTGGTGTTGGACCTTGAAGACAGTGTTCCCGATACCGACAAGGAAAATGCCCGCAATCTGTGCGCCGAAGCCATTGCCGATATGACTGATGGCCCCAGCGATGTATTGGTGCGGATCAATGCCAGCCTGCGGCAGGCTATTCCCGATCTGGAAAAAATTGTCCAGCCGGGTTTAAAGGCCATTTTGCTGCCCAAGGCCGACAGGCCCGATAAAATTGCCTTACTGGCAGAAACCCTTGATGAACTGGAGGCCGAGCGCGGCATTGCGCCAGGCAGCATCAAATTTATTCCGATGATCGAGGCCCCGGCGGGCTTTTTTGCCGCCAGTGATATCGCCACGGCGTCGTCGCGTTCGATCGGCTTGCTGTTGGGCAGCGAAGATTTCGCGACTGAGGCCGGTATGGAGCCAGACCCTGAAGCCCTGCTATTACCACGCCAGCAACTGGTATTTGCCGCGCGCAAGGCAGGGCTAGTGCCGTATGGTTTGCTGGAAAGTGCGGCCGATTATTCCAATGTTGAAAAGACCCTGGAAATTGCGCTGCGTGCTGCCCGGTTTGGCTTTGAAGGGTCGACCTGTGTGCATCCGGCACTGGTGCCGGTTTTAAACCAGGCTTTTTCCCCCAGTGTTGAGCAAATTGCCCATGCCCGCGAGGTGATGGCAACCCTTGAGACCGCAGCGGCACAAGGCAAGGGCGCGGCGGTTCTGAAAGGCCGCATGATTGACGCCCCAATGCGCAAACGCGCCGAAAGGCTGCTGGTTCGTGCACAGCGTTTCGGATTGATCTGACTTTCAGCGTTAGAGTAGCACAATAGAAAAGCGGGAAACGGCAATGGCTGTTTCCCGTTTTTGTTTTTCCGTCGGGATAATCAGGCAGCAGGCCAGACCGATTGCAGTTTTTCGCCGGTCAGCAGGCGGTCGCGGGCGGATTGTTCGTTTTTACCCAGATCATCGGCAGCATTGGCAATAGCGACCAAATGTTCCTTGGGCAGGGCAACAACGCCGTCAATATCAGCAAAAATAACGTCGCCGGGGCGAATGGTAACGCCTGAAATGGTTACAGGGACCTGTGAATGGCGGGGTTCCTTTTTACCCGTTACACCAACCGGGCTGGGATGGGTGCCAAATAGCGGATAACCCAGTTCACGCACCTGGGCTAGGTCACGGACCGTTCCGTTAACGATGGTGGCGGCAAGGCCGCGGGTTTTTGACCCGGTTGACATCAGTTCGCCCGTGCAGGACCCATCGGCACAGGATGCATCCACCACCATAATGCCGCCCTTGGGCGCATTATCGATGGCATTATGATACACATCCTGCGGTTCGCCTTTGCGGTCGGATGGTTCGAACAGAACCGTCACCGCCGGGCCGCATACAACTTCGCCCGGTGCCAGGGTACCAAACAGGGAAATACCGCCAAGGTAACCCCACAGGCCCAGATGTTCCATGCTGTCGTGAATGTCGCCGGAATACCATTTTTTCAGGCGTTCAATGGCATCCCAGTCGGTATCGGAATAATCGAATTTATCGGTGGTCATTCTTGGGTTTCCTTGTTTTGGGCCTTGGCGATGGCGACCTGCAAATAGGCGCTGCTGTTATTGATATGCGCAGCGATTGCTTCTTTCGCGGCGGCTTCATCGCGGTTTTTGATCAACTCATACAGGCGTTCATGTTCGGCACAGGCAACATCAAGTGATTTGACCGGCACCCGGCTGGTGACACGGATGACATCGGTAATCAGCCCGTAAAGATTGTTGTAAAGAACGGCCATGACATCATTGCCAGCCGACTGAACCAGTGCGCGGTGAAAGGCAGCGTCGCAATCGGTGAATTTGCCAAATTCGCCAGCCTTTGCCGTTTCACGCAGCTTGTTCATTGCTGCGTCAATTTCGGGTGTGATCGGGTTTTCACGCGCAACGAGCGCGCCGATCACCTCGACCTCGATCATGCGGCGCACATCCATCAACTGGACCAGATAATCCGGGTTGGTGGAAAAAAGCTGCCGCACGGTTGTTGCCAGCGTGCCCAGAAATTCGGCCACATCATCGCGAACGATCATTGCCCGTTCGCCATGCTTGCGCCGGACCAGACCCTTGGTTTCCAGAATTTGCATGGCTTCACGCACAGAACGGGTGCTGACATTGAAATCCCGGGCAATCGCGCTTTCCGATGGTAACCGCTCGCCAATCGGCAGGCTGCCATTTAGAATCCGGTTTTCAAGGTCTTCCGCCACACTAAGATGCAGTCTTTCGCGATCTGCCGGGCGGGCTGCCCCCTCTATCACCATGCTGTAAATCCTCCATCAACCACAACGTTTGATCCCGTCATATAGGATGACGCGTCAGATGCAAGAAAACGTATGACGCCATTATATTCATCAATCTCGGCCTGGCGACGCATGGGGACGCGATCAAGGAACGCATCGATGAATTCCTTGTCAAAGCTGGCGGTTTTTACCCCGCCAAATGAAATAAGGTTGGTACGCACCCCTTTGGTGCCCCAATAGGTCGCAAGATAGCGCGTCAAATTCAAAAGGCCGGATTTCGATGCCGCATAGGAAATCGCCTTTACAAACGGCACACCATCGCGTTCCTCGCGATAGGCATAAAGCGCCTGGTTGGGCGATACCATGCCGTAAATCGACCCGACATTAATGATCGAGCCACGGCCTTTTTCGGCCATTTTGCTGCCAATCACCTGGCTGGTCAGCATGACCCCGGTCAGGTTGGTATCAATGATTTCATCCCAGTAACGCTGGGGGTAAACCTCAAACGGGGCATTTTGTTCGGCTGACCCGTCGGGTTTGGAATCAATCCCGGCATTGTTTACCAGCACATCGGGCACGCCCCAATCGGCAATCAATTGATCGGTTGCTTTTTGCAGGGCTTCCTTGTCGGTGACGCTGGCAACATAAACCCGGATATTGTCGGAAACGCCGGGGAATTTTTCGGCGATCTGATCGCGGTCAAACGGGCGGCGGCTGTAAATCGCAACCTTTGCGCCGGCTTTGGCCAGGGATTGCGAAAACTGCGTGCCCAACTGTCCCAGACCACCGGTGACGACGATGACTTTGTCTTTGACGCTGAAAATATCAACCATGTTAGTTTCTCTCTTGTTCGTGGTCGGACGTGTGTATGGAAAAGGCAGGTTGCGTGCGCGGCGGGCCAAAGGCGCGCCAGCCAGCACGAATAAGCGGCAGGATCAAAAGGGTGCAAACGACAATGCCGAGGATTGCCGCGATCGGCCGGTCAAAAAAGCCCAGTAGGTTGCCATTGGCAATTTGCATCGACATGATGAAATTGCGTTCCAGCACCGGGCCCAGAACCAGCCCCAGAATGATCGGGGCAATGGGAAAGCCGTTTTCTTCGAGAAGGTAACCAACGATGCCGGCAACAAACATAACGCCGATATCAAAGGTGGAATTGTTGATGGCAAAGGACCCGAGAATGCAGCAGGCCAGCACCACCGGCACGATAATGCCGCGCGGAACAGACAGCACGCGGCGCGCGCCCTTGATGGCCAGATACCCAATGGGAAACAGCAACAGATTGGCGACGAAAAACGTCATGATGATTGCTGTTGGCATCGAAGGGTTTTCAACAAACAGGCGTGGGCCGGGGTTAAGCCCCTTCATGAACAGCACACCCACGGCAATGGCGGTTACCGCATCGCCGGGAATGCCAAAAACAAGGGCAGGTATCCAGGCGCTGGAAAGTCCGGCATTGTTTGATGTGCTGGCTTCGATCAGGCCTTCTTCATGGCCGGTGCCAAATTTTTCCGGCGTTTTTGACATCCGCTTGCTCATGCCATAGGCGATCCAGGCGGCGACATCCCCGCCAACGCCGGGCAATGCCCCCACGGCCGATCCCAGCGATGCACCGCGCACAAAACTGAAAGGGTAGCGGGCAAATAACCGCCCCATACCGTGAAACGGGCGTGCGCGTGATGTGTCCGGGGCGGGCGGAAAGGATGCATTGGCCGAAAAACCGCGCAATACCTCGGCAAAGGCGAACATGCCGATCATGACGGGGATAAAGCTGACACCGCCCATCAGATCAATCGAGCCAAAGGTAAAACGTGGCTGGCCGCTGGTGACGTCAAGGCCGACCGTTGCAATCAGCAACCCGATCAGAAGCGAGATAAATCCCCGTGCCGGTTGGCTGCTGCTGACAAGGGCCGATGTCATAAGGCCCAGCATTGCCAGCCAGAAAAATTCAAAGCTGGAAAACATCAGCGCAACTTTGGCCAGAAGCGGCCCCGTGATCAGCAATACAATCGCGCCAACCAGCCCGCCACAGGCAGAAAAGAAGATGCCGATGCTAAGCGCGGTTTCGGCCTTGCCCTTCATTGTCAGGGCATAGGATTCATCCACATAGGCCGCCGATGCCGGGGTGCCAGGAATGCGCAGCAGCGCACCAGGAATATCCCCCGCCGTAATTGCCATGGCGGTGGTTGAAACGATCAGGGCAATTGCCGGGACCGGATCAAGGTAAAAGGTCAGCGGAACAAGAAGGGCCGTTGCCATGGTGGCGGTCAGCCCCGGTATGGCGCCGATAAACAGGCCATATACAGCCCCCCCTAAAATCGCCAGCAGGACGGGGGCCTGAAAAACGGTTTCGGCGGCGGTTGTCAGGGTTTCAAATGTCATATCTGTCACCACGGCAAGGGAAATGGCCCCGCCGAAAGCGGAACATACAGGATCTGGGCAAAGACATATTGCAGGCCCAAAATCACAAACAGGGCCACGGGCACGGCAATGACCGGGCGGATTTGCATCAGAAGCATCAGAACGATGGTGTAAACCAGGCCCAGCAGCGGAAAGCCGATAACCGGCAGGGCATAAATGGCGACAAGTACGCCCGCCATCGTCCAGATTGCCGCGATAATGCCGCGCGTGCGGCCACGCCAGGCGGAAAGATCAATGATCGGTCCATTGTTTGCAGCACGAAACCCCGTGACCAGAATTTTCAATGCCAGTACCAGCATGGCAATGCCGATCAGGGTGGGCATCAGATTGGGGCCAAAGGTGGTTCCTGGCACAGCGGGAAGCTGCTGTGCCAGAATAATGACTCCACCCCCAAGAACGGCGAATATCAAACCGGTAAGGCGGTCATCGATACGCATGGTGTTGCTCCAGGCTATCGTTATTTCGCCAGACCAAGGGTTTGCATGGTTTTCACCAGCCCTTCACGCGACTGCATGACGGTATTGGTGAATTGTTCGCTATCCTGATAGGCAACCGAGAACCCGCGGGATGCCATAAAGTCCCGGAATTTCGGGTCTTCGGTAATGTCTTTCAGGGTTTTTGACAATGTGGCGGTAATGTCGTCCGGCAGGCCCTTGGGTGCGGCCAACCCACGAAATGGCAGCGGCGACCAGTTGATATCAAAGGCTTCTGTCGTGGTGGTTAAATCGGGCCAGGCATCGCTGCGTTCGTTGGAAACCAGCGCAAGCGTTTTGGCTTCGCCTGCTTCGACCAGCGAACGGGCCTCGGCCGGGGATGTGGAAACAACATCAATCGCACCGGCAGCAAGTTGCTGCATGGCGGGTGCGGCACCATCGGATGCCACCCACGGGCTGGCATCGGGGTTTACATCGAGCGTGTTTAAAAGACCAGCCCAGGCAAGGTGGGAAAGGCCACCACGGTTTGCCCCCGATGCCTTGATATCGCCGGGGTGGGCCTTGACGGCGTCAATCAGCTCGCCAACCGTTTTATAGGGTGCATCTGCGCGCACATTCACCGCAATCGGATCGGCGTTAAAGCGGCCAATCAGGGTGAAATCCTCTGGCTTGGCACCGGGAATACCCTGGGCGTCATACATGGTCATTTCAATGGTCACCACGCCAAGGGTGTATCCATCGGCCGGGGCATTGGCGATGGCAACATGGCCAACCACGCCACCGCCACCTGTGCGGTTTACAACGTTAAAAGGCTGGCCCAGCCGTTGTTCAAGCTGCTGGGCAACCGCGCGTGCGGTGGCATCGGTACCACCACCAGCCGACCAGGGCACAATGATGGTGACGGCCCGTTCAGGCCATTTGGCAAAGGCGGATTGGGAAAAACTGGCGCAGGCAAGGGCAATCGCGCCAAGCGCGACGAGGGTCCGTTTCATTCTGTTTCCTCCCGAAAGGATATCGCATTTTTGCGTGTTCTTGTCCGGGTTGTTCCCGGTGCTTCACCATCTTATGACATAAGTCATATGTCAAGAGTTTAGCGTTTAAAAAATTGATGATCTTTCGGGAATTTTACCTGCCGGGAAACGGGAAGGCGGCATTTGGGGCACCTTGTGGTGCGGCAGAGGGGCGAACTGGCTATTTGTGGGGCGTTGGGAGATAGGGCGCGGGCAGGGAAAAATCGGATGAAGGCAGGGCGTGAGGAACCGGCACTGGCGCGATAATGATGGGAACGTATATGGAGCGCGCCACCGTAAACAAAAACGGCGCGGCATGCCGGTCAGGATGCATGCCGCGCCGTTTTAAAATTCAGTCCACCATATCCTAGCGATAAAGCAGGGTTGGTAGCAGGGTGCTAAGCTGCGGGATGAAGGCCAGCAGGAACAGCACAATTAACAGCGGTATCAGGAAAGGTGCCGTTGCCTTGACGCATTCCTCGAACCGGACACCCGATACGCGCGAAAGCACATAAAGCACCATGCCCACAGGCGGGGTCAGCAGACCGAGCATCAGGTTCAGGATAACGATGATGCCCAGATGAACCGGGTCGATACCGACGGTTTGCGCAACTGGCAGTAATACCGGCACCAGAATGGTGATGGCTGCGATGGTTTCCATGAAACAGCCCACAACAAGCACCAGCAGCATGATCAGAACAATGATCAGGTTTTTGTTGTCGGTAAAACCAAGAACAAAATTTGCCAGATGCTGTGCCGACTGGTTGGCTGTCAAAATCCAGGCAAATACTGCGGCTGCGCCAACGATCAACATGATGGCGGCTGTGGTTTCGACCGTGTCCATGGTAACGCGTAACAGGTGGCGCATCGTCAGCGTACGATAAACCGCCAGCCCCAGAACCAGCGAATAGGCAACGGCGCCGACGGCGGCCTCGGTCGGGGTGAAAAGGCCGGTGGAAATACCGCCAATGATGATGACCGGCGTCATGAGTGGCAGGAAGGCTTCCTTGCTGGCACGACCCAGAACGCCCCAGGCAAAGGCCTGGTCACGGGGGTAATTGCGCCGGCGGGAATACCACGCCACCATAACCATCAATGCAACGGCCATCATCAGGCCCGGAATGATCCCGGCCAGGAAAAGCTGACCGATGGAAACCTGGGCAATCACCCCAAACAGAACCAGCGGCAGGGAGGGCGGAATGATCGGGCCGATGGTCGATGATGCTGCTGTAATGCCAACGGCAAAGGGCGTGTCATAGCCTGCATCGCGCATGGCCTTGATTTCAACATTGCCAAGGCCGCCCGCATCGGCCACAGCCGCACCGGACATACCGGCAAAAATAACGCTGGCCCCGACATTGACATGGCCCAGCCCACCGGGCATCCAGCCCACAATGGCGCGGGCAAAATTAAAGATGCGCACCGTAATGCCACCGGTATTCATCAGGTGGCCAGCCATAATGAAAAACGGCACGGCAAGCAGCGGAAAGCTGTTCACCCCGTTGATCATGTTATGGAGCATGCTCACCGGCGGCATACCGGCAATAAAAAGATAAACCAGCGATGACCCCGCCAGTGCAACCGCCACCGGCGCGCCACAAACCAGCAGCACCGCCAGCAGGATAAACATGATTGCCAGGCTCATGGTGCGGGCCTCCGCAGGGTGTAAAAGGCGCGAACAAGGGTGATGGCGGCAGTAAGTGCCAGGCAGACGATAACGGCCCAGAACATCCATGACCGGGAAAGATCAATGCTGATCATACGTTGCCGTCCCATCCGGTTGGCAAGCGTTACGCCCGACCATGCCGCATAGGCAAAAAAGCCCGCTGTTGCCAGATCCATCAAAAAGAACAGGGCGCGTGACGCAGCCTTGGGAATGTAAAGATGGAAGAAATCCAGATAGATGTGGCTTTTCTTGCGCGCGCAGATGGCAGCGCCGGAAAAGGTCACGATGATCAGCAGGTAACGGGCGATTTCCTCGGTCCAGGAAATCGAATTATTCAGGACATAGCGTGAAAAAAATTGCAGGAAAACAACCAGGATCAAGGCCCAGAAAACGGCAAATATCGGCGCATCCCACCAGGAAATATCGCTGATATCGGTTTGTTGGGCATCAATCTGGCTGGTGATTTCCTTGGCAATTTCGCTGTCGCTTGTAAGCTTGTTCATGGCCCACCTTCGGCATCAAACAGCACGACAGGACGGATGAAGCAGGGAGAAACTCCATCCGTCCCATTCATCAGGCACAAAAGGGCAGATTATTTGCCAATGGCCTGCAGACGGTCGAAGGTTTCAGGCGACCAGGGCATGTCTTTGCCCTTCAGCAGCGGCTGAACGATATCCATGAACGGCTGACGGTCGACATCGTGAACTTTCACACCCTGGTCCTTGAACCACTGAACCAGGGATGCTTCCTGGTCGCGGACCTGTTTGGTGGCATCGGCCGATGCTTCGCGCAGGATATCGACAATGATTTTGCGATCCGCTTCGTCGATATGGTCATAGGTGCTGCCTGACATCAGGGTGGTCAGGGTGGCAATGGTGTGGCCGGTCAGGCTGATATCGCTTTGTACTTCGTAAAACTGCGCCGCCTTGATGGTCGGCAGCGGGTTTTCCTGGGCATCAACAACGCCCTGCTGCAGGCCAAGGTAAACTTCCGAAAAGGCCATCGGGGTCGGGTTCGCGCCAACGGCTTTGGGGAACATGGTATAGGCCGGTGCGTTCGGCACGCGGATCTTCAGGCCTTTCATGTCTTCGGGCTTGAGGATCGGTTTGTTGGCAGTAACCTGACGGGTCCCGTAATAGGTATGGGTGATCAGGATATTGCCCGTCGCGTCCTGGTAACCTTTGGCCATTTCATCGCGCAGGTCGCTGTTCCAGAAAGCCTGCCAATGGTCATAGTTACGGAAAACAAACGGGTAATCGATGACGCCGATTTCCGGGTAGCTTTGCGCCATGAATGCCGGGCCGGTATAGATCAGATCGACGGTCCCAAGCGACAGGCCTTCATTGATGGATTCTTCGTTGCCCAGCGATGAAGACGGGAAAACCTGCATTTCATAGCGGTCATCGGTCTTTGCCTTGATTTCCTCGGCGGCTTTCAGCAGCACCTGGTGATAGGGCGTTGATTCATCATAAATATGGGCAAATTTCAGGATTTCGGCCGCCTGCGCGGACGTAACAAGGCCAAACGCCAATGTGGCGGCTGCAATGGCTGTAGACGGAAAAATGGCCTTAAAAGACGAGAACATTTATGGGTTTCCTCCCGATCGGTAAAATGGGTTTTGTTGCCGTTATTATTGGTTTTGCCGCATCTTTGCGGAAAGGCAGGTGCCCGTTTGCCGGGCATTCCTGTCAGGTGTTTTGGTGGCCCGTTGGGCCATGTCTGGTTACGCGGGGGCGCGGTTAAAGGACCGCGCCAATTTTCCATGGGACAAACTCATTGTCGCCATAGCCAAATTCCTCGCTTTTTGTTTTTGCGCCCGATGCGGTATCGAGAATGGTGTTGTAAATTTGCAGGCCCAGTTCCTCGTGGGTTTGTTGGCCGGTAATCACGGTGCCGCAATCGATATCCATATCTTCGGGCATGCGGGCAAACAGGCTGCTGCTTGATGCCAGCTTGAGCGACGGTGCCGGTTTCGCGCCAAAACACGAACCGCGACCGGTTGTAAAAGCAATGATATTGGCGCCACTGGCGACCTGGCCCGTGGCCGAAACCGGGTCATAGCCGGGGCTGTCCATGTAAACGAGGCCGGGTTTGCGTACCGGATAGGCGTAGCCAATGGCATCGGCTACCGGTGCCCGCCCCGATTTGGCAACGGCACCAAGTGATTTTTCCAGAATGGTGGTCAAACCGCCGCGCTTGTTTCCCGGTGACGGGTTGTTATCAAGCGTGGCATTGTTCTTTTCGGCGTAGTCTTTCCACCATTCGATCATATCGGCAATCCGTGCGCCGGTTTCGGCATCGGACCGCGCGATCAGCAAATGTTCGGCACCAAAAATTTCCGGTGTTTCGGAAAGCAGGCTGGTTCCGCCTGCCGCGACCAGAAGGTCGCTGGCAACGCCAAGTGCGGGGTTGGCCGAAAGGCCCGAAAAACCATCAGAACCGCCACATTGCATACCCAAAACAAGTTCGGATGCCGGGCAGGTTTCGCGCTGGTCTTTGGACACGACAGCGGCGATACCATCAAGGATTTCAACCGCCTTGCGCACCGCCGATGATGAACCGGCAGCTGACTGGATATTGAAGCTGGCATAGCGGGCGGCGTAATCGGGGTCTTCTTTTTCGCCATAAGCACTAAGCTGGTTGACCTCGCAACCCAGCCCGACCAGCAAAACACCGCCAAAATTGGGATGGTCGCGATAACCCGCAAGGGTGCGCACCAGAATGTCGTAACCTTCGCCATGATTGACCATGCCACAGCCCTGGTCATGAACGATGGGCGCAAAGCCATCAATGCCGGGATATTTCGGCAAAAGGGTGCGGGTTGCGGCATCGGCAATGGCGCGGCAAACCGTGGCCGAACAATTGACCGTTGAAACAATGCCAATAAAATTGCGCGTACCGACCCGGCCATTTTTACGGCGATACCCCATAAAGGTATCGCGTTCGGGGCGGGGTAAAACCGGCGCAGCGGCTTTATCGGCACCAAGGCGGGCATCGCCCATGGCCAGATTGTGGCTGTGAACCAGCGTGCCTGTTGCGATGTCGGCAATTGCAACACCAATAACCTGGCCGTATTTGACGATTTGTTCGCCTTTGACGATATCGCGGGCTGCAAATTTGTGGCCAGCACCAATGTCTTCGGCCACATTAATGCCCGGTGATGATGTATCACCCGATTTAAGCGGCAGCAGCGCGATCAGGACATTGTCGGTTTCGTTCAGGCGAAGGGCGTTAATCTTCATGGTGCGGGAACCTTGTTGATCATGGCGGCAAGCGCAGGTTTTTTTGTTGTATCGCCGTGGCTTTGTGCCCAATGGACAAACCCACGGATGCGGCGCTCTATCTTTTGGCGGTGGTTTTGGGCGATATCGGCCAGCCTGTGATCCAGGAACGGGTTGCGGAACCGGTCCAGTGTTGTGGCCAGATAATCCCGTGCCCGGTCTTCCATTCCGGCGGCGGCAAAGCCGGGGATGACCTCGTTTTCATACATTTCCTGCAGGGCGCGGAATGTTTCGATATCTTCCAGAAATGTTTTTACCGAAAGCGTGGCATCACTGCCTTTTTGCTGCCAGCGTTCGGCAAGCCAGGTGTGCCCCAGATTAAGGATGAACAGTTTCAGGGCTTCGATTTCGTCAAGTGAATCCACCAATTCAATGGATGGATGCAGGCAGGGCAAAATCAGGCCGGGTTGGTGTTCAACCGCCCACAGGGCATAGGGTTCGCAAATGGCACCGGCGGGTTCGATGGGTTCGGAAACGATACGGTCAACCAGCGAATTTGCCCAGATGACACGGTTTTCCAGCCAGTCCTGAAAATCGCTGTCATGGTTGCTGGCAAGGGCCAGCACACAGGATTTCAAAACTGCCCCGTTACCGGGAATCAGCTCCATCGGCAAAATCGTCAGCGGGCGGCCGTGGGCAAGAAAACGTTCACGCAGCAACAGCATAAGTTTTGCCGGAAAGGACATTTCCTGCTGAAAATCGCTGTTCTGGTCGGCCGGTTGTGGCGCGTAACCGGCATCACCGGTATTTGAAACCACATATTCGACTTCGTTGACGAATATCGCGACGATTTTGGGCCAGTCCGTTGCGGTGGAAAGTGCCCGGGTAATGGCGCGCACGCTCTGACTGCGATCAACAATCACGCCATTTTCCAGCCCGCGAATTTTAACGGGGTAACCATTATCAGCCGCAAGTGCCGCAACCCGGCCCGCCCGCGATGCATCACCACTGGATTGCACCACCGTAATCGGGCCAATGGCCTGACCACGATGCATGGCTTCATCAACAAACAGGTCGAAATGCGCCTGCAAAAAACGGCTGGTGCCAAATTGCAGGATCGGGGTTGGAACCTTAGCCGACATGAAGGATGGCTTTCACAATGTCTTCGCGGTCATGAAGCCAGGCGGGAAGCTGTTCGACGCCGTTATCAAATGTGCCTTCGTGGGTGTTTAAAAGGTCAACCGGGACATCACCGGCGCGCATATGATGCATGACCTTTTCAAAATCTTCGCGCAGGGCATTTCGGCTGCCCATCAGGGTGGTTTCGCGTTTGTGGAATTCCGGGTCATCGATGCGCAATTCACCTTTGACCACACCAACAAATACCAGCGTGCCACCATGGGCGAGGTCGTTGATGGCAACATTCATGGCATTGATATTGCCCGTTGCATCATAAACGGTTTCAAAACCATCCTTGGGCAGGTCGGCATTGGCATCGTTGACCAGCACACCCTTTGATCCCTTTACAATCGCGCAGGCACGATCAAGGCGTTGCTGGCTGGTATCGCGCAGGGTGATTTCGGCACCGACAAAGCTGGCAAAAAGGGCGGTGCCAATGCCAATTGGCCCGGCACCAACGACCAGCGCCTTTGTCCCCGCTGCAATGCGCGACCGGCTTACGGCATGGGCACCAATGGCCAGAAATTCGACCATTGCCGCATCACGGGCAGACAGGCCCTGTGCAGGGTAAAGGTTACCTTCGGGAACGCGGATCTGGTCACACATGCCGCCATCGCCATGCACACCCAGCACCGAAATCGACATGCAGCAATTGGGCTTGCCAATGCGGCATGCGTGGCAGGTGCCACACGTTACATAGGGGTTCACAACAACAAGGTCCCCCACCGCGATGGACCCGTCAGACGAGGCATCAAGTGCGGTGCCTGAAAGCTCATGTCCCATCACGCGCGGATATTGCAAAAACGGATGCAGGCCTTCCATGATGTGATAATCGGTGCCGCAAATGCCGATGCTGCGAATGGCAACCCGGATGTGGCCTTCCTTTGCCTCGGGCGTCGGGGCGGTTCCGCTGGCAAGCGTGCCGGGTTCGACACATACGATTGTCTTCATCACTGTCATGGCTGTTTCCCTGTTTCAGGCGGTTTGGATCTGGCTGCCCAAATTGTATTTTCTACATAAAAAACAAGTTCGATTTGCCGTCAACAGTTTTTTATGAATAAAATACTAAATCAGTGATCAAATGTTCGACAAAGCAATTGCCTTTGCGCAATACAGCGGGCATTTTCAGAAGAAACGCATGGGGAAACGGAAAACACGTGGCAAAAACAAACAGGACCTACAAGGAAACCTATAACGCCTGTCTGGATTACATTGTCTCGCTTGGCGAAGGAGCGTGCCTGCCGCCGGAAAAGGAAATGGCGGGCAAATGGTCCATCAGCCGCAGCACGGTTCGCGCCGTTCTTGACCATCTTTCCGAAGAAAAGATCATTCACTGGAAAGGCCGCGAAAAAACGGTCCTGCGTTTGCCCTCCAAGGCGGATTATTTTCAGGCCAGCGAAACCCGGCCAACCGCCGATTTGATCGAACCGGCCTTCATGCAATATATTGTCGGTGGCGACCTGGCCCCTGGCACCGTTTTGCGCGAAAGCGAACTTGCCAAAAGTTTCGGGGTCAGTGCCTCGTCGGTGCGTGAATATCTGATTCGTTTTTCACGCTTTGGCCTGATCGAAAAGAAACCGAACCGTTATTGGGTCCTGAACGGCTTTACCCGCGAATTTGCCATGGAGCTTTTTGATGTGCGCGAAATGTTTGAACTGCGCGCATTCGATGCCTTTGCAAAGCTGCCATCTGACCATGCCGATTGGGGCAAGCTTGCTGCACTTGCCGATGAACACCGCCATCTGCAGGAAGATATGGACAGCCGCTACATGCTGTTTCCCCGTCTTGATGACCGGTTTCATCGACTGATCATTGCGGCATTTCATAACCGCTTTGCTGATGATTTTTACGATCTGGTCGCGCTGATTTTCCATTATCATTACCGCTGGAACAAAACCGGCGAAAAAGACCGCAACGCCGATGCCGTGGTCGAGCATCTAAGCGTCATCAACGCCCTGCAGGAAGGCGATATTGACGGCGCGCGCAAACATTTCCAGGGTCATTTGCAAACGGCACGGCGCACACTTCTGGCATCTGTCGCCTGGGACTGATTGCGAATTTTCTGGGAAAAAAGGCCACCCAGCAGGCGGTTTTATGCCGGGTGGCTTCACAAAGGCTGTTGCTGTGCCAGAAGTTTACTTCTTTTGCAGCTTGGCCTGTTCCAATGACCAATATTCCATATCGAACAGATCAGCCTCGTTGATCGGCTGGAAGCGGCCGATTTTTTCGGCAGCATTAATGATCCGGGCGGTTTGTTCGCCAAGGTCACCAGCAATGGCTGCAGCTTTTGCATCCTTGCCCAGGCCGACCAGACCAACATTTCTGATCATGACAATGCGGGGCCACGCATCCAACTGGACTTTCGGTTCGCTGGCGTTGGGCGCATTGCGATTGAAATAGGCACTATATTTTTGCTGGTAATCCGCAATTGCGGCCAAAATGGTACCTTCGTTTGAATTTTCATCAATTATCATCGGAAATGGTTTGATCCGAATGACATGGTCCGGTGTTGCCGTTCCGCGCATGGAAATTTCTTCCAGCGCCGGGTTGGACAGATAGGCGCGAATGGACGGTGTCGTTCGGAAATCCAGGGCAATGCCGTTGGCAAAGGGCGATGCGCCATTTTGCAATGCGGCCTGCAAGTTTTCACGCAGGGTATCATTCAGGCTGCCGTCGGATTTTTCCGGTCCGGGCAGGGCAATGCCTTTGGCGGATATGTAATTTTCGGCCTCGGTGACAAAATCGATCATGCGGTCATAGGATTCTTTGGCCGTCGCGCCAAAGGTGAAAAGACCATGATTTTTAAGCCAGAGCCCCTGGCAATCCGGGAACTGGTCAAACAGGTCGGCCCCGGCAATCGACAGGTCATAACCCGGCATCACATAAGGCAGAAATGCCAGGCGGTCGCCGTAAATTTCGCGCATGATTTCTTCGGAATTATCCTGGTCTGCCAGCACCAGAACGGCTGTTGAGTGCGTATGATCCACAAATGTATCGGGCAGATACGCATGCAAAAGGGCTTCGACCGACGGGTTCGGGGCATCAGCTTCCAAAAGGTTTTTGCGCAGAAGGGCAACCATTTCCGGGTCGCTCAGACGGCCCTGGTGGCGGGCTTCGTGCAATGGTTCCAGATAAACGGCTGGCAGGCCCGGTGCCTCGATGGTTTCAAGGTCCCAGCCGCTGCCTTTGACATGGATGATGCGTGTACCGTCATCCTGCGTGACCTTGACCGATGTATTCCCCCCGCCATGCAAAACAAGGTCGGGCACCTGGCCGATAATGCGAGACGTATAAACCCGCAGGCCAAGATCGGCCGGCTGGCCCTTTGCCAGCGCCTGGTCAATATAGGTTTGGGCGTCCTGATCGTTCCATAAATTCTGCATCGGGGCATTTCCGTTAGGCTGAAATTTGAAAGATGAAATTCAATAACAAATAAAGATGCACGACACCGTGGGAGGACGATGTCGTGCCTGATTTCCGAAATCAGAAATCAAAATTGTCGATATTG
The DNA here is from genome assembly GCF_002844375.1 of Thalassospira marina. Classification (NCBI taxonomy): domain Bacteria; kingdom Pseudomonadati; phylum Pseudomonadota; class Alphaproteobacteria; order Rhodospirillales; family Thalassospiraceae; genus Thalassospira; species Thalassospira marina. Next base: position 53,888 of record NZ_CP024200.1, on the reverse strand, counting down.
TCTTTGGTAAAGACAGTACGTTCCGGCAGCAGGATGATGCCGTTGCCTTCGGCTTCATAGTCATAGCCCTGAACACTGTTGGGCGAGACTTCAACCGTGCCGATGCCCGGAATGTCGAGCTTGTCGCCAACTTTCATCGGGCCGTCTTTCAGGACATGGTCGGCAACATAAACGGCGATCTTGCCCTGCTGGGTAACATCCCACAGACCAAAACGTTCCACCGTGCCGCGCTTGACATAGGGGCGCATCACATTGGGCGTGCTGAAACCAACAATGGTGACCTTGCCTGCGCGATCAAGGTTTTCGGCTGCCTGTGCCGATGCGGGCAGGGCGTTGGCATCCGGTGCGATGATGGCATCAAGGTCCGGATAGGCCTTCAGGATGCTTTCAGCCGTCTGCAGGGATTTCTGTGCATCGTTATAACCGTACTGGGTGGTGACGATTTCCCAGCCCGGATGTTCCTTGGCAATTTTGGCCTTGGCGGCGTTGGCCCAGGCGTTCTGGTCGGTTACGGTCGGGCTGGAATAGAAAAAGGCGACCTTTGCCTTGTCCTTTTTAATGCCGTCATTGGCCATATCGACCAAAAGACCGCCCAGCTGTTCCGGGGTGCCCTGGTTAACGTAATAGCTGCGGCATTCCGGCTTCACATCGCTATCCCAGGTCATGACCAGCACGTCGCGTTTCATTGCGCGCTGCAGTGCCGGGCACAGGCCATCGGGCGATACCGAAGACAGGATCAGTGCATTGTAGCCCTGATTGACAAAGTTGTTCACGAACTGGACCTGGCCGGAAACGCTCGGTTCCGTCGGGCCGTCATAGGTGACTTTTTCATTCAGTTCTTTACCGGCTGCCAGTGCGCCATTACCGCCGCTGGTAAAAAAGCCGACACCAACAAGCTTCGGAATAAAGGCAATCTGGTTTTCAGCCAGCGCCGGGGTTGCTGCTGCAATGATCGAACCCGTGATCGCTGCTGCCATAGTCCATTTGAATTGACGTCCAAACATGTCGTTCCTCCTCCTCATGATGCTGCGCGTTTCCGGTTCGTCGCCATTATTCGCGCAGCGACAAAGCTGGTCAGCAAGGCGCTTCCGTGGCGCAATGCGACCGCAACCACCAGCAACGCACCTGAGAGCGCGCTGGAAATCTGACTGGGAACACCGCTCATTTGCAGGCCCTGTTGCAGGTAGCCAATAACAAGCGTTGCCAGAAATGTTCCGATGATGGACCCTTGCCCGCCATAAATGGAGGCACCACCCAGAACCGCCGCCGTAATGGCGGGCAGCAGGGTTGCGGTGCCCAGATCAACACGGGCCGATCCGAAATAGGCCGAAAGAACAAGCCCCGCGATCCCGGCAAAAACGCCGGTCATCACATAGGTCATGGTCTGAATGGTGCGAATGGGAAGGCCGCTATAGCGTGCGGCATGTTCGCTTAACCCGCACAGGAAAACCGAACGGCCAAATCGCGAAAAATGCAGGATTACAAACAGGATGACTGCTTCAATCAGCAGCACCACAAAGGGGGCTGGCAGGCCTGCCAGTTCGATATAGGCAAAACCGGTGAAGCTGTCGGGGAAATTGCCAATGCCTTCATAGCCACCCGCACCAACAACACCGGAAAGAACTGTTGCCGCACCGCTAAACAGATAAAGGCTGCCCAGTGTCACGACCAGTGGCTGAATGCGCGACAGATGAATGATCCCGGCATTAAACAGCCCGGCAATCGCGCCCGCGCCAAGGGCGGCCACAATGCAAAGCGGCAAGGGCAGGCCAAAGAAATTGGCGATGCCAAAAATGATCGCGCACAAACCAATCGTCGATGCAAAGGAAACGTCAATGCCACCAGCAATGATCACGATGGTCAGCGGCAGGGCAACAATGCCGATCTGGGCAAAGTCACTGGTGCTGTAAAGCAGGTTGGACAGGTTCAAAAAGCGCGGATTGATGGCACCGAAAATGGCGAATTCCGCCACCAGCATGACAAACAGCGCCATTTCCCAGCGCAGAAAGAAACGTTTCATTATGCGTGCTCCTGCGGGGTGGCATTTGATTGCGCATTGGTGGGGCGCGGGAGGGTGTTTTCAGGGCTGTTTGCCGCTGCACCGGTGTTGGTGTTGGTATTGGTGGGGTTCGGGGCGTGCACGGCATAGCGTTTGGCGCGAATGGCCTTTTCCACGGCAATGCGCACCCGGCCATCAAGCAGCAGGACCAGCAGCAACACCGCCCCCGCAATAAAGTCGTTCCAGAAGGCGGGGATTTTTAAAAACACCAGCGCACTGTCAATCGAGGTCATGAAAATCACGCCCACAAACACGCCAGGTACCGACCCGCTACCGCCCAGCAGGCTGACCCCACCCAGAACGTTGGCGGCAATCGCCTTTAATTCGATGCCATTACCTGCCTGGTTGGGAATAAAGCCAATCTGGGCGGCAAAAATGATCCCTGCCAGGGCGGCAAGCGTACCAGCCGCCACAAAGGCGCTGATCTGCACCAGATGAATGCGAATACCAAGGTGGCGGGCGGCTTCGCGGTTATCGCCGACGGCATAAAAATAGCGGCCAAAGCGCGTATGGCGGGTGATTGCCCAAACCCCAGCAAGGGCAATCACCACAGCCACCGTCAGGACCGAAATCCCGATGCTGCCGTTTTCTGCCAGAAATTTAAGGGATTGCGGCAATTCCTCGATCCATTTGCCGCCTGTCAGGATCAGCATGATCCCGCGAAACAGGCCCAGTGTGCCAAGCGTTGCAATAATGGACGGCACATTGAAAAAGGTAACAAGAATGCCGTTAAACAGGCCCGCCAGCGCCCCGCAGATCAGGCAAATGACAATTGCAGGCACCAGCCCCATGCCGTCATTTAACAAAAGACCCAGAATAACCGCGCTAAGCCCCAGAACCGATCCGCTGGAAACATCAATATTGCGGGTCAAAATAACCAGCATGGTGCCCAGTGCCACGGTCATCAAAACCAGACTGTTGGACATGATGACCGACGCGGTCGATAATGACAGATAACCAGGTGCGGCAATGCCGATCAGGATAAAGGCTAGCACGGTAACGCCAAACAGGGTCGCAACGCGGTTGCGGGCAAAGAAATCAAGCATGGCTTGCCGCTCCGGATTCAAAGGCTAAATGGGCGATGGCATCAACATTGATCGCCTGGCTGGAAAGTTCTCCGCACTGATGGCCGTGCGCCATGACGATCACGCGGTCGGCAAGTTGTTCGATTTCGTCGAAATCCGATGAAATTAGCAAAACACCCATGCCCTTTTCAGCCAGTTGGTGAATCAGGCGGTAAATGTCGTTACGTGCAGCCACGTCTACGCCGCGTGTCGGTTCATCAAGGATCAACAGGCGCGGGTTCGCCGCCAGGCATTTTGCCAGCAAAACCTTTTGCTGGTTCCCGCCTGAAAGCCGACCGGCCGATTGGCCGGGACCTTCGCATTTGATGCCCAGTGCATCCCGAAATTCGGAAAATTCGCCGGTTTCCCGTTTGCCTTTGGGGAAAAACCCCAGGCGATGCATCGTATAGCCCGACATATTCCATGCCAGTGATGCTTCCAAGAACAGGCCGTTCTGCTGGCGGTCTTCGGGCAGGTAAACCAGCCCGGCATCAACGCATTTGCGTGGGGATCGCTCGACAAGGTCCTTGCCCTGCAATTTCACACTACCGCTGCTTGACGGGCGCAGGCCAAACAATGTTTCGGCCAGTTCCGACCGCCCGGCACCAACAACCCCGGCCAGGCCAACAATCTCGCCAGCACGTACATCAAATGAAATGTTGCGAAACCCTTCGCCGCTGAAATGCGAAATTTCAAGAATGCTGCTGGCAAGGTTGAAATCGGTATTGCGCTGGCGTTGCGGGGCGGCAATTGATGCGCCTGCTGTCGCGGCGGTTTTGGTCATTGCCTCAACAATCTGCTGGTCGTCATATTCATCAAGCGTGCCATAAAGAACAATCGCGCCATCCCGCAGCACACTGATCACATCGCAAATTTCGCGAATTTCCCGCAATTTATGCGAAATAAAGAAAATGCCCACGCCCTGCGCCTGTAACTGGCGGACGCGATCAAACAGGGCATTTGCTTCATGGGGTGTCAGGGCCGATGTTGGCTCGTCCAGGATCAAAACCCGCGCCTTGCGAATAAGGCCGCGCAAAATCTCGACAATCTGGCGGTCGGCAATTTCAAGGGTCGCGGCCTGTGCATCCAGGTCCAGGCGCACGGCAAGCTCGGCAATCAACTTTTCAATGTCGCCGCGCAATGCCTTTGCCGATGCCCGCAGGCCAAGGCATATATTTTCCAGAACGGACTGATTGGGCAGGATATGGGCTTCCTGCGGCACAAGATACAGCCCCAATGCCTGGGCCGCCGCCGGTGACGGATTGCTCAGCACCTGGCCGTTAATTTCGATGCTGCCCGATTCCGGGTTTACCAGCCCGGCAATCGATTTCATCAAAGTCGACTTGCCAGCGCCATTTCCCCCCAGCAGGGCATGGACCTGCCCGGGCAGAAGCGTGATGTCCACACCCTTGAGAACTGCCGTTCCACCATATGATTTCCATATGTCGTTCACGCGAACGGCGGCTGCGTCTTGGTTTTTCCGTTCCATCCCTGGGGCCTGTTCATTTGTTTTTATGATGAACATGTGATCATACCAAAACGCAGGCGTCAATATGAATTATCGCTTAATGTTATTGTGCATCGCCGCATAGTTTGGCGTTTAACGAGTGTTTCTGCGCTTTTTGGCAGGCAGGAAAAATTTGCACTTTCGGATGGTTGACGTGATCACTTGTTTAATGAATAATCATTTGAACAAATAACACAAAAGCTGGGATGGCGTTCATGGTGTCAGACAATACAGATTGGAGCTACGCGGACGCGGAGGAAGAAACCCTCACCCGTATCGCGTGGTACTATTATAATGACGGTTTGACCCAAGGCGAAATCGGCGACAAGCTCGGCCTGTCGCGCATCAAGGTCTCGCGCCTGCTTGAAAGTGGCCGTCGGACCGGCATCATCCAGGTGCGCATCAATTCCCGCCATCAGGGCTGCCTTGAATATGAACAGCGCCTGCAGGATCGCTGGGGTCTGCGCGAAGTTCGCGTCATCCCCCATCTTGAAGGTGGCGATCTTAGCGAACGTCTTGGTCAGGCGGCAGCACAATTTCTCATGCAGCGTCTGCGCCCCGATGATCTGCTTGCCGTTGGCTGGGGGGCGACGGTCAGTCATACCATTCAACGTCTTGGCCACATGGCCAATGAACGCAATGTGTCGCTGGTCAGCTTAACCGGCGGTGTTGCCACTTATGTTGATGGCATGCGCACCGCAAACTGGGGCAGCAGCGTGCATCTTGTGCCGGCTCCGCTTGTGGTGTCCGATCAGCATGTCGCTTCTGCCCTTATGGCGGAACCTGCCATTTCGGCTGTGTTGGAAATGGCCCTGAATGCGGCCTATCAACTGGTGGGGATTGGCGAACTGAATGCCGATTCCACCGTTGTTCGCAGTGGCTATATCACCCCGGTCGAGGTCGAACCGTTGCGGCGCAAGGGCGCTGTTGGCGATATTCTGTGCCAGTTTTTTGATGATAACGGCCAGGCGCTTGATCTGCCGCTTCATCAGCGTGTGGTGGGCGCGCGTCTTGCGGCGCTTTCAAATTCCGAAAATGTCATTGCTGCGGCTGGCGGGGTCAGCAAGGTGCGGGCGATCCAGTCCGCGCTGAAGGGCAAATATGTCGACATTCTGATTACCGATGAAAAAACCGCCGAAAAGCTGCTGGAGGATAACTAAGATGGCAAAGGGTGATTATCTTCTGGCGATTGATGCCGGGACCGGCAGTGGCCGCGCGGTGGTATTTGACCGCGATGGCAACCAGCTTGGTGCCATGCAGCGCGAATGGTGGCATAAAACCGATCCTCGCTATCCCGGTTCGATGGATTTTGACGTCGAAGGCAATTGGGCACTTATATGTAGCTGTATTGAAGGCGCGCTTGGGGCTGCCGGTATTTCCGGTACCGATATTGCCGCTGTCAGCGCCACAAGCATGCGCGAGGCCTTTGTTGCCTTTGACCGTGATGGTCGCGAAATCTGGGCCTGCGCCAATGTCGATGGCCGCGCGGTCGATCAGGTCCGTCAGTTGAAAACGGATTTCCCCGGTGTCGAACACGACCTTTATAATCAGACCGGGCAAACCTTTGCCCTGGGGGCATTGCCGCGCCTTTTATGGCTGCGTCAGCAAATGCCCGATATCTACGACCGTATCGATAAAATCTGCATGCTTTCGGACTGGGTGGTTGCCCGCCTTTCCGGGGTGATTGTCTCTGATCCCTCCAATGCCGGGACGACGGGTATTTTCGGTTTGCGCGAACGCGACTGGCTGCCATCGGCC